>CANRFB010000093.1 GCA_947629785.1 uncultured Clostridia bacterium | reverse complement strand
CGGAAATGGATTTCGCTAAAGCATACTTTAGTGAAATGCGAACGGATTCGCAAGTAACAAATTATTACAGGAGGTAACTATTATGGTAGTACAGCACAACATTACAGCGATGAACGCTAACAGATACTTCGGTATCAACAATTCCAAACTCAGCAAGTCCCTTGAAAAGCTTTCTTCCGGCTATGCAATTAACCGCGCAGGCGATAACGCAGCAGGCTTGGCAGTTTCCGAGAAGATGAGATCCCAGATCGCCGGTATGACTCAGGGCGTTAAGAACGCTCAGGACGGTATCTCCATGATCCAGACTTACGAGGGTGCTCTCACAGAGACCGACAACATTCTCCAGAGAATGAAGACCCTTGCGGATCAGGCTGCACACGGCACATATCAGGACGAAGTTGACCGCGAAGCTATCCAGCTCGAATTCGATCAGCTGAATGACGAACTGAACCAGATCGCCGATACAGACTTCAACGGCGTTGTTCTCCTTAACGGTGGTGAAATGGCTGACGGAGTAAAGGCAACTAATGGTAAATTTGATTATGCAAATGCTGTTCGTCAGGCTCAGCAGCTTGGTACAGCAGGCGGATATGTAAAGGCTGTTGATACTTCCAAATATGCCGGAACAAACGAAGAAACTGTTACATTTACAGCAAATATAGGGGACGATGGTACTGTAACTTGGAAAGCTTCTGACGGAGCTAAGGGTAATGTAACTGACAAGACAGGTGCAAACGGTGCGACAGGTGGTTTTGAGTATGACGGAGCTATTTTTGTAGTTGATACAGATAAAATAGTTGCAGGTGATACTATTACAGTAACATTTGGTAAAAAGGCTGCTGCCGTGGGCGTTGTAGGCGGTACGATAGGTTATAACATAGACCTTGGTACAACCGGCGGTGAAGCTGCTGATGGAGCTAATCCGAACAAACCGGTTGCATTTACTTCCGATAAAGATTTAAAAATAACCAGCCAAGAACTTGCGGACGCTTGGAACGCATTAAATGGTCTTACAATTGAAGAAACATTTGCAAAAGATGGTACAGCAGCTACAGCTGGTACCGTTAGAGTAAATGGACAGAAAGTTCCTGCTGATGCAGATGCTCCTAAAGCAGAGCTTGGAAAAGTTGGTAATGGTAAGTTGGTAATGGATAACGGAATGAATATCTATTATCGTGACGAAAAGGGGACTGAAACAAAACTTGGACAGTTGACTGCAACAACAATGACAAAAGCTGCTAACGCAGGTACAATAACAACAACCATGAATGTAGGTCAGGCAACATTTACACCGGCTAATAAGGAGTCTGTTAAACTTGTTGAACCTAAAGGAAAGGTTTCTCAGTCCAACTCCAACAATGCTGCAACAGCTCCTCTGACTTACACAGATCATCTTGTTATGCAAGTTGGTGCAAGAACTAAGGATTCCGTTGATTTCACATTCAATTATGAATCTAATGGCATTGGCGATCTTATTGCTAACATGAACTGCTCCGCTCGTGCAGACGGTCTCGGAACAGCTGACCTTAAACTCACAGATCAGAAGTCTGCTAATGCAGCTATCGACCATATTGATAATGCTATCAATAAGGTATCAATGGTTCGTGCTACATTCGGTGCTACACAGAACCGTCTGGAACACAAGATCGATAACATGAATGTTACTATCGAGAACCTGACTTCTGCAGAGTCCAGAATCCGCGATACCAACATGGCAGAAGAGATGATGAACTTCACAAAGCAGCAGATCCTGTCTCAGGCTTCCCAGTCTATGCTCGCGCAGGCTAATCAGCTGCCCCAGAGCGTTCTGCAGCTGTTACAGTGATTTTCACATTAAGAAAATTGCATAAAGCATAAAGCATAAAAATTTCCCTCGTCCGTATGGGCGGGGGAATTTTTTAGAGTTGAGAGTTAAGAGTGGAGAGTTGAGAGCTGACGGTTTCTGTCAATATCTCAACTCTCAACTCTGTAAAAAGGGTGCAGGCTCAGCCTGCCTCACGGCGAACGCCACGCGGAGGATAACAAAATAAAACCTGAAAGGGTGCAGGCTCAGCCTGCCCTGAATGGGTCAAGGCTTCAGCCTTGTTTCTTGGATTGCATAAGCCTTGCCGCTTTGACAATAACAGAATCGGGCGCAAACCTCGCCCCGAACTTCGCCGCCTTTATGGTGCTTGTGGGTATGGTCAGCATACGCCGCGAGAACATTCCCGAAAGCGCGCTTTCAGCTGCCTGTTCCGCGGGTATGCCTTTCAGTGAGAATTTCACCCCCGCTCGGCGGTTGAAATCCGTGTCAACAGGTCCCGGGCAGAATGCGCCGATATATACCTTGCTGCCTTTGCTCCGCAGTTCCTCGTTTATCGCTTCCGTGAGACTTACCACATAGTTCTTCGTGGCATAATATGTCGCCATAAGCGGTCCCGGGAAAAATCCCGCCGCCGACGCAACATTCAGTATATACCCGCGGTCTTTCTGCATCATGTCTTTTAAAAATAACTTTGTGAGAATGTGCAGCGCGCAGACGTTCACGTCTACCATTTCAAGTTCCTTTTCAAGGGACGTGTCGGCAAATTCCCCGAAAAGCCCGAACCCTGCGTTGTTTATCAGAATGTCAATATCATACTTGCAGGTTTCTTTGTAAAGCCTGTAACATTCTTCGCGGCTGCTTATGTCGGCGGTGATGACTTTTACCTGCCGTTCGCCTATCTCGCGGCGCAGGGCGTCAAGGCTTTCCCTGTTCCGCCCCGTAATTATCAGCCGCAGCCCCATTTTCCCCAAGCGGCGCGCTATGGCGCGCCCGATTCCCGAGCTTGCTCCCGTAATAAGTGCAGTCATTTTTTATCTGTCCTTTCGTTTTTTATTTTTGCGGAATAATTCCTTCCGCTGCTTTTTGTAGCAATCGTATGCCGTCTGTAGATTTTCGTCGGAAATTTCCCTGCCGCCGTAGCAGACTTCGGTAAAACTTCCGGTAAGCGGTTCAAGTGGTATGTTTGTCTTTTCAAATGTCATTCCCGCCACTTCCTCGGCGGTCATGGAAGAAGTGTCGGTCTCCGTCTTTTCGCCTAAGATCCGCGCATGGCGGTTGTAGAGAAGTTTCACCGCCGCGGAATTGTCCGCAAATTTTAAACGTATTCTGAAAATGCCCTCCGCTATTTTCGGACGGAGTATTATTAATAATATGAATATTCCGCCTGCTATTACCGCGATTATTGCCGTAAAAATTGCCGTCAGCGCGTCGTCTGCGTTGTTTTCATCGGAATCGCCCGCTCCGCCTGTCAGGTCGGGAACGGTGGGCTCATAAATTTTCCAGCCCGCGCCGGAAATATATACTTCGGGGTAAGCGTGGGCGTTTTCGGTGTATATGAAGTAGGAATTCTCCACAGGTTCTTCTCCCGCATCGGGAACAAACCCCTCGGCGTACCGCACGGAAAGCCCCGCCGCACGGGCAAGAAGCGTAAATGCCGTGGCAAAATCGGAACAAGTTCCCGTCCTGCTTTCAAAGATGAAATATTCCGCGGTGTCCATACCCTCCGGCGGACGGTACGCAAGACTGTAAATAAATCCGTTGTTGTAAAAATACTGCTCTATGGCTTCGGCTTTCTGATAGTCGTATTCCAAGCCCGCCGTAAGGGTTTGGGAAAGCTCTGTTATTTCGGGAGAAACTTCCGTGTGGTGGTCTTGGCGGTAGTTCACGGCGTTTTCGTATTCCTCTAAAAATGCGCTGACGGTCTTGTATTCCTCGCTTTCGCTGTCGGAGAAATAAAGCTCCGTTTCCGCATAGTTCAGCATATCCCCGAAATCTTCTTCCGAAATGTCACAAGCACCGCGGGAAATAAGTTCGTCAAGGATATTTTCCGTGTAATACCTGATAGTATATTCCGCATTCGGCGGGAGGTATGCAAGGTTCGTGAAAATTTCTCCCGAATCCGTCCGCGCGGTGAATCTTGCCCCCGTGTTTGAAACCGAGGCAAGAGTGCTTCGCAAAGGCGCAAGAACATATATCGCAGGGTAATCCCTCGGATATACCAGACTGAAACTTTCCGCTTCGGTAATGCCGCTGAAAAGTTCCGCAGCGGGGTATTCTTCGTAAAATTCCCCGTCATATGAGTTGACCTTTTCAAACGCACTGCCGAGCTTCTGGAAATTCAGCAGCTGCGCGGCGTCCTGCCACTTTTTGCTGCCGTTCAGGTTTTCGTCGCCCGAATCCCAACGGTTGTTTTCACTGTCGTAATCGTTAAAGACCTGCGTTTTCATGTATACGGGAGAACTTGTATTTATATAGTATAGCAGACGGCTTTCGCCGTTCAGCATATCGTCGGCATTTCCCGAATATCTGCTGTAACTGCCGTTCATCTGTGTTTCTCTTTCCCCGCCTATCTGGAAAAAGCTCATGTAATATTCAAAACGTTCATAATAGGGCGTTTCGGTGGGTTTAGGAAGAATAAGCGCAAGCAGAACTGCGGCAGCTGCAAAATCGGTGTAAACCACAAGCGCCGCGGAACTTTTCCCCGAACGGCTTTTCCCGATAAACGCCTGCCTGCTGTAGTAAATGAACAGGATAAGATTTATCCCCGCCAATATAAACGGGAAATAACTCGGCAGCGCAACGGTAACTTTTACCGAAAGGGCAGGCGGTATCAGCGAAATAAGCACCACTGCCGCCGAGCGGTATATTACCTGCGTGAAATAGTAAATTACCGAGCAGAAAAAGAACCCGAAAAACCATATAAACGCAATAAGAAATACAGGTCTTGTGTCAACGCTCTGCCCGCCCGAAAAGAACCATTCCACAAATTCCCGCGGACCTGAAAGCATTATCAGGAAGTTGAAAATTATCATTACAGCCACAAGCATGGCGAAATATACCACACCGCCGTGTTTCAGTTTCCGGAGTCTACCGAAAAGCGCAAAACAGCCCGCGGCTTCCGCCGCCGCGATTATTGTGAAGATGTCAATTACATTCTCCGTGAAAATGTAAAGCCCTGCGGACATCAATGTCAGGCAAAGCAAAAAGGGGAAAAATATTCCCCCGAATTTTTTTATGAACGCGTCGAGCCGAGCCTCTCCCTTTGTTTCTTTAGGAGAGGCAAACCCGCCGTATAATGTTCCGAAAATGTCAGCCATTGAAAAACCTCTTTAACTTTTGTTCTTCTTGGAATTCATAACAAGTATCGTTGCCAGAACGGCTATTATAACAGCCATTATTACTATTACAACAACTACTCCCACGCTTAATCCGCCCGAACTGCTTTCCGCGCTTGCGGGAACAGCTTCGGAAGCTGTCGTTTCTTCGGTTTCCGCAGCGGTTTCGGAAACGCTTTCCTCCGCCGCGGAAGTTTCAGCCGCAGCAGTTTCGGAATACTGCTCTTTGTTTTCCTCGGGAACTTCCGCAGAAAGTGCATATTCGCCCGTAAGGTCGGGGGTAAGAGTCATATTCTGCATGAGCCAGCTCTGATAGCTTTCTTCCGAATCGGCGTAACAGTGGATATCCGCGCTTACGTTCCTGAAAACATCGCCGTCCAGCGCGGGAGCGGCTTCGGGGTATACATAAATATCTTTCAGACCGTTGCAGTCGGCAAAAACGCCCGTATCTATCTTTGTAACGTTGGGACCGATGGAAATGCTTTCAAAGCCGCATTTGCTGAAAGTATTGGGGTAAATTTCTGTAATTCCTGCGGGGATAACAAATTCCTTTATAGCCTTGCAGTCCTGAAATGCACTTTCGCCAATATATTCCACCTTTTCGGAAACGGGGATATTTTCAAGGGCTTCGCAGTATGCAAAGGCGAAATCGTCTATTTTCGTCACCGTTGCGGGCATTGTGACTTTTACGAGTTTCTTGTTGTTGGAAAAAGCATTTGCGCCTATTTCAACGGTATTCTTGGGCAAAGTTATAAGGGAAAGCTGATTCCGCGAGGGAAGAGCGTTTTCGGGAATAATGCCGTTCTCCGTTTCCGTTCCTGCCAGTTCGAGAATTTCCAGATTGGGTATCGCCGCCAGCGAACCAAAATCCGCGGCGTTGAGCGTTCCCGAAAGCACGGCGACATTTTTAATAAAATTGTAGTCCGTGCCGTTTGCGGCTTCGCTGATAGCGTCCGCAAGCCTGCCCGTTTCAAAGGACTGAACGGTGAGACTTTCGCCGCTTTCCTCGGCGCGGAGAGGGATAGCCGCAAGACCGACTATCATAAGAGCGGCAAGGACTATCATCAGGATCCTGACAGCCGTAGATTTTTTCTTAACATAATGGTTTTTGTTATTTTTTGACATAATTAATTATCTCCTTTATCGGTATGTCCCAAAGAAAATCTTCCTGCGGTCTGCACGCCCTGTGGGGTAAATAAAAGCACGTCCGTGGTAAGGGGGTTTTTCGCCTTGCGGTATTCGTTGAGAATGACCGTGCCAAGCCCCTCCAGAATATCGTTTGTAATATTTTTCAGAACGAGGAGGCTTTCCCGTGAGGGGGCGACCACGAGGAATTTTGCGCCTAATTTTTCATAAACGGCGGAGCGGAACTCGTTGCAGAGTATAAGCGAACTGCAAAAAGCGGGGGAGCTTATTTTGAAATCCAGAGCCTTTATATCGCCGAGATTTTCCTCGCCTATTTCCACCCGTGACAACATTCTGCAAAGGTTTCTGTCCGCCACGGAGAACACAACTTCCCGCGGAACGCCCCAGCGTTTGAGAGCGTTTTCGTCCAGAAAATGTATAGTTTCGTCATCGGGGGTATAGACGACGACTTTTTTTAGCCCGTCCACGAAATCGGCACTTATCATTTCGTCCGTAACGTCCTGTTCGCGCATAATAAGCAGCCGCAGGAATTCCTGACCGTTGGTAAAAGACACCATGCGCTCCTTAATAATGGCGTCGAGGGCAAGGCGTCTGATAAACCTGTCCAGATCGGGAGCGGCGCCCGTGTGTTCAAAGCGGCGGCGGGGGTCGCTCACATTTATTTTGAAAGTGACCGAGCCGTTTGAGACGTTAAAAACGTTATCATTTTCCTTAGAAGATATGTAAAGCCCCTGACTTTTCAGGGCGTTGCGGAACTCGTTCTCGAACTTGTCCCTTGAAATGAGACCGCTTATCTTTTCAGCCAGACCCACGCTGACACCTCCCGCACAGAATTACACATATAATTATAGCACACTTCCGCGCATTTGTACACCATTTTCAAAAAATTTTTGCAGGCAAGGCTGAAGCCTTGACCCATGCAGGCGTTATTTTGTTATTTCCCGCCTAAGTATACCGTGCATTAAGTAAAATTAAATCTACAAAATTTTTCCCGCCTATATAGGCGGGGAATCGTTTCCCCCTCCTTGGGCAATGTCATCAACTTAAGAGCGTTGATTCTGATGGAACTTAGCGGAATAATGCTTTTTGTGTCTAATAAAAGATC
>CANRFB010000092.1 GCA_947629785.1 uncultured Clostridia bacterium | reverse complement strand
ACAGCTGCTTCGAGGTTACCATTGTCAACGGGTAGAGCCGGGTGCCGCTGCCGCCGGCGAGAATTATGCCTTGCATTCTATCTTCTCCTGTATAAATTTAGCAGTTTTTGCCTTTAATACCATTCTTTAAATTTTTAATATATGTCACCGGCTTGAAGAACAAGCCGTGAATATTCAACTTTTTACAAACAAACGAAAAGCCGATAGGGATTGCGGTACTGATGATCGTATTCAATAAAAAGCTCAAATAAACATTTTCTATACCGAGCCTCGGAATAATAATTCTAAATCCCGCTGTAAAGACACAATGTATAACGTATATTTCAAGGCTGTATCTGCCAATGGTTTGCAAAAATCGGTTGCTGCCCAATGCCTTTATATTCTCAAATAAATACCAAATTGCAAGTGAAACTCCAAGGGCTATTACTATACTTGCAGCGAAATTTTTTGATAGGATTTTTTCCATATCGTTTTCTTTATTCCAAAGCACAGCACTCAAAGCAACCGAAGCACACAGCATAATAACCGCCAATACTTTATTTCCTATTATTTTGTCATCACTAAGGCTATGAAGTAATCCTATATAAAAGAATATCGCATAGTAAAGCATACTGTTAATTTGAAAATATGGTAAATAGAAAAGTTGACTTATTAGCGCTAACACTGTGAGTAAAGATATCATTATATACTTGTTTATTTTATATAGTCGTTCAACAGAAAAGATTAGATATAAAAAGATCAAAACATAAAGATACCAATATGGAGCAATAGGCTTTGCCCATATCATAGCCACGTCCATTAGAGACACGGGCTTGTTTGTATATTTGCCAACAGCCACCTTAAATAAGCCAAAAGATATACTGAAAATCAAATATACTGCCACAAGATTAAGTATCTGTCTGTGTATTCTTTTGGCATTCGGAATGCCCTCTCGAACATAAGCCGTGCAGAATACAAATCCGCTGATCATCATAAATAACGGCATATGAAATGCGTATACGATATTATAAACACTGTAAATAAATGTACTCGATTCCGGATACATTCCCGCGCTGAAATATCCGTCTGCAACATGGCCTATTACAACGCAAATAATTGCGAAGCCTTTCAGCGCGTCTATATATCCTATTCGTTTAGATGTACCCCCCCCCGTCAAAATTTCGGGAGGTGAGATATTCTTGCTCATGTTATTTCTCCTGATTCTTTTTTGATGTTTCCAGCGCCGCCGCTATGACCTTATCCATATCATAATACTTATACTCCCCGAGTCTCCCGCCGAAGATAACGTTTTTCTCAGCGTCGGCAAGAGCCTTATATTTCGCATAGAGTGCGTTATTCTTATCGTCGTTTATCGGATAATAAGGCTCGTCACCTTTCTGCCAAACCTTAGGATATTCACGTGTGATGACGGTGTGGTCGGTCTTTTCTCCGCCCTGACAGCCATACTCAAAATGTTTATGCTCGACGATCCTCGTATAAGGCACGCTCTTCTCGGTGTAGTTCACCATCGCGCAGCCCTGATAATTCTCGATTGGCAAATCCTCGGTTTCAAACCTCAGACTTCTGAATTCCAACTTTCCGTAGCAATAGTTGAAATACGCATCGATCGGACCGGTGTAGACTATCGTTTTTGCAAGCTTTGACAGGTTCTCCCTATCCGCCAAGAAGTCGGTATTCAAGCGGATTTCCGCACCGTCGAGCATCTTCTCAACCATCTGTGTATAACCGCCGACCGGTATTCCCTGATACTTGTCATTGAAATAGTTATTATCATAAACAAATCTCACCGGCAGGCGCTTAATGATAAACGCCGGAAGCTCGGTGCAGGGTCTGCCCCACTGTTTTTCTGTGTAACCCTTGACAAGCTTTTCATAGATGTCGCGACCGACAAGCTTGATTGCCTGTTCTTCAAGATTTTTAGGTTCACCGGGAATTTCGGCGCGCTGTTTTTCGATGATTGCCTGCGCTTCTGCCGGAGTAGAGATATTCCACATTTTGCTGAACGTGTTCATATTGAACGGCATATTGTACAGTTCATCTTTGTAATGTGCAACCGGCATAAGCGTAAATCTGTTAAATTCCGCAAACTGATTTACATAATTCCAGACCTCGTCGCTGTTGGTGTGAAATATATGCGGTCCGTATTTATGAACATTGATACCGCCCACGTTTTCAGAGTAAATATTTCCACCGATGTGATCACGCTTTTCTACTGCGAGAACGGATCTGCCGCGCTTTAAGGCTTCGTGTGCAAATACCGCGCCGTAAAGACCTGAACCTACTATAAGATAATCGTACATATTACCCCTCAATTCCGTTCATCTTTTTATACCACTCCGCCGCGTGCTTTGTGATAGTGTCAATATCCGCAAACTTCGGCTTCCAGCCCAAGATTTCCTGCGCTCTTTTGCTGCTTCCGACGAGCGTGGGCGGGTCTCCGGGGCGCCGCGGCGCAAGCGTTACTTTGAAATCCTTGCCTGTGACCCTCTTGACCGAATCTATCACCTCAAGGACGGAGGTGCCGTTTTCGTTTCCGAGGTTGAAGAAGCCGCTCTCGCCGCCTTTATTCAGATATTCAAGCGCCAGAAGGTGAGCGTCGGCAAGGTCGGTGACGTGGATATAATCCCTTATGCAGGTGCCGTCGCGGGTCGGGTAATCACTGCCGAAGACCTTTATGTCGGGGCGTTTGCCGTATGCCGCGTCAAGAACAAGCGGGATAATATGCGTCTCGGGGTTGTGATTCTCGCCTATCTCGCAGTCGGGGTCGGCACCCGCAGCGTTGAAGTATCTGAGTGCAACATATTTAAGTCCGTAGGCGGTGCAGTAGTCTTTGAATATCCTCTCGACCATAAGCTTTGTTGCGCCGTATGGGTTGATAGGATTTTGCGGCATATCCTCGGTAATAGGCAGCTTTTCGGGTATGCCGTAGGTCGCGCAGGTCGAGGAAAATATGATTTTATCGCAGCCGTGAGCGCGCATCGTTTCCAAAAGATTAAGCGTGTTGCAGACGTTGTTGAAATAGTATTTTGCAGGCTCCGTAACGCTCTCGCCGACATACGCAAACGCTGCAAAATGGAACACGGCGTCTATTTTATTCTCGCTGAAAACTCGGTCGAGCGCAGTTCTGTCGCAAAGGTCTGCCTCGACGAATTTTCCCCACTTTACCGCTTCTCTGTGACCGTAAATCAGGTTGTCATAGACTATTGTGTCATAGCCCTTTTGCGCAAGAAGCTTGTTGATATGACTGCCTATGTACCCTGCGCCGCCGCAAACAAGTATTGACATTTCACTTTCCCTCCGAATATTTTAAAATAGTCTCCGCATACGCCTTCGGTATCCCTACGTCAAAGCTCTTCCCGTCAATCAGCGCGCCGGTCATTCCTTTTGCTTCCAGCACTCTGCAAAGCGCGGAGGTGAGCTGTATCTCGCTCGGGTCGCCGGTTTCATCGTGCTTTCTGATGTCCTCATCAAGGTAATCAAACACATCGGGCGTAAGTATATAGGTACCGAAAGTGCAGTAGTATTCCTTGCCTTTCGGCGTCTTGGTCGCAAGATGATCCTTGGCATACCTCACTGTCGGCTTTTCGTACATCTCGGTCACGCTCATCATGTAGCTGCGCCTATCGTCAAAGCTCCCGGTAAGTATTCCGTAGTGAACGACGTTTTCAAGCTCGACAGGCTTGATTCCCACCGTAAGCTTCCCGCCGGATTTCTGGTAAGACTTTATCAGCTGCGTTGCGCAGTTGAGATTGATGTTGCTCTTGTAGATGAAGTCTCCGAGCATCAAAAGCACGGGTTCTTTTCCAAGGTGTTCCCTCGCCTGGTAGACTGCGTGCCCGAAGCCTCGGCGCTCCTTTTGAACAGAGAATTTCAGCTTTCTGCCTATGCTCGCTATCTTCTTTTCATATTCTCGTACCGATTCCGGAAGCTTCTTTATGTGCTCCTCGGTGATTCCCTTTGAGAACATCTCCTTGAAGCCTTCGAGCTCCTCTTCGCCGACGATGATGATTATCTCTTCTATCCCCGCCTCTTCAAGCTCTTCAAGAAGATACATTATGACAGGCTTTGCAAGACCGTTTTGGTCTATTACCGGCAGAAATTCTTTCTTTACAAATCTTGTCTCAGGGTACATTCTTGTGCCGAATCCTGCAACGGGAATAATAGCTTTTCTGACCCTGTCGCCTGCCGGAAGCATAAACGCGTGAGGCTCCATGCCCTTTTCTTCGAGATATTTTACAAGCTCGGCTTGTTTGAGCTTGTCTTCGCAAATGAATTGGACGGTGCCGTCGCCCTGAGACCCTACTCCCTTTCCACCGAGGGTGAGTTCTTTCACCTTCGGGTCATTGAGTACGCTATGAAGCACTGGAGCAGTTAATTCCTCCGGGCAGCCTATTGCCACCTTTTCATCAAATATCTTTTGAGCCTCGGTCATAAGTGAGCCAACCTTTGCGGTGTCGCCCTTTGCGATTGCATCGACAGCTTCTGAAATGATCCGCTGATTGTCTTTGCCCAAAGCCTCGTGTATTTTCTTATCCGTTTCGGTCTGAGGAAAAGGATATGCGCGGTTCAGATCCGAAAGAATTTTTTTGGTGTCCTTTTTAGCCATCAGGTCTGCGAAAACAAGATACATATTCTTCCCGACTGAAAGCTTTTCGGCATAAACTTCGTTTCCGTCAAATTCCATGCAAACCGGAGCTACACCGTATGCGCAGGCTTGGTCAAGTCTTCCGCAGCGGGATTTTGTGAGCATCTCTCCACGGTATGCCGCCTGCATTTCTCCGCTTATACTCATCTTTAAGTGATAGAGCTCGTTAAATGCACGCGCCACCAAAACGCAGATCGCCGCGCTTGAGGAAAGACCTTTTTTGATAGGCAGTGTGACCTTATTTATATCTATCTTCGCCCCGCCAATTCGGTAGTTTTCGAGCAAATATGCCGCAACTCCGCAGGCGTAGCAGAAAAACTGAGTTTCCTTTGCCTTCTCGCGCAAGACGTCCTTATCCATATTGCAGGAAAAGGTTACGACATTGCCTTTCTCGTCGAGCGACGAAAGCTCAAAGGTCTCACATTTCTCGGCAGTCGCGTATATGCCGAGGTCTATTCCGGTCACGATAGCCTTGCCGGGCAGAACATCGGCGTTAATTTCGTTGTATCGTCCCGCCCAGTCGGTATGCTCCCCGAAAAGGCAGAGACGGCCGGGGACAAACAGCTCTATTGAATCCATTTTTTCACTTCCAGATCAACAATTTTTCCCTTTAAATACTGACGCAATAGTCGCAAAGATAATTTTAATATCCGTCCGAACGCTGCGCTCCCTTATGTACCTATAATCCAGTTCCAGTTGTTCCTCATCGCTCATCTTCGTCGTATCCGCGAGCTGCCAGTAACAACTAAGTCCGGGCTTTACTTGCAGCCGATCGTCAGGCAGGCATGCCTGTTCGCTACTAATATAACTTCTGGGACCTACCACGGACATCGAATTGAACAGCACATTGATTGCCTGCGTGCTCTCATCTAATGATGTGGCACGGAGGAATCGACCGACCCTCGTGACGCGCGGATCGTTCTTCATTTTGAAGTGAACATCGCTCGCACACTCATTTTTCAGCTCACATTTATGCTTTTCGGCGTCTTTGTACATCGTCCGGAGCTTGACCATGCGGAAAGTGCGCCCGTTAAGCCCAACACGCTCCTGCACAAAGAACGGGTTCCCCGGGTCGTCTATCACGATAGCAAGGATCATTATCAGGTACACGGGCAGCCCTACCGTCAGACAAATAAGCGACACCGCTATGTCAAAAGCCCTTTTAATGAAGTCGTATAGGGGCTTCGGGGTTACTTCGCACCGCTGCGCAGCAGCACTGCCTTGACGGTTTGAAGCACTATCCTTATATCCAACATCGGGCTCATATTCTCTATGTAATACAACTCCATTTGTTGTCTTACCCCCCCCCCCGCGCATATTTTGCCTCATTTCGGGCATACGCCTGCCAGTAGCCGGTCAAACCGGGCTTAACCGACAGCAGCGCCTTTTGCTGTTCGGGGGTGTAATATCTTTCGAGCTCTTCTTGGAGTATAGGTCTCGGACCGACTAAAGACATATCCGCTTTAAGACAAACATTCCATAAAATCTGCGGAAGCTCGTCTATCGACAACTGCCTGAGCCTTGCACCAAAGCAGGTTTTGCCGTCTCCGGGCTTTTTGTAGCCTATAAGCCTCGGGTCGTCGTCAAGCTTATACTCCCGCTTGTACTCCTCTAACTGCTCAGGGGTCAGCATATTTTCAAGCTTGTCCGCACCTTTACGCATCGTTCTGAATTTTAGTATTTTAAGAGGCTTGCCGTCTTTTCCGACGCGCGTCTGCAAATAAAACGGATTTCCGGGGTCTTTAATGCAGATAATAAGCGCTACTATTGCCATCGGTATCAATAAAATGACACTCGCAACTAACGACAGCACGAAGTCCGCAAGGCGCTTGAAGAAGGCATAGACAGGTCTGTTTTTGACCTCCGGCACGGCGCCGGTGTAGATTTCCGTTTGCGGATCGGGTTCTTTTACTGATACTGTCGTCTGATTCAAGACAATATTCGGTGGACTTTCAACTGTTTCGGGTCTCTCCAGCAGCACGGTTCCGTTCAACTCTTCGCTCAAATCGTTCCCTCGTTTCATTGTTTCGGATATATTTCAAAATAACGCTTTCTGCGTGGCTGCCCGCGCTTTCAAAGCTGCGCTCGGAAGCCGTTGAATTTATTTCTACCGGTGTTTTTGCGCCACGTTCGTGGAAATAATCAAAAATTATTAAGCCCGGCTTTGTGAAATGCACCCCCTTATTAGACATTATATCACATCGTCTAACTTTTTGGGGCAGTTCATTGACGGATACCAGATTTTTGCTCACGGTTTCATAGGAGGTATTCGGACGATGGCACTTTTAAAAAAGCGCGTCCGATAGTTACCAACCGTCGCGCTTTCAGTCACGGTTCCGAAAATCCGCGATTACGGCGGTCAGCAGGGGTATGTACCCCCCCCCGATTTATTTTCGCAACTGTCTCTCAGTTCCTGTCCTTTCGCAAAGTTAGTACATTTGCGAAAGGGTCAAATCTTGAGAGAATTATAACACATCACCAAAGAAAAAGCAATAGCTTTGTTGAAATTTCTAAAAATTCAGCAAAAATATACGAACAAAATGCCAGAAAATAATCAAATATAGACCAAAACAAGCGCTATTTGACATCTCAGCAGTCAAAAAGTGTGTCAAAGCCACCTTTGAGATACGAAAGTATCAAAAGGGCGGCTTTTTTTGTGCCTTTTTGAGCTCTTTTTTCTACTTTTCGCAAATGTACTAACTTTGCGAAAGGGTTATTCATTTTTGTTATGAAACGAGCACAAAAAGTTCTGCTAATTATCCTCCTGAGTAGTTCAATATATACAGAAAATTATATCGTACCT
>CANRFB010000091.1 GCA_947629785.1 uncultured Clostridia bacterium | reverse complement strand
GTTTTTCAGTATCATTCGAATGTGTAAGTACAGTCATTCATCATAAGTATTCGGCGTATCTGCGTGATTTGTTTGACTTTTATGACTGAATGGTTCTTATACGATTTTACCGTACACATTCAATCACAATTTAATGCAAATGACGTCATTATTCACAAAACGGTGCTGAAAATTGACGTCATTTGTGCTGATTTTCTCTTCCTGTTTTCTCTATTTTACAAATAGACGTCAAATCATATCAAAATAATGTCAAAATACAAAAAGTGACATCACTTTACGATAAAATGGCGTCACAAAATAAATATTTTGTTCTTGAAATTGCATATTCTATTATGGCATATATTCGCTTATCGCGTATTTCTGCCTTGGAAAAAAATTCTACTTCTGCGAAAAAGTCTGTTATTCAACCGTGGAGAATAGCTGTATTTTCATAGCAAGCATAGATTTTGTGGGAACAAAATCAGTTACAAACAAAATTTAAAGGAACATATACTATGCTGCTTTTTTTTAGCAAAAATAAACAGGCTGAATTTATTTTTCAGCCTGTTTAAATTATTGTTTGTTGTTTCTGCAAGCGGTATTGCGATCGTCAAGGGCAAAATTTACTTCTTTGCAAAGTTTTTCAGCAATTTCGGAATTATTTTCTTTTATCGCATTTTCAAGCTGTGAAAATTTTTCCGAAAGTTCTTTTTCAAAATCGGAAATTTCCGGACTGCTTACGGGATCGCTGAAACGTATTTTCTCGGAAAGTTTTTCAAGTTCTTTTTTCAAAGAAGCATTATCCGTCCTGTTTACAAGGATTTCAGAACGCGTTCTGAGCGAATACATAAATGATGTATTCTTTTTGGTATCAGCTTCTACCCGCTCCACTTCATCGCGGGAAATGTCTGCCGTAATACTGCATATTATTGCCGCAGCAAATATAACTATGCAAACTACTGCCGATACCCATACCGGCATTTTAAGCCTTGTGTCCATATAAAGCAATGTTCCCGATGCAATTGACTGAATAATAAGATACATATATCCTATCCGGAATACCGGATACCCCAGAACTTTGCTTTTCAGATCTTTTGCATTGTCAAAAGCAAGTTTGAATATCGGTATCTGCAAACCAAGCGCAATAATTTCCGCTATATATGCTATCCATAATGTCCCGTCCTTTTTGAACGGTATCAGAAATACGATCAATGATATAGCCACTGCCGCAATTATAAGTATCAGCAACAATTGTTTTTGACGTTTATTAAGCATTGTTATTCTCCTTTCTTTTTACCGCAGTTATTGCAGAAATTTCCCGTTATGCCTTTGTTTCCGCAGGAACAATCCCACGTTTCAGCAGACGCGGGCTTTTTCGCCCCGCAATTGTTGCAGAAATTTCCCGTAATGCCCTTATTTCCGCAAACACAATCCCATGTTTCGGCTAGTTCGGGCTTTTTCGCTCCGCAGTTATTGCAGAAATTTCCCGTAATGCCATTGTTTCCGCAGGTGCAGTCCCATGTGTCGGCGGGCATGGGCTTTTTTGCACCGCAGTTATTGCAGAAATTTCCCGTAATATTTCTGTTTCCGCAAGTACAGTCCCATGTGTCCGAACCGTTCATTATTCCGAAAACACCTCTGCCTATTGATGTGACTCCGCTTGTTATCGGCGACATCGCTTCGCGTGTCATGTCCATTACTCCGCCGATGGCACCGAGAGACGTTCCCAGTCCTGCCAGATCCGCAATTATTCCTCCGTCTGATTTTCCGGCGTTCTGAACAGCTCCGAGTCCTACCTGACGGGCAGTTTCCTGCTGATATGTATAGCCTTTCATGCGCATTGCTTCCGCTTCGGCAGCAGCCTGAAGCTTGTATGCTTCCGCTTCGCCCTGCGCTCCGATAACTTTCATTCGCGCGGCGGTGGTCGCTTCGACCTCTTTGCGCTCGGCGGCGGCTTCCGCCTCTGCTTTCAAAATCTGCTCCTGACGGACTTTTAAATAAGAATCCGAGTGCTGCTGCTTTAAACGTCTGAAATTAGGATCATCGTCCGGAGTAACAATTGTCGTTACGAAAAACTCCGGCATTTCAAGTCCGTATTCTTCAAGCATTTCATTAATGCTCACACGCAGATTTCCGGAAATAACGTCAAGCTGTTCGTCAATTTCAAGAATATTTATATTATTTTCTTTTATGACGCGGGCAAGATTGCTCTTGACCTTGGTCATTATCATTGCTTTGAATTTACCGATAGTGGGTTTGAGCTGATAATTTCCGTCAATAACGTCAGCCTGTGTAAATTCCGATGCAGTTCCCACAAGTTTTATAAGAAGCTTTCGGGAATCGCTTACTTTCAGGCTGAATTGTCCGCTTGCGCCTATTTCAACATAAATTCCCGTTGCCGGATCAAACAGGCGGACTTTGGAATCCGTTCCCCATTTGATGCCCATCTGAACGGTTTTATTGATGAAATAGACTTCCGAATGAAAAATAGTATCGGCATTTGTGGGAAGTTTATATAATTCTTCAAGAACGGGCAGATTCTGGGTTTCCAGAGTATACCTACCCGCTGGGAAAAGATCCAGCGCGCGTCCGTCACGGAAAAATATTGCTTCCTGCGATTCGTGAACAATAAGCTGAGAACCTAAATTAAAATCCTCGATAGGGTGCTTCCAGACAAAAGTCTGATTATTGCCCTCATATTTTATAACACTTGCAATGCCCTGTTTCTTGACATTGCTTCTGACGATCTGCGCCTGAACATCAATTACCGTGTCGCAAACGGGGCAGGTATATGTTTCCGCATTTTTGTCAGCCGACAACTGACAGGCACAGGACGGACAGAAGAAATCCGCACAGTTGGAAAGAGTTTCGGCGGTGTTTATCTTTTCCTTACATACCGGACAAAGGGCACGCTCACCTTTTGACTGATCGAAAACAATGGTATTTCCGCAGTGAGGACATACCCTTGATGTCATCTTATCTGTCCTTACATTGATAGTATAACCGCAGGAACACTCTATTTTCTTTTTTGCGAAAAACCCCGTTGAGGCTTCAGCGTAACGTCCGCAGGACGGGCATTCAATAACAAACTTTGCCATAACATCACTTCTTTCTTTAATTTTTTTATTTTATAAATTATTGATCGTACATATCAGCTGTTATCTGCTGCATTTCCATTATTAATTTCTTCCACTCTTTCTAATTTTACATAATATCCGTGTTTATTTGTTCCAGAAGCATGATCCTGATAAAGATCAATTTCTCCCGCTGTAGAAAAAGAACATACATAATTATTCATATCGCTATCCTTTGTAAATATATAATCAGGCTCTTTTTCAAAACAGAAATCAAATAAACCTCTGTCCTCCTGACCTTGTTCTCCGTTTTTGTAGTATCCTGACTGTAGAATATTAAATGTCCAATTATCTTCATTTATTGTAATTTCAATGTATTTATTTTCATCATAACTGTCCAATTTGGGATAATCCTCAAAATAATAATATCTTCCCTGATACTGTTGAAATCTATCATAAAATTCTTTATATATATCTTCGCAGCCGTTATTTTTCATAACATCTTCAAATGATAAATTATTATTCAGACAATAATAACGGAAATTATAGAACTGACCTGCACTTATATATGCTGCCGGTAAAGTATCAGACATTTCCTGCTTATAATCGAGGAATTTATCAAGATATTCAAATCCGGCGATTGCATCATATAGATCGCCTTCGTCATACAAACTTTTGGATTTTTTATAAAGTGATCTTAACGCTTTTTTAGTCGTACTATCAGAATCAGCAGCAATTACTTCACTGTAATATTTTAATGCTTCTTCATATCTTCCCACTTCCAGACATGAATCAGCATAATTTATTTTAGAAAAATTTGAGATGTGGGCAAATTTATCAAGGCACAACGCTGCAAGCAATATTACAACAATTGCAATGATCAATTTAGAAAAGCGTTTAACAAACAATTTTCCGACTGCGGCTCGCTTTTTGTTTTTTTCTTTGAGTTTTTCTTTTTTATTGTTATTTTCAATTATTTTCTGACAGTGCTTTGACATTTCGTCAGAATTTTTATAGCCTGCTATTTCATCAAATTGTCTTTTTGCAGAAACTGCATTCCCTTTGTTGAAAGCGTCCATAGCGCTGTTGTATATAAGTTCTTTTCTTTGTTCGGAGCAGCGCATGAGCATTTCGCTTACGTCTTTATAGCCTTGTATTTCATTGAATAACTCTTGCGCTTTTTTATTTGCGTCAATTGTGTTCTGTATGTAATTGTTCATTGCGAGATCATAAGTAAGTCCTTTTATTTTTTCAGCAGTCTTTGACAGCATTTCAGCCGAATCCTTATGATCTCCCAATTCACCGAATATTTTTTCGGCATTTTTCAAGTTATCAATGGAATCGGTGCCATATGCCGATACTGCGGAATTATAACTTATTTCCTTGATCTTTTCATTGAATTTATTTATCTGTTCGGCGGAATCCTTATATTCGCCGATAATATTAAAAAGATCTATCGCATATCCAAGGTCGTTCAATGAATTTGAATTATATTTTTTTAAAGCAAGCTGATAGGTATTTTCGTTGACAATATCCCTGCATTCTTTTTTAAATCCGTCAAGAACGTTAAAACCGCTTATTGCAACCAGACGGTTATTTATATCCTTGTCATTGCCGGCTTCTGCGGTAAAGGTAAATTTTTTGAAAATATTGCGGAAACACTGTTTTCTGTAATTTATAAGCTTGTTTTTAATCTCATCATTTCCGTAGCGCATTGCTTTCTGAAATAAACCGTTTTCGCCGATGTCAAAGTCAAGACCGTTCAATTTATCTTCGGAACTTAATTTGTATTCTGCAAGCAATTCGCCGATATACGCCCTTGACTCCGAAGCATTTTCATTAAGTACTTGTTCAAAAAATCCGGTTGCCCTGTCCCAGTCCTTATCTTCCAGACTCAGCATTCCTCTTTGGATAAAATTTTCAATATTTGCGCTCGATGCAGACGATACAGCAACTGTTTTTTCTGCTTTCTCTTCCGGCTTTGCAAGGACTTTTTTAATTCCGCGGATAATATCGTTTATGCAGCCGATCTTTCCTATATCCTGAGCCTGTAAGTGAGCAAATTCCTCCGGCAGATCGTATGCGTCCATATTTTTATAGCATGGAATAAGAAGCTTGCTCCTGTCGCTGCGGGCAATTTTCAAAAATCTGCTCCACTCGTTTTTCACCCACACCGCATTGAAATATTCCGGCTTTGAACCTATTACAAGCATAACTTTTGCGCTGTTCAGTGCGGCAAATATGTAAGGTTCGTACTCCTGCCCGAGTTTATCTTCAAGAGTTATCGCCGCATAGAAAACCTTGAAACCCTCTTGCGTAAGCTGATGGTAAATATCATTTGCGATAACGCTGTCCTGAGTTCGCTTGCCAGCATCGTCCGTTTCCTTGTAACAAATGAAAACATCAAAAGGCTTTTCATTCCGCACAATTGCAAGAATATCCTTTTGCAGACGGTCGATCTCGGCTGCTTCTTTTTCGTAAATATCGCGCTGAATGGAATCGGCGTGTTCAAGCGCAGACTTGTAATCAACGTCCGACTGTACCGACTCAAGCTGTGTTCTGTGACAGGTGGGAACTTTCTTGAAAGTTGACGGATCTTCAACATATTCGATTCCGTACTTACAAAGCACAATTCCCCAATAAGCTTCAGCTTCGTTTGGTTCGCTGTTTACGATCTTCTCGTAAATTTCCTGCGCCTTGTCAAACTCGCACTTGCTGCGGAGATTGTTTGCTCGGTTAAAGAGGTTTGCCACAACATCGTCACGAGTCTTGGGTATGGTCTGAGTAGTTCCGCAGAATTCACACTCGCAGACGGTCATTCCCTCACTTACTTCAAGCGAACCGCCGCACATTTTGCATTTAAAAATTGACATAGCAAAAACTCCTTTAATATAATGTTATAAAATGGAAATTAGTCTTACAAAAGCATATTTTGTTACATATATTATACCATTGTCTTATAAGTAAGTCAATAGCTTTATTTGTAATACTGTATAAATTTCCAGAAAATGATATAATGTTAATATAATTCATTAAAGGGAGAGTGCTTATGAGGAAAGAAGTAGCTTTTAAAAATCGCGACCGATTCATACAATTGGGAATCGCCATATCCTCACTTCGCAGAGTGCGCGGTCTTTCACAAGAAAAGCTTGCCGAAAAAGCAAATATAAGCCGCTCTCTTCTTAGCATTATTGAAGCCCCGAATGCCGCGAACAGCTTTTCCCTTGAAGTTTTATACGATATTGCCGATGCATTGGACGTTGCCCCTGCGGATCTTATAAATGCGTCAATGTTTCCTGATGAAATTATCAACAAAAAGTAAACAGTAAAATGATCTATACTGCAAAAACAGCTGGACATAATCATAAAGGTCATATCCGGCTGTTTATTTTTCTCAAAATTTTACAGTAAAAATTCATTTTCTATATTGACAAAACGCTAATAATGGTGTATACTAAGTATATACAAGCAGGAGGTGTTTTATATGACGACAACCATTCAGAAGTGGGGAAACAGCAATGGCATACGCATACCTAAAGCCATTCTGGAGCAATTAGGACTTGATACCAATTCAAATATTATAATGACAGTATCAAAAGATAAACTCATTATAGAAAAACCAACAAGGAAGCACAAGACACTTGCCGAACGTTTTGCCGACTACACTGGTGAAGCACTATCGGGAGAATACGACTGGGGCGAACCGCAAGGAGAGGAAATATGGTAAAAGTAAGGCAAGGAGATATTATCAAACTGAATTTTGATCCTCAATCGGGGCATGAGCAGTCGGGTTATAGACCGGCATTAGTTATAAGCAACGATGTCTTTCACAAAAAGACAAATCTTGCTATTGTTTGTCCGATAAGCAATACGCCGAATAAATTTCCGATGCACGTTAAACTTGACGATCGTACGATAACTACCGGAAGTGTGCTTTGCCAACACGTCAAATCATTGGATATTAATTCACGCGGTTATGTATTTGTTGAACATTTACCGGACGATATTTTTGCGGAAGTTTTTGACATAATATACGGTGAAATTGAGATCCTTTAATTGTAATATTAAAATTTGATTTATTATCAAAGCCATACAATAAACATAAAAACCGACCTCAAATAAAGTCGGTTTTCTAAAAAATCATACAAGAGTATGTCATAATTGTTGTCCGCTATTTGTCCGCTAAAGTTACAAAAACTTGCGAAAAAGCAGAATAATTTGATTATTGTATCTTATTGTAATTTGGCTTGTTTACGTCGTTTGAAGCACTTTTTGATAACTTGCAAAAAGGCATTTGCTCAATTCGATTCCCGTACGGGTCACCAGCTTAATTCTCAGCAAATCGCGTAGGTGCGTGGTTTGCTGATTTTGTTTTTCACAAAGATCCGTTTTTGTTATTTGTTTG
>CANRFB010000090.1 GCA_947629785.1 uncultured Clostridia bacterium | reverse complement strand
TCTTTTATTAGACACAAAAAGCATTATTCCGCTAAGTTCCATCAGAATCAACGCTCTTAAGTTGATGACATTGCCTCAAGGGGGCGGCATAAAATGAGGTGATATTTATGTTTACCAATGGAAAATGCACTGTTATCCGAACAGACGATGACGGCAATTACACAGCTGCGGGAACATATCCCTGTATGTGGCAGAAAGTCAAGGGCTATGAAGTCAAGAAGTACGGTCAGGAAAACGCCAACAAGGCGGCAGTGTATATCCCCGACATTACGGCTGATGTGCGGGAAGAGGACTACATAATCCGCGGAACGGTCACGGCTGAAAATTTCCTGCCGGAAAATGCCCTTGTGATAACAAGCGTTTCCGTAAAGGACTACGGCGGCGAACTTAATCACATACAAGTCGGAGCAAGGTGATGTTATGGAGTTCAGAATAAAGGACACGGAAGAACTGCTCCGCGCCCGCGGTTTGCAGAAAGGCGGCAGGGTGCAGAAATTCATCGACAGCGAGGTCATGCGGAACATGGATCCGTACACGCCGAAACGGTCGGGCTTTCTGATCCGTTCAGCAATCACCGGAACGGTGGTCGGTTCGGGAATTATCCGTCAGAACGCGCCTTATGCACGTTCAAACTATTACGGGAACAAGGGTCGCGGTCTGCAAGGAACTGCAAACGGCGGTCTGCGGGGCAGGAAATGGTTTGAGCGAATGAAAGCCGCACGGTTACGGAATATTCTTGAAAAAGCGCGTATCTATGCAGGAGCAAAAAGGAGCTGAAACATCAGATGGTTATCAGTATTATTGACGGTTTGCGGGAATATCTTGCGGAATGTCCGCTGCTTGCCGAGATACCCGTTAAAGACCGTCATATCAATTGGACGCAGGCAAACATTGACAAAAATTACGGTATCTTTCCCGATGGCAACGAACCTCTCGGAGAACCATATATCAACGGCACGCAGGAGTGGGAATACACCGCTCAGATAAACGTCCGCAAATTCGATGATACGGACTTGAAGCGGCTCAAATCGTCCGAATGGCTCGAACGTTTTCAGCGGTGGCTTTCAGAGCAGGTGAAAAAGAAAAATTTTCCCGAAATGCCGGAAGGCTGCACGCCTTACGACATAGAAGCTCCCAACGCCATGCTGCTTGAGCAGGACGAAACGGGAAAGCGCAGCACTTATGCCGTTACAGTAAAACTTACATATACTACCAAAAATTAAGGAGTTGATCTTATGCCGGATACAGTAAAAGCGGGCGTTATAATGCGTCCCGATATAATTCCGTTCATGAATCTCGGAACTGATGAGGAGCCGAAGTGGGAACAATGCGGAGAGGGCTGGAAGAAATTTTCCGAAAACCCCAACGCTCAGACGGAATCAACACAGTATATCAATCAGGCGTCTGAAACGACCGACACCGTTTCATATTCTCCCCAGTACAGCATTGAAATAGACCTTATGTATGATGAACCTACCATCAAAAAAGTCTATGACATTGCCAAGAACCGTCTGACGGGTGCAGAAGCTGTCGTTGATATGTGCATCGTTGACAGTTTCAGGGGAAAAGAGGAAGGAAAGTATTATGCCCGCCGCGAAAATCTTGCGGTGGCTATAAACAATATTGACGGTACGAAAAAGATGTCCATGACAGGAAACTTAAACTGTCAGGGCGACGGCGTGAGCGGTACGTTTGAACTCGGGACTAAAACATTTACCGCTGACGGCGCAGCCGGATAAGAAAGGAGCGGCAGGCTATGAAATTTGAATACGAACGCAAGACCGAATATGTTGAAGCATACGGTAACAAATACCCTATGCCGACAAAAACAGCAGTCCTTGTTGATGAGGTCAACGCCATACAGAAGCGCATTTCCGAAAAGAAGAGTGCGGCGGACATGACGGCTGCCCTCAGAGACGGAATTGCAGTCTTTATAGGTGAACAGGAGACCGAAAGGATTTTCCCAAAAGAAAAATTAAACGAGCTTGACACCGATGAACTCACAGCGTTCTGGTGGGTACTCAACGAGGCTTCAAACAAAGCTACAAAGGACGTTATAGAGAAATACTCTCCTAACAGGGAGATAAAAAAGCCGCCTATTTCAATGAATGCGGCAAAAAAGTAACGTCGGGAATGTACGATGTCAAAAGCTTCCCATATGCCTATGAAAGCGGAGGGAAGCTTTATCCCGTGCATACGGATTTCCGGGAATGGATAAGGTTTGAAAGCCTTATCTCGGATTCCGATGTTCCCGAAGATCTGAAAAGTATAATCGCACTCAGAATGATATTTGCGGATAACATTCCTCAAAACGATATTGCAGGGGCGCAGGAATTTATGCTTTGGTTCTACCGCGGCGGAAATCCTGCGCCGAACTGCAAGAACAGCGGAACATATCTTGAAAGCCGCCGCGTTTACGATCTTGAATATGATTCGGAATACATTTACGCGGCGTTCTTAGGGCAGTATGGGATAAACCTTGCACATACGGAATACCTGCACTGGTGGGAGTTCCGCGCACTTTTCAAGGGATTGCGTGACTGTCGTATGGCCGACATCATGAGTTACAGGGGCGCGGAAATATCGGACGATCTTCCCGACAGCAGGAAAGCGTTCCTGCTTGATATGCAGGAGCTTTATGAACTGCCCGTTTCCATTACCGAACAGCGGCGCATCAGCAAGGCAAGGCGTTTTCTTGACGGTTAAAGTCTTGAAAGGAGTTCGGCTTTCTTAGCATTGAACTCGTCTTCGGATATTATACCTTTTTCCTTTAATGCGGCAAGCTTTTCGATCTGTTCGGGTATATCCGCAGTATTAGGTTCTGCCTTTTTATCCGGTTCGGGTGCTTTAAGATGCTCAAATCCGTTAGGGCTTTTGGCATATAAAAATGCCTGATATGCTTTGTTTGCGGCAGTTTTTGCAGATGATGAAGATGTTAATGTCAACGATTTTACCTTTGGAACAAACTGAAAATCAAATATTTTTTCATATGTATGCGCCTGAATATGTGTACCTCTCATAGGAATATTGAGAAGCTGTACTTTTTGGATATTATCAAGCGGTACACTCTCTGAGAGCAATTCTTTTGATCGCTTATAGGCAACTATCATTCTCTTATCGGTCACAAACAAAACGCCCGTTGCGGCAAAAGATTTTGTCGGATCCGGATAATTTATACTGAATGTCGGCGTAAGAACAAGGATAACCTTTTCATCATCATTAACAAACCCTTCTGTTCTTTCGATGTCTTTCTTGAATAAGAATGCCGAATCAACGTATTCTTGTACGGCTTTTTTGGTATCTTCACGCATGGCAGACCCTCCTGAGTAAAATTTATCTCAATTATAGCATATTTTTTTACTGTTTGCAAGATGCTGAAAGGAGCATATATGAGACCCCAAAAAGAAAAAATACAATGCCCGTTCTGCGGCTATAAAATGCCTATTGAACGGGATAAAAACGCAGTTTGTAAGGGCATTTACGTTAAATGCAAAGCCCGGAACTGCCGAAAAGAATTTGAGATACGAATAAACAGCGAGATCAGGTAGTGCCTCCGGATTTAGTGCCGATGATCTTTCCTACTTTATGAGAGGTGAGAGAATTGGCAGCGGACGGCTCTTTGATATTTGATACAGGTTTAGATAACAGCGGCTTTATAAACGGTCTGAGCGGCATACAGTCTATGGCTGTTGTAGCTGCGGGAAATATAGCCGCCGGTATAGTTCAAAGCGTTTCATCGGCAATGGCGGCAATACCTCAGCAAATGGTATCTATCGGCGCGGGTTTTGAATCTTCAATGTCGCAAGTCGCGGCTACAATGGGCATTACCGACACGGCAGAAGAGTTCGGCATACTTACCGAAGCGGCAAAAGAACTCGGTGAAAGCACGAAGTATTCGGCACAGCAGGCGGGTGAAAGCCTTAATTACTTAGCGCTCGCCGGCATGAACGCCGAGGAAGCCGTTTCCGCACTTCCTACCGTGCTGAATGTTGCCGCGGCGGGCGGAATGGAACTTGCGGCAGCTTCCGACCTGATAACGGACGCCATGTCCGCTCTCGGACTGGAACTTTCCGACATGAACACGTTCGCCGATGAGCTTGCAGTCACGGCGCAAAAGTCAAATACAAGCGTTGAGCAGCTGGGCGAAGCTATCCTTACGGTAGGCGGAACTGCAAAGACTCTTTCGGGCGGCGTTGTAGAAATGAACACCGCGCTCGGTATCCTCGCAGATAACGGTATCAAAGGCGCAGAGGGCGGAACGGCTCTCAGAAACGTTATACTGTCGCTTTCCGCACCCACCGACAAGGCGGCGGAAGCTCTTGAAAGGCTTGGGATAAATGCTTTTGATGAGGTCGGCAAAATGCGTCCTTTGCAGGACACAATTGCTGATTTTAACGATGCGCTTTCCGATATGTCCGATCAGGACAGGACAGCCATACTTAACGAGATATTCAACAAGGTGGATCTCAAAGCCGTCAACGCTTTGCTCGGAACGTCCGCGGAACGTTTCCACGAACTCAGCGGGTATATTTCCGACTGTGAGGGTGCAGCGGCGCAAATGGCTGAAACAATGGACGATAACCTTAACGGCGATCTTACCATTATGCAGTCCGCCCTTGAGGGCTTGGGCATTGCCGCATATGAAAAGTTCCAAGAACCTATGCGGACGGCGGTACAGAGTATTACGGAAGACATAGGCGCACTTACTTCAAATCTTACAGACGGAGAGCTTTCGGAAAGTTTTGATAAACTTTCCGCAGGTATTTCAGAGCTTGTCAGCGGTTTTTCAAAACTGCTTGCAAAGGATATTCTTCCTGCGGCTATCAATGGTTTTGCATGGATAGTTGATAACGGAGAAAGCATTGCGAATACATTTGCAATAACTGCCGCTGCTGTCGTTTCTTATCAGATAGCCGTCAACGGTGCCGCTGCCGCAACAAAGCTTTTTACGGCAGAGATCATGCTTGATCCGCTTGGACTTCTGGTTTCCGTTCTGGCTGCTGCAACAGTCGGAATGATAGAGTTTATGAACGCAGCTGAAGATTATCAGCAAAGCCTTACGGCTGTTGATGAAACCACACTTGCCATTCAGAAACAGAACGAAGCGTTCACAGCGTCCGTTAATGCAGCGCACGAAAGCATGGAAGCGATCGACAAAAATGCAGAGGTTTCCGCAAGATGTTGGAAAGAAGTTCAGGAACTTGTCGATGAAAACGGAAATGCGACCGTTTCGGTATCGGAACTGGAAACGGCAGTTGCGAGACTGAATGAAGTCTCTGATTCAAATATTCAGGTCATAGACGGGCAGATACAGGGTTATAAGGAACTTGCAAGCACCTTTAATGACTATATTGAAGATATTCGCACAAGCGCAAAGTTGGACGCACTTAAACCCGCATATGGAGAAGCACTTTTAAACTATGATAAAGAAGCTCTCGACAATGCTTGGAATGACCTTGTTGAAAAAGAAGCAGCTTATGAACAGGCGATGCACGACATTGATAACATGGATAATTACGATCAGAAGATCGTTGACGCATATACAGCTGCTGAAACAGAGTTTTCCAACGCAAGCACATATTACGCTCAGCTGTCAGAATCGTACATGAATGCAAAAGCTGTAATTGACGAATATGAAAGTATACTGGCAGACGCCAACAGCAGTGTTTCCGGTTCATACGTTGACGCAATGAACGAACAGAACGAGGCAATAGGCGATTATTACCGTAATTTATACGGAAACGCAGCAGCCGGAGCCGAGGAAACGGCAAGCGATCTGAAAGACTTGTGGTCAGCTCTCGACCATGAGTATGCCATGGGTATTATTGCTGATGATACCGAACTGTATTCCCTCCGCAAGGAATTGCTTGAACAATACGGCGATGAAAGCAATTCCGAACACTGGAGCTATTATGAGAAGCTTCACGACATGGAGCAGGATTTTTCCGATGAACAGCTGAGAAAAGAGCAGGAGTACAATGACAAGATACTTGCCGAAAGGGAAAAAGCCGACAAGGAACGCGCGCAGGAGATCGCGGCTGCCATGGACGAGCAGCAGGATATTGTTGACAACGGGCTGAAAGATATTCTTAAAAAATATCAGGACGCTTATGACGAGATAGAAAAGAAACGGCAGACGTACCGCGACAAACTTATGTCTGTCGGCGGTGATCTCTTTACCGTAGAAACGGACGATAACGGAAACACGTCTTACATCGTCAACAATATTGATGAGCAGCTGCGTAAAATGCGGGAGTACGATTCCGCGATACGTTCGCTCAAAGAGCAGAATGCTTCCGATGCCCTTATTGCCGAGCTTACTTCAATGTCCGATGAGGACAGCTATCAGTTTGCGGAATATCTTTCGGGAATGTCCGCTTCCGAGTTCGGAAGGATAAATGAACTTTACAACGAAAAGCAGAAACTTGCCGATGAACTGTCAAAGGATATGTATGCTGATGAGGCTCAGGCTGTTTCCGATGCTATGACAGAAGAACTTGCAGGGCTTGTTACCGATTCATACGATTATGGAGCAATGTCCGCAGAGCAGTTTGCTCTCGGATTTTCCGAAGCATTGAACGAGTTGAAGTTTGGAACGGTCTATAATCAGCTTAATGCAGCAGGTGCATCACGTTCCTATGAAAACTATGTCATTAAGGACGAAAGCGGAAAGGAACGCACTATAAAGCTTGATATAGATATTTCGGGCAAGTCAAATGTTTATCTTGATAATCAGAAAGTCGGCGAACAGGTCACTGATTATCAGAAGAAAACAGCACATATCAAAGGAGAATAGGAGGTATCTCTATGATACAGATAATTGCGGAAAATATACCGCTTCATGAGTACATAACAAGCTATGACATCAATGCCTCGCCGATACTTTCCGATAATGCTTTTACCGATGTTTCGGGGAACAAGATCGTAAAAACACTTGGATATGATACAAAAATATCATGCACACTTGAAAAAGTTCCGCATGAATTTGCGGAGAGAATTGCCTCGGTTTTAAAAAAGGAACAGTTTGAACTGACTTATACAACGCCGATAAAGACAACAAATATTTTCCGATGTACCCGATACGAAGCAACGCCGAAAAGTTCCGATCCCCGTGAAAAAAATCCGCTTATGACCGATAACATAACATGGACAATATCTGTTTCCATGGAAGCTGTCAATACAGCTGACAGCGACGGTCTTTAGCACCCCCTATTCATGGGATTTAAAATTCGGTAATTCAAGCATTGATCTGCCTTTCGGGAATATTAAATTTACCCATAGAATAGGCGGATTCGGTGAATCGGGAATTTCCACGGGTCAGCTTGAATTCGACCTTTACGACGCTTACGGGCAATACAGCGAGGCGCTTCTTGAGGGCGTTCCCGTGCGTCTGGAAGAAAAGAATTCGCGCTGTCCCCCGTCCCGGGATTTCTACATCTCAAAACGCACTATCAGCAAGCATATATGCCATTTCACCGCGTATGACATTATGTCAAATGTCGAAAAAGAATTCGATTTATCGCCGTTAAATGTGTTTTTCGACGACGGTCCCGTATTATGCACTAATGTTCTTGAGGAAATAAAAAATCAGTGCGGGTTCACGAGAATTGC
>CANRFB010000089.1 GCA_947629785.1 uncultured Clostridia bacterium | reverse complement strand
AGATTTAAGGCTTCTCTTAACCCTGACGTCTTACTTTCTGTTCTTTTTGCTCATAAAAAGTAAATGCTGTTGCCGTGCAACACTGGTATCATTGAAATGGCTTCCAGGATCAGAAAGAATTGTTAATATTGTCTTAAATACATCTTCTGAAGAATTAATTTCGTCCTCGTATGGCTTCAAAGCATGATGACTATTATCAATGTATCGATCAGACCAATTAAGCTGATGATCAGGGATAGTAAGTACCACGGCATCATATTTGGAAATGTTCAGTATTTTTGCTTGCAGAAAAGATACGAGATCATTATAAGTCACGCTTTTTGCGTTTGTTTGCGACGCAGTAACTGCTGTATTATTTTTAAAAACAATTCTCGCATTCTCATATATTTTATTACCTGCATGCTTTAATGATTCAAGATAAAAACCTTCCAGATCGTCATTTTCCAAATTTTTTTCTTCTTCGTTAATAAACGCGGAATCTAAGTTGTTTTGCCTGAATATCTTTAAAAGTTCTCGTGCCTGCATTTTAGATTCCATAGAACTCGTAAGAGCAGTTCGTTCGCCTGTTTCAAGAAGCATAAAACTTGGCGCACACACCCTTCTTCTATATTGTTTTAAATCTGCCTCAGTTTTACGTTCATTAACGATACGACTTGCCACAGTGCTGCTAACACTATAAAGATTACATACAAGTTTGTTCCCCGTTTGCGTAACCAGCATCATTTTTCTTAATATAGTTTTCAGCATTGAAAGTTCTCCTTTTAAAAATTAATCACAATAATTTATTGAGTATACAAATATTGTTGATTTTTTATATTTTTTGCCCAAAATTATAACCATATCTGAAATCAACATTTCTCATTACGATATAATTTAAAAGTGTATTTTTGAAAGCAGAAAATGAACGAAAATATTTCTGTATATTCAGATACTCAAAGAAATCCTGTTTTTATTATCTTTACTCACTGTTGCAAAAAAATCACGAACTGTGAAATTTTGATGCACAAAATTGTAATGTGAAACTCAAGAACATATAATTCACAAGAAAAATTAAAAAATATGCTAATGTCAATAAAACATTTGACGCTTTCAGATTATAAGCTTTTCATACTTGCAGTAAAGTTCGGGATAATAACAGTTATATCCGCAAACGCATCTATAATTTCTGATACCCGATTCATCTAACATTTCAATATATTCCTGTTCTGAATGTGCATGATATGCCATATCTCTGCATTTATACACTTTTTTTATACATTCAGTTATTGATATACCCTCTAATTCTCGACCAACTATTTTAAAGCTATCTATACCAATATTAATAAATTGATATAATGCACATAGACCGCAAGCTGTATTTAAATGATATTTATTGTATATCATATGATTAATTTCTATATTATATAGATGATTTTCCTTTTTTTGTCCGTTAAGATGACAATAGTTCCAATCCATTTCTTTTACAGCTCTGCAAATGCCGCCCAGCAAGTGATTATGTGTTCCGAAACATAAACCATTGGAGAATTTACAGCCGTAATTCATTCCAAATACTTCAATTTCATTTTTAAAACTATCTCTAAAAACTTCTATTTCTTTCAAAGGCATATCCCTTGATAATATTATCCTATCAATATCATACTTACTTATCAAATATTCAGCGGCTTTAGCATTATACACTGCCATATTTGTGCTGATCACTGTTTTCATTTCAAAGAGGTGTGATAATTTAATAATTTCAAGATTTGAACATATAATTCCTGTTCCGCCAATACTTTTAAAATCATAAATAATTCGTTTTACTATTTCAATACGATTAGAACTAATATTATGTGAATTAAGAACAAGAAATACATCTTTATTTAGTACAGATGTTTTATTTATGTATTCTTTTAGTTTTTCCCAACTGCTGAAATTTGAAATACCGTTGACATTTCCTCTTGTATTTTGAAAAACAAAATCAGGTTCTACACTTGATTTTTGCCATTCTTCATCGGATATTCCAACATAAAATTCATCTGCATAATTTGAAAGTTCTTCAATATTGCATGTTTCATTTAAGGGAGAAAATATCTTCAACATAGTACTCCTAACTTTCTAAATGATTTGGCATTATTACCTTTAATCTTTTAATTGAGTTATATACTTCCATTGACTGAAAACTTCTCTGAAAGTAAATTGCATTTCCGCGCTGATATAAAAATCCGGATATGCCATGACTTGTTGCTTTCCCAACGAGATCTTTACATTGACAGTTACACTTACACGGAAAATATCGTTTATGTATTTTATCATTAATTCCCGAAAACTCGCATATTCTTCCTGAGGACATAAGAATAAATGGGAAGTGCAACCATATCTCATATTTATCCGAAATGTTTTCAATTCCACCAACTCCCTCAAATTCAATGGTTCTGACATCCATATCGTTTAGTATATTGAATATTCTTCGGAGAAAATAATTGATTCAGATATTTTTTCAAATCCATATTCCGGAAACAATCTAATGTCACGAAGTCTCTTATCAAACGTTCTTCCAAGTATGACTTGTTCTTTATATTTTTCTTTAATATGGAGCATCATTCCAAAATCATTGACAACAAAACCGGATATATTATTTACATGGCATATTTCAGCTATTTCAGCTGCACGCTCAAAATCACATTCCGCAATGTTGGGAAAAACAAAATAAACAGGTATATCTTTAGTTATATATTGATCTATAATCTTTGTAATTTGCTCGTTTTTAATGAAATGTAGTTGACGGCTGCATGTTTCGGCTCCAATTCGAATACCGCATAAATTATGTTTGCTGTTTTTTTCTACAAGATCATAATAATTTGGTATTGCTTCTAAAAATTCAATTCCGCACATATTAAGAATTATATCCATATTATCCTCGTTTATCTAAAAGCATTTCGTATTCACATTTTATATCTATAAAATCCGAATAACACTGCATATATTTTTTTAACAATTCTTTTAAATTCATTCTTTTATTCTTCTTTTCAGGTAAAAACAATAAATTCATACCCTCACAGTCTGATAGTTGATACTTATGATCAGCAAGGAACTCACATACAAATAAAACGTTACTTGGCTCCGACTCTATCCATATAGCTGTTTGTTCTTGTTCAAGAATTTTTTTCATTCCCTGTATGATCTTACAATCTGAGCCTTCCGAATCTATCTTTATCAGATCTATACCATTTAGATCGAATTCTTGAATAAATGAATCAAGTGACACTGTTTTGACGGAATCATCTGTTTTTTCAGACAAAATGAATGAAGCATTTCCAAGGTTTTGGTGTGTGACTTGGTTTCTTAACACTGAGAAACCATTTGTTTCATTTACAGCCTGATTGATTGGAACGATTTTTGTTATGCTGTTATTCATAATATTTTCTTCGAGCAATTTATAATTTTCAAAATACGGTTCAAAAGCATATATTTTTTGTGCATTACTGTTTACCGCCCAGTATATTGAATGATTTCCGAGATTAGCTCCAACATCAATAACAATTCCACCATTAATTACCGATGACCATCTTTTCAAAAGTTCGTATTCAAAAAAAGTATGTTTTTTCATCATGTATCCAAAGATGCTATCTTCAAAATATCCAGTGAAACGGATATTTTGAATAGATATACTTTTATTCCCATTCATTGACCCTCACCTTTTTAATTTGCAAAAAATGTGTGACTACCAAAGTATGTTACCTTAAGCAGTCACAAACAAAATCATAAAATACTTTTAGTTGAAACTATTTTCGTGTTCTGATGGAAAGTTCAAATCACCATTTGTCTTCCCATGAATTATCGTCCCATTCATCAGGTGTATCGCTCCAATATCCGTTCTTCCACATATCTGTTTCGGAAAAATAGCTCTCTGAATAGCCAATACAAACATCAACATTGGCACCAAGTTTTTCAGAAAAAACTTGAACTCTATCCGATAAACTCATTTTAATCCCTCCTTTCATTAGTGTGTGATATTGAGTATGTATAACTCCGGATAGCATTCTTTATACGAATGGTATCATAAGTTGATCTCCGGAAGTTTCATATTGTGTTCTCCAAACCCCGTTGCAATAATTATAAACTTTGCATCGTCTGCACTTGGAGGAATATCTTCCATAATCTTTTTGACTTTCAATATTTTTGCTGGAACGAGCATCCATATAATAGTGCCGAGCGTTTGATGCCGGTCTGAAAAACTTCCAATAATACGGATCGGTACTGCACAATGGCAATTCACCCACGCTTACCAGTTTATAAGCATCTTCTCCCCATATTTCAAGTGCATTATCTAAAGCTCTTTCAAGGCAAACTTTTAACTCAAGTGTATCATATTGGTAGTTAGGTATCAATTCAGGTTTAATCCCAACATAATCCATTCCACAAAAAATAAGCCCGACTCGCGATTTAATGTTATCTTTTACCCATGCGGTATAATTTTCAATTTCATGTAAGTTTCTTTTATTTATAATACATTTTACCGAAACATCTATACCTAAAGTTAAAAGATTATTTAATCCCTCAACACTTTTCTCAAAACTTCCACGAACATGGGTAACTTCATCATGCAATAACTTATTTAAACTATGAATGGCAGTTACAACACCAAACAATGATTTATCTGATACATCAGAAAAAATACTTCTTGTAAATTCAATATCCGAAAACTTCATACTATTTGATAGAATTGCCGTATTAATGTGATTATTGTCAAGCATTTTTATTACGGATCTCAAGTCAGGATATAAAGTCGGTTCGCCGCCTGACACTGTAATATCTGTTATATTATTCTCATCTAACACTTTCTTTAGTGCTTGTATACTAATATCAGGTGCAACATCTTTATCTCTTTTTTTATTGCCGCGCGGACAGATTGAGCATACTTGATTACAGCGTGCTGTCAGAACATAATACAAATGAGTCACTATATTACCCCCTCTTTTTCTTTTTGAATAATTTTTAAAGTCAATTCAGTTTTTTCCGTCAGCAGCCAGACAAGACGTTCATACAAAGCCTTATTTATCCGACATGAATCCACACTTATACTTCCATTATTTACTCCGTTTTCATAAATGACAGCGGAAGTACATCCGCCTTGACAATAGTAATTCCACGGACAATCGCTACATTTTATGTCATGTTTCTTTAAGAAAAAGCTGTTTTGATCCAATGCATTTCTTATCATAGTGCCTATATCCGATCGCTCATTAACATTGCCCAGCTTTATATCAGGATAATCTAAGAGCTCACAGGGGTAAATATCGCCCTTCTGATCAAATATAATCATCTTTTTTCCGCCCATACATCCATGAGAATGGCAGATATTGTTATCCTTCCTATAAATAAGATTATTAAGACCACATATAACATTTCCGTCTTTAATGATATGCCCCTTTTTTTCATAGAGCAAAATACAGTTCATAATTCTGTCTATCATTTCTTCACATTTATCGTCTGTGATCGCCAAATAATTCATTTTTCTGTTTCCGGGAGAATGCATATGATTAAGTTTAAAACTCACATATGGTAATCTGCTTATAAAAAAATCTATAATATCATCTATATGAGAAATTGACTCTGAGGTTATAACTGAAATTGTACCAATATTATTAATGCCATGCTTATGCAAACATTCTATTCCGTTTACAACTTTCTCAAAAGTCGGATTATTCAACAGATCTCTTCGTTGTTGGTCATGGATATCACCGGTACCATCAATACTAACTCCTACTTTGATATTATATTTTTTTATCTGCTCAGCTAATTCATCATTGAGCAGAATTCCATTTGTTTCAACAGAAATTGATGCTTTGATATCAGGCGCATCCTGATCTAATTTTTTTCTGATATAGAATATCTTTTCTTTTTCAAGAAACGTTTCTCCTCCCCATGGCTGAATATCGATCATATCAACATTATTGATATGGCAGTATTCAATGATCTTATCCACTATTTTATCCATCATCTCAAATGAAATGTTGGCATTTTCAGCATATGGATTTCTTAAACAGTAAATACAATTCATATTACATCTTTTAGTCATATCTATCAGAAAAAAAGATGTTTTGAATTCAGTTTCATCTTCCGTCAGATCATTATGACCACTTATTTCTATCAGACCTCTGGAGAGCATTTTACTCAATAATTCGTCTGAAAAAGCTCCATTTTCGATCTCACTGTAAAATTCTGATGAGATTAGCATACCAATGCCATTCATCGAATTAATTATATAGCCCTTGTTGCTTCCTTTAAACAAATATAGGTTACTAATTTTGATATTATGTACTTCGTTTTCAATTATTTTAATCGGTTTAAGTGTATTCACTCAATTATTCTCCTTTGGATAAGAATATTTACTATGTTTGAAACATTCTCTTCTTGTGTAATATTTTGAATGATATTTTGCAGTTCGTCAAATTCGGCTCCATTATTTAATATTGAACAAAGATTTTGAGCTTGATCTTCAGTACATTTTATACTTACAGTATTTTTAAAAACGGTATTACGCAATATAAGATTATTATTATCAAAAAAAACATTCGTAAATTGATGAAAAAAGATTTTGTTTATACTATCAGGCGAATAAATAATCGGTAACATATACAACTCCACATAAAATTATATTTATATCAATTTTACCACATTATATATATAATGTCAATATAATTGTTATAAATAAATGTGAATTTTTAGTAAATAATTCATTTTTTGTATAAATATCGATTTATAACATAGCACCTAATGCTTTTATATAAAATTTTTACAAAGAATGTTAATTTATGTAAATTAGCATTTCTCAATTCATTATACTTCTTATTTTGAATAAGGACATATAGATATTTATGATTTTGTAAGCTGCCAAGTGTAAGTCGGATTTTACACAACAAAATCAGTAATATTAAAAAGCGCATTAGATATGTGGTAAAGAAACTTAGACTGGTATTGTAATTGTCAAAGACCTCAAAAATATTTTGGTGTAGTGGTGTATGAAGTATAATTCATTCAAAGGCGGCCTGTCACTAAGTGTAGATTAAAAGTTGCCTTTGACTTCTTATGATATATTATAGCTTGCGCATATGTGAAGAGATTCCTAAATTGTCATGTGAACTTCTCTTGTTTAAAAGTCCAATGCAAGAAAATAATGATTAACTTGGATTTTATAGTTAAGCGGAAATTAAAAAGCTGTCACTAACAATTCACAAGTTCAGACCATATACTAATTTCATATTTTAAGAACCACGGTTTTTGAAATGCCGTGGTGTTCTTTTTTAAATAAATTCAAGAACATATACTATATTTATATGTACAGTAATTTTCAAGAATCAAATTGGCAGCGGTGTGACCGCTGCCGGTCTGTTTTAAAAGGCGATTCGAGGAACAACAGCAAGGCAAAATGCTGGTGTTACTTTGATTGTCCAAACACGAAAGATGTAAACCTAAATCAAAGAACTTAATTTGATTTTTACAGGGTTTATGACTTTCGTGGATTGATCTTACAGCGGCGTGGCCGCTGCCAGGTCAATTTTAAAGGAATATTAAAGGAACAGCGGCAAAGCCTACTGTGACTTTAATACGCCTAATTTATATAGAGTAGAGCAAAACACCGAACTCAAAGGCAGAAAAATTGAAGAGAGCAGGAAAAACAAAAGAAAA
>CANRFB010000088.1 GCA_947629785.1 uncultured Clostridia bacterium | reverse complement strand
CAGAGCCGAAAATTAAAACGGAGGTGCTGAAAATGAACAGCAAAGAAAATCTGCCGATGATGTTATCGGCGAACGAAATCCGGACAATGGGGTTTACTCGGAAGTTTATTCAGAGGGATAAATTTTTCGAGTGGCTGGATAGCAGAGAAAAGTCGGAAACCCAAAATAATGACAGGAGGGATGAAAGATGAACACTGAAAATCTTGCATTTTGCGAACAAGGTGCAAACATTTCTAAACCGCCAAAGCAGAAACGCTCCGATACGGACAGGCTGAAAGAATGTTACGATCAGCAGAAAAAACTTCTTGAACAGCAGACCGCCGCAAGGAAAAAATCAAAGGACATTGAAAAACGTATTTCGGACAATAACGCCAAAATCACGGAACTTGAAAACAAGGAACTTTTCAAAATCCTCAAAAACGCCAAAACCTTAAAACATGAAGTTATAGAATTTTTTTGAAATTCGTATTTTTTAGTAAGCAGTATATTTAAAAAATTGCATAATTCGCAAAAATCCGAAAACGACTTTTTGCCCGAAATAGCAAAACGAACATTTTGTAATTTAAGCGTTTTGAACTATGTAAACGCATTGCTTGAATGGCGTTTACAAAAGAGGGGTTCTTTATTATAGCAAGCGCAGAAAAGTCATATGACTTTTCAAAATTTAGGGAAGTTTCCCTAAGACCTGATAACAAAAATTTTTGGACATATTTCTAAAAACTTCTTGACTTTACAACATAGAAGCTGTATAATAAGAACATAGAGATATGCCATAAAATTTAAACATCAATAGGAGATGATGTCTTATGGCAACAATTCAAAAAAGAAACAACAGTTATTCAATAAGAGTTTCCTGCGGTTATGACACCCGCGGAAAACAGATAATACGTTCAATGACGTGGAAACCCGAAGATGGTATGACTCCGAAACAAATTGAAAAAGAGCTTAAACGTCAGACCGTTCTTTTTGAGGAATCGTGCATGAAAGGTTTTCAGACAAAAGCTATAAAGTTTGAAACTTTCGCGGAAGAATGGTTTAACGAGTATGCAAAAATCAATCTCCGCAACACTACTTACGAAAGACTTTTACAGCTGCGCGGAAGAATTTATCCCGCGATTGGTCATTTGCGTATGGACAAAATTACTCCTCGTCACATTCAAGCGTTTGTAAATTCTTTATCGCAGGAGGGCGCAAACGAAAGAACGGGCAAACCGCTTGCACCTAAAACCATTCGTCACAATCTCAGCTTCATCTCGAATATCTTTACTTACGCGGCGAAGATAGGCGTTGTAAGCGACAACCCCTGCTCTAAAGTAACAATTCCCAAAAACGAGGTAAAGGAAAAACAAATTTACACTCCCGAAGAAGTAGAAAAATTTCTTACTTTGCTTAATGACGAGCCGTTGAAATACCGCACATTTTTCTATTTAATGATATACAGCGGATTCCGCAGGGGAGAGATGCTGGGACTTGAATGGAAAGACGTTGATTTTGAAAATAACGTCATAAGTGTGCGCAGGACTTCCAACTACACGGCAAAGAAAGGCGTTTACACCGACACGACCAAAACGAAAAAATCGCAGAGGACGTTAAAATTTCCGCAGTTCATTATGGATATGCTGAAAGAGTACAAAGCGGAACAAGATGCGGAAGCACTTCGTTTAGGTGACAGGTGGGTAGAAACGGACAGGCTTTACGTCAAATGGGACGGACGTCCCATGCAGAACGGCACGCCGTATTTCTGGTTAGGTGAGTTTTGTGAAAAGCATGACCTGCCGTTTTACGGCTTGCACAGTTTCAGACATTTGTTCTGTTCGCTTTTGGTCAATCAGGGCGTAGACATAGTGACGGTATCGGGAGCAATGGGACACTCGACAGTTTCTACAACGAGTAATATTTATTGCCACACGATACAGCAAGCGCAGGCAAAAGTGTCGGAAGCGATAACAAATGCCCTCGATTTTGGCAAGAAAAACGGGACAAAAGTGTCATAACTTTCGCCCCGGCAAAAACAGTTTTTTGAAAATAAAGAACAAACAAATAACAAAAACGGATCTTTGTGAAAAATAAAATCAGCAAACCGCGTACCTACGCGATTTGCTGACGATTAGGCTGGTGACCCGTACGGGAATCGAATTGTGGCATTCATTTTTCGTAACTTGTCAAAACATTAAAAAACCTCGATTTTAAGCCATTTTTTGAACGTTGCTTGTTCTAACTTTTCATAACTTTTTATATCTTTTCAAACTAATAATGGGCAAATAATGGGCAAACAATGGGTAAGTTTATGACGCTTTTCATTATCATTACTAACCTAAAGATACCCGAAAACAGATAAATTTGACAATCCCCGACTACTGAAAAAAGTAGTCGGGGATTTTTTGTTTGTCGAAAAAAATAAAAATAACGCAAGCGTTCTGATGAAAGTCGGAACGCTTTTTGTGTTTTAGGAGGTTAAATTTATGCACAAAAGCACAGAAGCCGCTGCTGAAAATCGGCAAAGCGGAATAGAAAAAATTGTCGAAATACTGAACAGCGATGTTATCATTTTCCCGAAAACCATTTTAAAATGTGACGAGGTTTACGAGGAAAGCAAGATGTTGTTCTCACTCATTTTCACACACTCTCTCCAAAATCACGCAGAGGATAGCAATATCTGTCTGACTGTTACCCAAGAGATGAAAGCAATTCTGGGGGCTATGTCCGATGAAGATATACAGCTTAACTGCTGTTGCAAAAATAGCAAAGTCGGAGTAATCAAGTCGGAAGTTCTGTATCTCATAAACCACGGAAAAATTCACAAGTGTATTCGCGAAACAGGAAAGGGGGCGGTCTGAATGGCAGCTTACAATCTCTCGGCGGTAATCCAGCTTCTCAACCCCGACAACACTATCTCGGCGCACCGTATGTTGGCTCACGCAATCGGTATGACCGAAACTATTATTTATTCCGCTCTCATTTCAAAGCAGACCTATTACTCTCAAAAAGGTATGCTCCTTGAGGGCGGCTGGTTTTTCTCCACATCTTACGACTTGCAGGAAAGCACAACGTTCGGCATTAAGGCGCAGCGAACGGCAATAAAGCACCTTATCGAACACGGAATGATTGAAAGCGAATACAAAGGCTTGCCCGCAAAACGATATTTCAAAGTCGTGGACGATACCGAAAACCTTATGCGCCTTATAGACGAGGGTACTGTCATTGCACAGGGCATTGTCAATAGCTCTAAAGAAAAAATCTCCGAAAAATCACAGAGCCGAAGCGTTAAGCAGTCGGAAAAAGCTGTACATACCGATATGCCAAGGGTCGAGCCGACGGCTGTTTCTTGTTCTGCCCCTGCGGACATTCCTTGTTCTTACCCCAAGGCAGTAACAAGGGACTGCCCTGCGGACACCAAAACCAAAGATAATATTAAACCTAAGAAATATAATCGTGAGATAAATCGATCTATCAATCGATCTGACAAAACCGAAAAGCGGAAAAATGTTGAAAGTGTTGAAAATGTTAAAAAGACTGACAGACAGAATTGCAAGCCAATGAAATTTACAGAGGTTATGAAATCTCTCGGACTTGACTGGTACGAAATGACGGCAAACGAGCCAAAGTCCGAAAAGCATTTTGAATACTGGGACGAAACCGACCGTAAAACGCAAAAATGCAAAATACCCTATTCGCTGAAAAACGACAAGCGGAATATGAAAGCCGCTTTACGTTATCTTTGCGCCTACAGTTACTATTTCAGCGAGAACAGGGACGAACAGCGGCGAGCCTTATGGGAAACTATGATATGCTCCATTGCTGAAATGGTGGAGTATGACAGCGTAAGAGTAAACGGCAAACAGGTTATGTACTATGAAATTATCGACCGTCTGAATGACATTGTATCTCAATCATACATTTCCGAATGCTTTGTCAGCTTTGAGAACGAGTGGACTAAAATTGTTTCCGAAAAAGAAATAACGCACACGAAAGCATATATGAAATCCTGTTTATGGAATTGGATATGCGATTATGAGTTTGAGGAATACAACGACATAGCGAAATGGAGGTAATCGGCTTTGAACAGGCAAAGGGCTCCGCCCCGATCTGACAGAGGCAGAAAACTATAAAAAACGAAAGGATTTTGAATTTATGAATTACGCCGAAAAACAAAAAGCAGAGATAGCGACCGTTTCTCCGAGGACGATAAAAATAAATTTATCGGACGAGGACGTAAAGCGGCTGTACGAAAAAGCGGCGGGAGCGTCTATTACTCCCGAAGAGCTTATTGAAAATTTCATAGCGGACCTTGTGTGCGGTACTCACACAAACGGCTCTGATGAAAGGCAGCGCGCCGAGGAATGGTTTGAGAGATGTTGGTTTTCTCTTGATTACTACGGCTCTTTTCTCGCATATCTCGTGAAAAACAGCGAATACGGTTATTTTGCCGAACAGCAGAAAATCATTTCCGAATGTAAGGACGAATTGTCGGAGCTTGACATTTCCGAGTTTGACAGCGAGGAAGAATATGACGAGGAAAGGGAATACATCACAAGGCGTTTGGAACAAGCGAACGAGGAAACAAAAGAGATGTTTGACGAATATTGCAAACACGGCGAAAACCCCGAAACCTTAGAGCAGGAAACCAAGCGTATCTTGATATATCGGGACGGCTTGAAAAATGCTCTTGCTCACGAAAAAGAAAGGACGGTCTGAATTATGAATTACAGGAATTTTGAAAACTCTGCTCCGAGGGGAAACGAGAAAGAAACAGAGAAAAGGCAGGAGACGTTTATACACGGAACGCCCGGAAGCGGAAAGAGCTTCGGCGCAAATTACGAAGATATTTGCGCCGCTCTCGATAATGAGTTTGATATGTTTACTAAAGTCGCTGAAATTCTTGCAAGGCAGGAATACAAAAAAAGGAGATTTTACATTTTCCTCAAAAAAGCGGTTTTGCGTTTTCCTCTGTTTTAGTTTTCGGGGGAATTATCGTTTTTGCTAAAATCCGAAAATCGGACAAAGGCGGGAAAACGAAAAAAACAAAAAATCAGTAGGAGGTACTGCCGTGGAAAATCTTACATTGAAAGAAGTGGAGACTTTGCCGCGAGATTATCTTACAGCGCAGGAAGTAGCTGCTGTAATGGGAATATCCTGTCACACTCTCTATAAGCAAAGAGCTCAAATGCCTTTTCCAATTTTGCGAGTGGGAAGAAACTACCGCATACCTAAAAAGCCGTTTGTAGAGTATATGCGAACAGGGCGCACCGCCAATGACCGCTGAAATGCGGTTTTGGCAAGTCTGAGAGCCGTTTTGCGGGTGGTCGGGAGGGAAAGCGGCTTGTAGGACAGCAAGCGCAGAAAAGTAGGTCTACTTTTCGGTTTAGCCGCCCTAAAGACGGCTAAAGTTAGGGACTGCCGCCCCTAAAACCCCAATACAGAAAGGATAGATATTTATGCCAAAACGAGAGGATACTAAGGAGAAAAAAGTGTATTTTTCTCCCAACGAATGGCAAACAGTATGCGAACGTGCCGCTGCTCTTAATCAGAGGACGGGGACGTATATTCGCAGAATTGCCGTTCGGGGATCTGTCAAAAGCTTTGATATGAAGCAGTTTAACCACCTTATAATGTCATTCAACCGTATAGGAAACGAGATAAATCAAATCGTCCGAGTGGCAAACAGCACGAAATCCATTTACGCCAAAGACCTTGAAGATATGAAAAAATCCTTTGAGGACTTGCGGACGGTTTTTGCAAATTATCTCCTGCCGATAAAATCTCTGGATATTGTGAAAGGCGATTAAATGGAAATGGCAATTATAAAACATATAGCAATCCACCAATCGCCGCTGAAACTCATTCGGTATATTCTCAATGGTGACAAAACCGATGAAATGCGTTTTGCCACGGGATTACAAGTTACCCCGAATGTTGCGGCGGCGTATATGGAGATGTCCGCAAACTTTGAGATTTTTTCGGGAGAACGGTTTTATAAAAAATCGCTTAACCGAAAAAATCTTGATGATAAAGAAATTCTCCGAAAAGAAAAAATCCGTCTGCACCATTATATTCAATCCTTTAAGCCTAACGAAGTCACGCCCGAAGAAGCGCACAGGATCGGTGTGGAATGGGCGAAAAAAGTCTTTGGAGAAAATCATCAGGTACTCGTTACCACTCACACCAACTGCCGCCATATCCATAATCATTTTGCGGTAGCCGCATACGATCTTGACGGCAAGGCGTGGTATGACAATAAGGAAACGCTGGAACGCTGCCGTGACATTTCCGATAAAATATGTAAGGCTCACGGACTAAGCGTTATTGAAAAGCCGCAGTACCGCGCAAATCATAAATACGCCGACTGGCTTGCAAGGCAAAAAAACGTTTCGTGGAAAACACAGCTTTGTGACGATATTGATAAACTTGTTTTGCGGGAAGATGTAAAATCCGTCAAAGATTTAGCGGAGCGATTGAGAGAAAAAGGCTATACCGTAACTCTCAAAAAATATCTCTCGATCAAGGCGGCGAGAAATCGAAAGGCAGTCAGAAGTTTGCGTTTAGGTGACGGTTACGGAATTGAAGAACTTCGATACCGTATAGAAAATAAAGACCGTGAAATCAGCTTGTCGGCTGTTGCAAAGTATCAGGGTATTCAGCGTGAGTATGCTATGTGTTTGCGTGAACTTCAAATTACGGTTTACCGAAAAGAGGAAAATTCTCACAATGTCACATATGGACAGCTTCGCAGAAATGCCGAACTTCTTACATACTTATGCGACAACAATATTCATTCCGATGAAGATTTTCGGAATACGGTCAATGCCGCAGCGGAGAAATCCGATAGATTGAAAAAAATCCGTGACGGTCTGCTTGCGGAGATAGAACTGGAGGAAAAAATCCTGCAAGACGGAGCGCGGTTTGTGGAGCTTAACAAGATAAAAATGCCTACAGCAGACCAGCTTGACGAACTTGCAGAGTTGAGTTTTCTCACAAAATTCAATTTACGGTCCGCAGAGGATATTGCCGCTCACGGGAAAACTCTTGAAAAGCTGAAATCGGAATTATCCGATACGGAAAAAAATCTTGAAGCCGCCGAAAGTGAAAAACGGCAAGCGGTTGAAAATTACAAAACCTACTTGCGGCAAATGCAGAGCGATTACGATTATGTTCTTGAAAAGCTGAAACGCGAACAGGAGGAAATCAGGATTGCCGAGCAGGAACAGCAGAGGGAGCAGGAGCAAGCAGTACAAACACATCAAAACTACTACCGATAGAAAGGAATTTTTAAAATGGGAAAAATAACGTTGGTAACAGGCAGCGGGAAAAGCGGAAAGTCAAGGTGGGCAGTATCTTACTTTGACTGTTGCGACAATATTCAGTATCTTTGCACTACCGAAAAGCTTGACAAGAGGACGATGGAACGAATTATCTATAACGAAAGCAGTCATAATGTCTGCTGGGACTTGCGCCGCAACTTCCGCTTTGAAACGCCGCCGCCCGATTTGCTGGAATATGATAACTTTATCATTGACAGCGTTAGCGATCTTGTTTGGCAGGAGATTTGCTTGGATTTTAAAAATCTTGAACTGATTGAGGAAAGCGATATAAACGAAATGTGCGAACGGTTTACTCGTCAGATTACAGATTTTGTCAAGAAAATTAAATTCCGCGGCGGCAATGTTGTTATTATCACGGACGAGGTAGGATTTACTCCGAACCATTTCGGCGGCAATCCGTGGCTTTTTCAAAATGCCTTGTGTATCGTAAATCAGCGTCTTGCGGCTCTTGCGGACGAGGTGTATTTCTCGGTCAGCGGCATACAGCTTAAAATATAGAGTATAGCAAAACACCGAACTCAAAGTCAGAAAAAATGAAGCAGTCAGGTAAAAACAAAAGAAAAAGCAA
>CANRFB010000087.1 GCA_947629785.1 uncultured Clostridia bacterium | reverse complement strand
TTTTTCCGATGTTCAAGAACGAAATTCAGGCATTCCCTGAGCGCGGATATTGCAATATTATGCAGTGAACCGTACAGCTCCTCAATTTTGTCATTATCCGAAGTGATCCCGCTTTTGAAACTCATATCAAGGACTTCCTGACGTGCTTCCGAAAGTTCCTGTTTCAGCTTTTCTATCTCCTCGGCAGCTGACTTGTCCGTTTCAACGGCAACTTCCACAGGGCGGGATTCAAGCTCTTTGATCTGCTTTTCAAGATCGGAGACCTTTTTCTTTTCCGCGCAGAATTTTTCGTAATTTTTTGCACTTGTGTCGGCGACTCTTTCAAACGCTTCATGCGATTTTTTGGCTTGATTTTCCGCGTTGCCGGCACGTTTTACCGCCTCGTCAAGCTGCTTTTTAAGCGCTATATAGTCCTTATGCGTGGTAATATCTCCGCTCATTACCTTGTCAACAAGTTCTTTCGGTGCTGACGGCTTTGCGACCTCATACTGCAAAGATTTTGACAAATTGTCAAAAAGTTCTTGTTCCTCGCTCGTGCAAAATTTGCACGAGCGGAACTTATGCACCGAAATCATGTTGTAGACAGTTCTCTTTTTGAATCCCATTGAGTTTATCCACTTTTCAAAAAGTCCGTCATATTGATTGCTGCCTGCAAGCCGCTCCTGAGCTTCCGCAAAGATCGCGCCGCAATTCGCCGTGAAATTCATGTACTCATTTTTCAGCTGCTGCTCTTTCTGTTTCAGATAGCTGCCCAGCTCTGCGGACAAGACCGCATAATTGAATGTTTCGGAAACAGCGGCGGGCGGTTCGTTATGCTCGATGATCCCGAAGATCTCTTTGTAATTTTCAAGAATGAAATCGGCAAGTTCATCGTATGAAAATTCGACTACCGGCGTTTCCTGCTCTTTGTCCTCTGCATAAAAAATGTCTATTTTTTCTACTTCGCCATAGAATATAATGGCGTAATTTCTTTCATTGACCGCAATATTTCCCTCATCGTAAATATTATCTTCATCGCATACCCACTCAAACACATCTTCCGCACGATTTTCTTCGCAGAGGCTTATAAGTTCCTGCTTTTTTTCTTGTTCGGAAATTATTTTACGGAGAATACCGACAAGCAGATCGTGATTTTTTGATATATCGTTCATTCTTGTTTATCCTCCTTATTTTCTTCTGCTGTTGCATAACGTTTATATTCTTCCGGAAATCGCTTCTGCTTTTCAGTCATTTTCAGCACCTCATTTATTTATTAAAAATTAAAGTTCGTCTTTTTCTATATCGTCAAATGTTAATTGGGCATAATCCATATCAAGCCACCAACGCATAACATCTTCTCCGCTTTCCCAAGGTATAGAAGAATAACTTTCAGTCAACCCTGCTTCACGTCTTGCTATCAGCATTTTGTCAAATGCTTTCACATATAAATCGCGATATTTCGGAAAAAAGGAAAAATCAAAATTCATATGTTTGGGCGACATAGGACAGCCGACACAACCGACCCTGTTGAAACCCATGCCATACAAAGGATTTAACTTAACATGACTTTCTTCAAGATAATCATATACATCAGATGTTTCCCAATCGATTATGGGATTACATACCATTTTCTTACGCTTGAAACAACTCTCGGTAAGCCGGCGAGTATCATCATTATCATTGGTAAGGATTATCCTCTTTTCTTTATCGGAAGAAAAATCTTCATATATACCGCGAGTATCTTTTCTTCTGCGGCTCTCTGCCCAACGAACGCCCGTGCATATATATCTTCCGTCTCCCGAATGTTCTTTCAATACTCTGCAACAATAACGAATAAACCTTGTCGGCGGGAATTTCTTCTGAACTATCAAATCAAACATATTAGTTCTTTTGCCTTTGTAATACGGATAATCAATAGAACACTTTATACCCTTTTCTTCAAGACTTTTAAACTTTTCACGGACGTGGTAAACGGTCGGCGGAGCGTCTACTGTTGTGTGACTATGGTTTACTTCATAAGGAACACCGGAACGTTCTGCCAGAAGCAAAAGAGCATCACTATCTTTCCCGCCCGAATAAGTTATTAACAACGGTTTGCCATAGACATCAAAAGACATTTCAGAAGCTATCTTCAAGCGGTCTATTACCATCTGTTCTTTGTCCATAAAATCGCCTCTTTTTCTTTTCAGTCATTATCTGTACCTCCGAACTGTTCTATAAAATTTTCAATGTCGTCGATCCTTTTCTGCAAATATTGAATGTTCCATTTGCCCTCATCAATAGTTTCATGCAAGTCGCTGATCCTTTTCTGTAAGTGTTGAATATTCCCATTGTACTCATCAATAATTTTTTGCAACCTGAATCTTTCCTCGTCCAGTGCGTCCGTGATCGCCTTAGGAATTTTGTTCTTGACATTTCCCGCATTTTCTGATATACTATCGGTAGAATCCTTTGAAGTGGGATCTGTTGAGCTTGTGTCGGTGGCCGCCGGTGCAGGCTCGTTTTTTATGACGTTTACTGCCATGTTGTTTTCCTCCTCATTTTTTGAAATATCCTGCTTTTCGGGAACGTTTATGAATACGTTCATCTTCCGCCTCCTCTTCCGGTATTCCGGTCATGCAGAGAGTGATATTTTCAACGATCTGCAAGACAAGTCCTGCCACCGCCGCTCCCAGCAGCCACGGGGAAATTATAATCCACATAGATTTTCACGTCCTTTCTTTTTAAAGGTAACTGCATGGTCATATTTCGACCAATAATGCCCATGAGTTGTATTTTCTTTATTTTTCAAGTTGGCTTTAACAAGATTATTGATTTTAGCATCGTAATGTCTTTGACAACATTTTTTATTTGGTAAATGAGGTTCGTCACAAAATTCACATAAGCCGTTTGCACGTCTGTATTCTTTAAGTGCTGCGTTTTTTTCCCTTGATAAAGCATATTTCCTTTGCATTTTTATGTAACATTCATAGCAATAACAGTGCGAGTGAGGGAGATATAACGGTTTACCACATCTACCGCAATATCCATTCTCAATACGTTGATGATATAGATCACGACCGCGCTTATTGTATTTTTCTTGCTGTTCCTTACTTATCTTATGTGGAACCGGAACGTAATCATTTATGCAGTCTTCATATTTGCAGTTAAAGCAATCCATGTCGCATATTTTGGACATATTTTTCTCACCCTTTCATTTTGATTTCGCCTTGTTGGATCGCTCTGTACAGTTTTACAATGCCGTACAGATTGACCGCCTGCCAGCCTTCCGGCTCCTGCCCGTCTTCCGGAAGAACGAAGTCGCTGAGCGGTATCTGATGTTCATACTTGGGCGGCGGTATGTAGTCGGAACGCGATCCGCCCTCTTCGTAGATTTTCATGTTGTGCTTGTAACGTTCCCACGCTGCCGAACGGTCGCCCTTAATGACAATTGCGTTAAAGTTTTTGTCCATGTTTTTCACCTGCCTTTCTTTTGAACTTTTTCAACGTAGTTATCCCAAAGACAAACTTTGGTTTTAGGATTGCTTTCTGACCAGTCACAATGGAAAGCACTGTCACGCTCAGGACATTCACTGCATAGCATAATGCGTTCTCCGCAGTTTGGACAGTAAATCGAATGCCCGTGTTTGTCAATATCCCATTCAAGTGTAACTTTAAAATCACAGTGCGGGCAGTATTCAATGACCTGCGTATTTAACTTGTCCATATTGGTTTCAATGCCCTTATTAATTTTTTCAATATGATACCACGGAGTTTCGCTCACTGCATAGTCATTAATAGCAAAATTTGCAGTTGTATTGAATATTTTGTCGCAGCTTATGTCAGGGATATTATACGACATTGCAAAAGATGCCAAAGACTCGTAAATTTCACGCGGAGACGTACACATTTTTTCAAAACCGCCCTGTATTATAACACGGTATTTATAAAAGTCTTTCATTCTGAAACACCTGCCTTTCTCAATTACATTTTATTGCTTCCAGTGCCTGTATCAGAGTCACGCCGGAGCAGTCGTTCTCACTTCTGAATCGTGTTATCGCAAGTGATACCGCTTCCTTTTCGTTATGTGCATTTACTGAGTAAATGTCATTGAACTGTCCGTGAACGGTCTCAACGTGCAGATATACATCATATATTTTTACGTCCTCTCCCTGCTGAACAGGACTTAACCGCCTGCTGTTAATAGAATTAAATATGGTCTTTGATGCAATTGCCGCTAAAAGTGCTGTATTCATATTGGTTTCACCGTCCTTTTGTTATGTTCTTTATCTTGAATTTGCCTTGTATGGAAGTACGCGGGGCTAACTTGAACTTGTGCTGTGTTTTGTTTAACTCTTTTGTAAAATATTGATAGATTTTGCTTAATTCGTCTTTTGTTATGCCATAGTTATTTTCGCCTCGATACTCCAAGTCATGAATTATTTTATCTGCATGACTTTTTAATATGTCACCAAGAAATAACTTGTAACTTATGTTATAAAGACCATTCCTGACAAATCCTAAATATACAGTATATCTATCCTTAGGAATCTCTCCGGTTGTAAGCGGGTATTGTGCATGAGCATCATTTATAAGTTTCCCCATGATAATCACCGTCCTTTCGTCTCTGAATGTAGTAAGTAGATAACTGCCCAGATAAGCCCATATAAAATCAGATTCATTCAGGTTCACCTGTCTTTCTTCCGCAAATAAGCTCTACTATTTCCTTTTCAACATCTTCAAGCGTCTTTTTCGCCTTAATGCGCGCCTCATTAAGGCTTTCCATCTTACGAGCGGTATCTTCCATATCATAGATGATCCGCATACCGAACTCGCGGTAAAGCCGTGCGATCTGTTCCTGTTCCTCATAACCGTTTATGGACGGATGCCAAACATACACATACTCAATGGTCTTGTATTCTTCATTTGTCGGGATACGCGCATCATCAGGCAGACGATTGACAAATTCTTGATACATCATAGGGGTTATCTCCTTTCATTTACAACTTACTTTCACTTATCTGCAATGAGTTCGTCTACTGTACAGTCAAGAATTTGTGCAAGTTTTTTTAATGTACTTATATTAGGACTTCGGTTACCGTTTTCCCACATAGTTATACAGCTTGCTGTAACGCCTACTTTTTCTGCAAGCTGTGCCTGTGTTAGTCCCTGCTCTACACGATACTTACGCAGTGCAGTCATATTATCACCTCTTTTACTACAATTTCATATCGAAATACACATTTCAGTATGTGATACTATAAATATATCACATACTGAAATTATTGTCAATATATTTCTTAAATAAAATTTCATTTCGTGATATTATACAAAAATCACAAAACGCTATTGACAAACAACACAAAATGTGATATTTTTATTATTAAGGAGTTGATTATATGTTTTCCGATAGATTAAAAACATTAAGAGTTGAACATAAATTAACACAACAGGCATTAGCTCAACAATTAAACGTTGCACAAAGCGCAGTGGCAAATTGGGAATCGAATAATAGAATGCCTGATTTTGTAATGATGAACAAAATAGCGGATTACTTTAATGTTTCAGTTGATTGGCTTATTGGTAACAGTGATTGTAGAAATATTAGCAATTATAATAGCACTGATATTGACAACGTATATTTTAGCTTTGCAAAAGAGGCACAGGACGAGGGCATAGACCCGGAGGATATAAAAAAAGCCATTGAAATGATAAAATTTCTTAAAAAGAAATAAAAAAAAGAGAGGACCGTGTGATTGTTTGTATGACAAAGGCAGAATTGTATGACACAGTATCAGGGCTAAAAAATTATTTTGGTATAGGAGAATTTGATTATCCGATCAACACATTTGATTTATGCAGTCAAATTAAAGGATTAAAAGTACAAAAGGTTTCGTTTAAAACAAAAGACCTTCGAGGTATGCTTTGTGTTGCAAAGGATCAAACCGAAAATCATGTTATCCTTATCAATGACTGTAAATCGAACGAAGAACAAAATTATCATTGCGCACATGAATTTATGCACTTGTTCGGCGATAGTCAAAAACCGGGGACAATACTTAAATGTTACGACAAAGTAAAACCAAACCAAGATTCTTACACTGAGTGGATCGCAAATGAAGGAGCAGCTGAATTTTTAATTCCGTATAGAGTATTTATTCCGGAATTTTCCAAACTTTATGATTTTTCAAAAAATAATTTTTCTGAATGGCACAGAATGTATGGGCTTTCTACCGTCGAATATATACTGGCTAATCGTTTTAGAGTTAGCGAAATGGTAATTACAAATCGTATTAAAAATCTTGCTTTTGAAATTTGGCAATATCGTGGATATAACACGTTGGACGAAATTTCGATTCTTTCAAGAAAACAACAAATACAACAACATATAGACCCGCCAAATTATTATTCGGAAATGAAAAGAACAGAAGCAGAGCGGGATTTTTCACTTGTTTCCGCAACACTTCCTAAAAGCAGCGAATTATCAATAGCACACTAAACCAAATACAGGAGGACACACAAATGGGATTAGGCGATATTTTTAAAGCAAAAGAAAACCAACAACTAAAAGATGATAATCAACAGCTACAAGATAAGAACCAACAGCTACAAGATGAAAACCAACATTTAGAAGAAGAAATCAAACGTTTAAACAGCCTTGTTACTCCCGAAATGCTTGACGTCAATGAAGCCAAAAAGCAACTTGAAAGTATCAGAAACGATATTAAAGAAGCTAACGAGCTTTATTCAGATCGCAAACGGCTTGCAGAAAACATGAAAAATCAAGTAATTCTGAAAGAAAGAGAAATCATTCAACTTGATGACGAAATACTTTTTCAGTCATTTGGCATTTACAGACCTCAGTACAATTTTTGTAATTCTGAAAAATACAAAACCGAACTTGATAAGATCAGGCAACATCAAAAGGATCTTATAAAAAAGGATTTAGCTGCTACAGGCGCAACAAATTGGACTGTAAACGGAGATCATCGTAAAGGTGCTAAAATGGTAAACGATACCAAAAAACTTGTTTTAAGAGCATTTAATGGTGAATGTGATGAACTTGTGAGCAAAGTAAAATACAACAATTATGAAGCTTATAAGAAAAGAATTGAAGCTTCATGCGATGCCATTTCAAAACTCGGTAAGGTTATGGATATATCAATTACAGAGATATATAAACAATATAAAATAGACGAGCTTACTCTTGCATTTGAATATGCTCAGAAAAAGCAACAGGAAAAGGAAGAACAAGCTGCTCTCAGAGCACAAATGCGAGAAGAAGCTAAACTTCAAAAGGAGATCGAAGAAGAACGTAAAAAGCTTGAAAAGGAGCAGACACATTACACAAACGCTTTAGAAAAGTTAAATAAACAGCTTGCTGCCGATCCCGATAATGTCGACCTTATTAATAAAAAACAGGAACTTGAAAGTGCTATGTCTGAAATTGAAACAGCAATAAAGGACGTTGATTATCGAGAAGCAAATAAACGTGCGGGTTATGTTTATGTTATTTCAAATATCGGAGCATTTGGAGAAAATGTTTATAAAATCGGTATGACAAGACGGCTTGATCCTATGGAGCGTGTTGATGAACTGGGAGACGCTTCTGTTCCTTTCAATTTTGACGTTCACGCTATGATATTTACTGACGATGCGCCTGCTTTGGAAGCGGCACTACATAAGGCCTTTGAAGATAAAAAACTTAATATGGTAAATCAGCGCCGAGAATTTTTCAATGTTACACTTGACGAGATCAAAGCAGTTGTAAAAGCAAATTATGATAAAACAGTTGAATTTGTTGATATTCCCGATGCTGAACAATATCGCGTTTCTTTAAAGATGAAACAGCAACAACCGGTATAAATAAAAACCGCCTGCAAAGCAGACGGAGAAAGGACTGATATTATGGATAAAAAGCCGCCTGCCGTGCTGTATATGCGTTACAGCAGCGACAAGCAGACAGAACAGAGCATTGAAGGTCAGCGGCGTGTATGCCGCGAATTTGCACGCTCTGAGTACGACATTATTTCCGAATATGTTGACCGTGACAGGACCGG
>CANRFB010000086.1 GCA_947629785.1 uncultured Clostridia bacterium | reverse complement strand
TGGCTTGCGTCGCCCACCATGCACGGTGACGAGCAGAAATGGGTAAATGACGCATTTGAAAAGAACTGGATAACCACGGCTGGAGAAAACATATCCGAAATCGAAAAGCAGATAGCAGAATTTGCGGGCTGCAAATACGCGGTGGCGCTTTCGGCGGGAACTGCAAGCTTACATCTTTGCGCAAAGCTTGCAGGGGAGAAATTATACGGAATGCCGAAACCAAACGTGGGCGCGTTACAAGGTCACAAGGTATTCTGCGCGGACATGACATTTGACGCCACCATAAATCCCATTGCATACGAAAACGGCGAGGCAGTTTTCATAGACACGGAATATGACACATGGAATATGTGTCCGGAAGCCTTGGAAAGGGCGTTTGAGATTTATCCCGATGTAAAACTTGTTGTTCTTGTACATCTTTACGGAACGCCTGCAAAAATTGACGAGATAAAGGCAATTTGCCAAAAGCACAATGCTTTGATAATAGAGGACGCGGCAGAATCCCTTGGGGCGACATACAAAGGCAGAGAAACGGGAACTTTCGGAAATTACAATGCTGTTTCCTTTAACGGGAACAAGATAATAACCGGTTCTTCGGGAGGAATGTTTCTTACCGACAGCAAGCATGACGCGGAAAAGGTTCGGAAATGGTCTACACAAAGCCGTGAAAACGCGCCTTGGTATCAGCATGAAGAGATAGGTTACAATTACCGCATGAGCAATATCATAGCGGGAATTGTCCGCGGGCAGTTGCCGCATTTACAAGAACACATAGCCCGGAAAAAGGAAATTTACATGAGATACAAGGAGGGTCTGAAAGATCTTCCCATAAAAATGAATCCGTATGATGAAAGAAACAGCGAGCCGAATTTCTGGCTTTCCTGCATGATAATAGATGAGAACGCCATGTGCAGGCAGGTTCGTGGAGAAAACGAGGCAATTTACATAAAAGAGCAAGGGAAAAGTTGTCCTACGGAGATTTTAGAAACTTTAGCAAAGTACAATGCGGAGGGACGTCCTATCTGGAAGCCCATGCACCTGCAGCCCATATATAGAAACTCACCATTCATAACCAAAAACGGAAACGGGCGCGCAAACAGCAATGCTTACATTTCCGGGGAAAAGCCTGTTGATGTGGGTGCGGATATTTTCCAAAGGGGGCTTTGTCTGCCGTCGGATATTAAGATGACGAATGAGGAACAGGATATTATTATTGAGATAATACGAAATTGTTTTGAATAACGAGGTTACATATGTACGCGAAATATTTCAAAAGGGTGTTGGAAATTTTTATTTATTAAGGTGGGAATATACAAAATGGATCATGAAACTATGTTTTCTGAAATTGAATATTTTAATGTAAATGTAAATGAATATGATAAGTCGAAAAGTCATTTTGTGGTAAGACCTTCCTCACTGAAGTATCCGCGATCAAATGCTGTAATGTTTATTATGGAAAAATATCTGAAAATGGCTGATTGCTTTGATGCTGTTGAATGTTGCCTTATATTCTGGCCTAAAGGAGTTGATGTGCCTCAAAATATCAAGGAAAAACACGCAGTATGTCCGGTTGAAGATCCACATTTGGCATATTGTCAATTTTTTAAGGATCATAAACTTACAAACTGTGCAGACGTAAATGATCTGATTTTAAAAAATGGCTATTATATTTCAAGTAATGTTCAAATAGGGAAAAATGCTGCCATTTTTCCGTATGTTGTATTGAACGGAAATATAATTATAGGTGACAATGTATATATAGGCGCGGGCACAAAAATTATCGGAAACGTTTATATAGGAAACAATGTTGTAATTAAAGAAAATTCAGTTCTTGGAGCTGATGGTTTATCTACTGACAGAAATTCCGAAGGGCAGGCAGTAACAATGCCGCAGTACGGTGGTTTGATTATTCAGGATAATGTCATTATAGGCGCAAACACAACTATAGCGAGAGGCGCAATAGACAATACAATTATCTGCAGTGGCTGTAAAATAGATAATTCCGTTTACATTTCACACAATGCCTACATTGGAGAGAATGTATTTATGTGTGGAGAAAGCCATACTTTTGGAAGTGTAACAATAGGTAAAAATACGCAGGTATCAGGAAATGCAGCAATAAGAAATGGGTTAAGTATTGGGGAAAACTGCTTGATTGGTGCAGGGGCGATGGTTACTCGTAATGTAAAGGATAATATGATCGTATCAGGCAATCCAGCGCATGAGATTTTCTTTCCAAAATAAAAACAAATTATTTACATAATAACTCGGAGGTTAAATTAATGAATTTACTTCAAGGTAAGGTGTGCTTGGTAACCGGTGCCAGCCGAGGAATAGGATTGGCAACAGTAAAACGTTTTGCAGAAGAGGGAGCAATTGTATACGCAAATGTAAGGGAACCAAAAAATCTTGATAAGTATTATGATGAACTTTCTGAGAATAATTCCGGTTCGGTAAGTTCTGTTTATTTTGACGTAAGAGATGAGAGTGCATCTAAAAAGGCGGTTCAAAGAATAAAATGTGAACAAGGTCGGCTTGACGTTCTGGTGAATAATGCCGGGGTTATGAAAGACGCCTTAGTGGGTATGGTTTCTTCATTCTTGATGAAAGAAATGTACGAAACAAACGTTCAAGGGGGGGTAAATATGATACAGTTTGCCACAAAAATTATGGTCAAACAGAAAAGCGGAAGCATTATTAATCTTTCAAGTATAGTAGGGATCGAGGGGAATGCAGGACAGATGGCATATTCAGCATCTAAAGGTGCTGTTGCGGCTATGACCAAAACTGCTGCGAAGGAGCTTGCAGCTTATGGTATCCGTGTAAATGCTGTTGCTCCCGGAATGATCGATACGGATATGTATCGCAGTATTGGCGATGAAAGAATGAAAGAACAAATTAAGAATATCAAGCTTGGACGATTAGGAAAACCGGAGGAAGTAGCAGATGCAATTTTGTTTTTTGCCTCTGATCTTTCAAGATATATAACAGGAGAAATACTTGGAGTCGATGGGGGAGCTGTTATCTGAGGAGGATAAAACATGGGACTGCTTGATGGAAAAGTATGCTTTGTAACCGGAGCCGGTCGCGGAATTGGTGAAGAAACCGTGAGGCGGTTTGCAGAAGAAGGGGCAATAGTATATGGTACAGATTTAATAAATGGAAGTATGGATGAGAGTTTTGGGAAATTTTGCACTCAATATAAGACGGAAGTTATTCCAATGTACTTTGACGTGACAGACGAAACTGCTTCTAAATCTGCAATAATGCAAATTAAACGTGAACAGGGACGGTTAGATGTTTTGGTGAACAATGCCGGAATTATGCAAGACAATGTGATCGGAATGATAAGTTACGAGCTTATGAAAAAGGTTTTCGATGTTAATGTTTTTGCAGTTCTTCAAATTACGCAGCTTGCCGCAAAGCTTATGATGCGTCAAAGATCCGGCAGTATTGTTAATATTTCGAGTATTGTTGGATCGGAAGGGGCTGCGGGGCAGACAGTATATTCAGCGTCAAAAGGTGCAGTTGCGGCAATGACAAAAGCTGCATCAAAAGAACTTTCACCATATGGAATAAGGGTAAATGCTGTAGCACCCGGTCTTATAAATACCGATCTTTTTCGTGCTATAGGTGAAAAGAAAATTCAGGAAAATCTCTCCCATGTGCGTATGGGCAGGCTTGGAGAGCCAATAGATGTAGCTAATGTCATCACTTTTCTTGCATCTGATATGTCTGCATATGTTACAGGTGAGATCATAGGAGTAGATGGGGAAACCCACGTGTAAAAATGGAGGAAACGAACATGACTAACATTGAAAAGTACAATAACGCATTTGTGAATTCGCTTGAAATTACTGAAGACAGGCTTGCAGGACTTAAATATCAGGACATTGAAGCTTGGGATTCAGTGGGACACATGACATTGGTGGCGGCAATAGAAGACGCATTTGATATTATGCTTGATACAGATGACATCATTGATTTTAATTCATATGAAAAAGGAAAAGAAATTCTTTCAAAAGAAGAATATGGAGTAGCATTCTGATGGAAAAGATCTGGAATTTAGATAAATTTGCAGATAAGGTTGCTTTGAAAGATGATAAAGGGCAATCGGTAACGTATCGCTGCCTTATTGAAGTAACTGATAAAATAGCAGAAAAAATTGAAAAACGTTGTCTGGTTTTTTTGCTTTGCAGAAATGAAATAGGTTCTGTGATAGGGTATACAGCTTTTATTCAGCATAAGATCGTTCCCTTACTTCTGAACAGTAATCTGGAAGAGAAACTGCTTCAAAATCTTTTGGATACTTATTATCCTAAATATCTGTGGATTCCCGAAGATATGCAGGAAAGTTTTCAAGGGATGGATGTTGTTTATTCGGCATATGGATACAGCCTTTTGAGAACCGGATATGGCAAAGATTATCCGCTTTATGACGAATTGGGACTTTTGCTTACCACATCAGGTTCAACGGGTTCGCCAAAGTTTGTAAGGCAATCATATGAAAATATTTTTGACAATGCAAGTTCAATTGTAAAATATCTTAAGCTTGACGAAACCGAAAAACCGATCACAACACTTCCGATGAATTATACCTACGGATTGTCAATAATCAACAGCCATTTGCTTGTCGGTGCGACAATTCTTGTGACGGAAAAAACTTTGATGCAAAAAGAATTCTGGAATTTCTTTAAAGATGAAGGTGCTACTTCATTTGGCGGAGTTCCTTACACTTATGAGATGCTTGACAAACTTCGTTTTTACCGCATGAATTTGCCATCACTTCGTACAATGACACAAGCGGGAGGAAAAATTCTCCCGGAGCTTCACGAGAAATTTGCAAAGTACGCTGCGGAAAACGGCAAAAAATTTGTTGTTATGTACGGGCAATGTGAGGCTACTGCCCGTATGGGATATCTTCCGCCTGAAAAGGCTGTAGAAAAGAAAGGTTCTATGGGAATTGTCATTCCCGGTGGGCAATTCAGACTTATAGACACACAAGGCAATATTATAACCGAACCGTATACAACAGGTGAACTTGTATATGAAGGCAAAAATGTAACGCTCGGATATGCGGAACGGGGAGAAGATCTTATCCTCGGAGATGAGAGAAACGGGGTTCTCGAAACCGGTGACATGGCGCAGTTTGATGATGACGGGTATTATTATATTGTAGGACGAAAAAAACGCTTTTTGAAGATATATGGCAATCGTGTTAATCTTGATGAAATAGATCGCATGATAAAAGGTGAGTTTGAAATTGATGAGGCAAGTGCCGGTGTAGACGATCATATGTATATTTTTGTGACCGATGCCGGAATATCTGAGACTGTTAGAAACTTTGTTATCGGAAAGACTAAACTGAATCCGGCTGCATTTAAAGTTATAGAAATTGAAGAAATTCCTAAAAATGACTCCGGAAAAACGTTATATAAAGAACTTGAAAAATATTATGAAAAATAAACGCATAAAGCTATTTATAATTTTGCAATTGTAATTTAAATAAATATCTGTAAGGTGAAAGTTAATGACTTTTGATGAAATACTTACATCTGCTCCATACTCTGTAGGGAAAGCAGAAAAAGAAAAGATCCTGACGGAAAGGCTCGCAGAACTTACTCGTCTGCACAGAAAAAACTGTCCGGAATATGCCGCGATCCTGAAAAGTATCGGCTTTGATGAAAATAAAATTTCAGACTGTTCCGAGATACCTTTTCTGCCGGTGCGTTTGTTCAAGGAGTTGGAGTTAAGGTCTGTTTCTCAGGAAGAAGTGGTAAAAACCATGACGTCTTCGGGAACTACGGGACAGGCTGTGAGTAAAATTTATTTGGACAGAATCACATCATCGAATCAACAGAAAGCACTTGTTAAAATAGTATCATCGTTTACCGGTTCAAACCGTATGCCGATGCTGATAATAGATTGTCCGTCAGTGATAAAGAACAGAGCAATGTTTTCGGCACGGGGTGCCGGAATACTCGGTTTTTCAATGTTCGGTTCGGACAGGCAATATGCTTTGAATGACGATATGCAGCTTGATATTGAAACGGTTGAAAAATTTCTTGAAAAGCACAGCGGTGAGCGAATATTGCTTTTTGGATTTACGTTCATGATATGGCAGCATTTTTACAGAGAACTGATAAAGCTTCGGGAAACTACAGGGAAAACGTTTGACCTTTCAAACGGAATACTTATTCACGGCGGCGGCTGGAAAAAGCTTGTAAGTGAAGCCGTGTCGCAGGAGCAGTTCAAGGAAAGCCTTACCGATGTATGCGGTCTGTGTGACGTACACGATTATTACGGAATGGTAGAACAGACCGGAAGTATTTATATGCAGTGTGAATGCGGACATCTTCATGCGAGTATATTTTCAGATGTTATGATGCGTGATCCGTATGACTTCAGAATTTTGCCAAATGGTGAAAAAGGGATAATTCAGGTCGTTTCAGCTATACCTGAATCATATCCCGGACATTCATTGCTGACGGAAGACGAAGGAATACTTCTTGGCGAGGACGACTGCCCTTGCGGACGCCTCGGAAAATATTTTACAGTTGTCGGGAGATTAAAGAATGCCGAGATCAGGGGGTGCAGTGACACATATGCAGCAAAATTTTGATATGGAAACATTGCGTGGCATTACCTATCTTATCGGTGATGAGAAAACTCTTATGGATATGCCCGCTGTTCCCGCTAAATCCCCTTTTGATGACAGCATAACGGAATTTCTCAATGAAGTTTCAAAGAATCTGATGAAAGATACAAGGAGCAAAAATTATTCGGACGTAGTGACTTTGGCTTTCTGGCTGAGAAAGGCTTCAACGTTAAAGCTTTGTGAGCGGTTTGAGTTTCATGACGGGAATCGTCATTATGGCAGAGGTCTGGCGTTTCATATTGCGCCGTCAAATGTTCCTGTTAACTTTGCTTACAGCCTTGCGGCAGGACTTCTTACCGGAAATGCAAATATCGTTCGTGTGCCTTCCAAGGCATTTCAGCAGGTCGAAATTATAGTGGATTCAATTTCATGTGCTTTTGAAAAAATACCTGAAATGCGCAGATATATCACACTTATACGTTATGATCGCGACAAGTCGATAAATGATTTTCTTTCCGGAATGGCTGATACTCGTATTATATGGGGTGGTGATGCTACTATCTCGGAACTCAGAAAATCGGAACTTCCTCCGCGAAGCACAGAGATAACATTTGCAGACAGATTTTCCATTGCGGTTATTGACAGTGATACATATATTTTGTCGGATAACAAAGCCGGAATAGCACAGGATTTTTATAACGACACATATCTTACCGACCAGAATGCCTGCACAAGTCCAAGGCTTGTAGTATGGACGGGTCAGAACAAAGAAGAAGCAAAAATTCAATTCTGGAATGAACTTCACAGCATTGTTGAGCGAAAGTATACGTTTCAGCCTATTCAGGGTGTCAACAAGCTTACAAGCAGTTACATTGCAGCCGTGAAAATACCCGGCACCGAAATAGAAAAACATAAAGACAACATGATCGTGAGGGTGAAGATCACGACTATAACGGAAAACCTGATGGATCTGAAAGATAACAGCGGTTATTTCTTTGAATATGATTGCGATGACATTCTCACGCTGCGTTCGTTATGTGATGATAAACGTTGTCAGACAATAGCATTGTTAGGTAATATTGAGATAATTCAGCCATTGCTGAATTCTGCCCCAAAGGGGATTGATAGGGTCGTTCCTATCGGTAAAACAATGGATTTTGACATGATATGGGACGGATACAACCTTGTTGAATGCCTGACCAGAACGGTTGCAGCAGGATAGATTTTGAGTATATAAAATATTTTAAAATGTTTCTTATTCAGAAAAATTGATTTATTTAGAAAGTTGCCGGGAGGCTTGCAGAATATATGGGAAATGATTTGCCAAAAGTAAAAAAGAATTTTTATACAATTTTTGTAAAAAGAGGTCTTGATATTATATTAAGTACATTGGCAATTATTATTTTAAGTCCTTTACTTATTGTGATATGTATACTTGAACTGATAATTCACGGACGCCCGATTTTCT
>CANRFB010000085.1 GCA_947629785.1 uncultured Clostridia bacterium | reverse complement strand
TAACATTTTAGCGGAAGCACCTTTTCATAACCGCATTGGTGCCTTTCGCAGAAAGGCGGATTATAATAATGAAAAAGATTATAATATCCCTTTCACAAGCGGCTGCGGCAGCTGTGAAAGATGTTCGCAGACATTATGTGAAGCAACGATGATCTTCCCATATCTTCTTCCGAACGGAAAAGTTCTGCCATGCATAGCTATGAGCGATTCCGAACTTGAAAATATCGCTCCTAATATTTTCGATGAGGGAGAAAGTCTGGAAAAAGCGTTGAGCAATTCTGCGATCGATAAATATACACATTATACATACAGCGATCTTTTTGAAAATAATCCTGAATGTGCAGCTTGTGAACACAGGTATATATGTTCGGGCTGCCGCGCAAATTCACTTTCCTGCGGAGGATATTTTGAAAAAGATCCGTTGGCGTGTGCATTTATAAAAGGCGGATATGAGAACAGGATCAGAAATATAGCGGCGGGAGAAAAACAATGAAAAATTCTGTTGATATTTACAACAATTTTGAAAGATCGGATATGGAACTGTTCCGGAAATTCAGATATTCAAATAATTTCGGAGATACTTCATTTTCCCTGCTTTATGCATGGGGCGAAAGGTTTGACTATCGTTTCTGTCTGTATGATGATGTTGCGGCTTTTACCGGAACGGATGTAGACGGTGAGACAGGTTTCGCACTTGTGAAAAGTTCTCCGGGTTCGTCAATAGATGAAGCGTTTTCCGATATTTGTGAATATTGTTTTGAAAAAGGCATATCACCGACGTTTGAATATATAGACGAACATGAACTTGGAGATTATATTTCCGCAGCCGAAAAGATCGGCAGAAAAGCAGAATATTTTTATATGGATAAATACAGCGATTATATTTATGATACAAATGAGTTTATTTCAATGTCGGGAAAATGCAATAAAAATAAGCGGGGAGGATATAATTATTTCCGGAAATATTATCCCGACGTGAGATATGTACATTATCAAAATGATATGTATGACGACTGTATGAAAATATTTGATAAATGGTGCAGTTCATATGATTGTGACAAATGTTATTACGGCTGTGAAAAAAGAGCTTTTGAAAGATTTATGGAAATTTATGATGAGGAATATCATAAGATCGGCATGACATATATCGGAGATAAACCGTTATCTTTTGCAGTATGTGAACAGATAAACGAAAATACGGTAAGTTATTATTTTCAGAAAAATTCTGAAAGGATACGAGGTCTGACATACTGGCTCAACAGACAGATGGCATTGGAGCATGAAAAAATAAAATTTATAGATCTTGGTGAAGATATGGGGCTTGAGGGATTGGCAGCGGATAAAAAACAGCTTTGTCCTTGTACAATGCTTAAAAAATATACTGTTAAGATCAGATAGGAGTTTTGAAAATGGAAAAAATAAAGAAAGGTTTCTTGCAAAATTCGATCTTTCTGATAATTACCGTTCTGGTAATTCTTGCAGCCTTTATAAACAGGTATTACGGCTGTATCGGCGAAGATCCCTTTTCATCGGAATATGCGCTTGAAAATTCCGTGCAGGCAGTTTTTTCAGATAAGATGCGTTATTTCATTACCGATTCATCATACACTATTCTTGCTGCAAACGAAAAGAATGAACTCGTTTACGAAATAGCCGGCGGTGATCCCGAAAATACCTTTGATTTCGCTGATGGGATCGCTGTCGGAAATGACGGAACTTTGTACGTCCATGACAAAAGTTTTGACGATAGCGGTTTGTATGCGTATCGTGAAAGGCTCATTGAGTTTAAAAATAACGGCAGGAGCAGGAAAGTACTTTATGAAGCCGAAACATTAAATGATGACGGTTTGCAGATACTGTATCTTGACAGCCCGAGAGTTATAGACGGGAAATTATATTTTTCCGAAATAGCGCAGGACGGCATTTATGTAAGATCCTGCACCGACGGCGGCGTAAATGAATGTGCTTTTATGCCTTTGGAAGATGCGTGCGATACTGTTGCGGACAGTTCCTTCGGTAATTCGTTTGAAATATCTGCGCTGATGTTCAACGGCGATATATTTACATATAAAAACGGAGAAAATACCCTTGTTTACGATGCTCGCGAACATGATACCGAGGAATATTTCAGCCTTGCTACGGATATAGCATACGGCGATGACGGAACGCTTTACATCAATGATATGGGGCAGCGCAGGATCTTTGCAATGAAGGACAACGAACTGAGCATTGCCGTTGAAAGAGGTTTCGGAAATGAAAGCAGCGATGGAAATTTTGCATTATATCCCTTATATTCCGGGCTTAACGTATCGGGAAATGTAATAAGCGTCTTGTCTTCTGAATACGGAGCAGATGAGGAGAGCGGCGAGTTTGCATATTTCTACAATATTTTTGCTGCAGATACCGATGGAAATACTGTTTTTTATTCGGATGATCTGGGAATTTCACCGGGCAGACGTGCTATTACGATAGGCGTTTATATTTCGCTGCTTCTGGCAGTGATAATTGCTGTATATGCGCTGATAAGCATTGTAAGAATTATCCATACAAATTTAAATATAAAAACGCAGCTTATGGTACTTATTACGGCGATCGCTGTTACAATAGGCGTTTCGCGTACACTGTTTGACAGCTATTTTCAGAAATTTTCAGACGAATCACTGTCAAATCTTTCAAATATCGCATATCTTATAGACGCTAAGCTTGATAAAGATGTTATCAAGTCAATAAACGATCCGGATATGTATTTTGATGATTCTTATGAGGAACTCAATGAAGAGGTAATGAGCGTACTGGAAAGCGAAGCAAATAAGAACAGCAATGTTTATGTTGAAATTTACAAAGTATATAATGATGTAATATGCGAAGTTTACGGAACTGACGGAAATCATGGAGTAATGTATCCGCTTGCGGGAGTTTACAGCGGCGGTTCTATTGAAGAAACAGTTACAGAAGAGGGAATATGTTATCTTTCTCAGGATTTTGAACTTTCGGAGGGCAGCTATTCTTTTGCGCTTATTGCTGCCTATGATGAAAGCGGAGAACCATTGGCGCTGATCGAAGTAGGAACTGACTATAATTATTTCGTCAGTGAAAATAATGCGCTTTACAGAAAGATCCTTATTACAGCAGGTATGATGGTAATAATCATTATGCTTCTGTTCTCGGAATTTATGAACGGATATACAGCTGTTAAGGAAAGAAATCAGGCAGCAAAGAAGAAGTTCCCATTCCCGCCGGAAGTAGTTCGCCCGGTGTCCTTTATGATCTTTTTTACAGCGAATATTACCACTGCATTTCTGCCGATATACGGTATGTCACTGTGGAACAACGGCTTTCCCGTTCCCGCAGAAGTAGCGGCAGCGTTCCCTCTTTCGGCGGAACTTATACTTTCTGCAATATCTGCCCTTGTCAGCGGTTCTTTGATCAAAAAAACCGGTGTAAAACCAATGTGCATTATAGGTTCATTCTTTTATATCGGAGGAAATTTGCTTTCGGCATTTGCAGGTAATTTGTGGATACTTATTTGTGCCAACAGTACCTGCGGCATCGGCGGCGGTATGCTGATGATCGCGGTCAACACATGGATCACCTCATTTGAAGATGACGAAAGTAAAAATAAGGGATTCCTGCATTATAATGCAGCTTATCTTGCCGGAATGAACTGCGGTACTGTCATAGGTTCTATGATATGGGAAAGTTTTGGCGTTATTGCGGCATATATAACTGCAGCAGCAAGTGCGTTTCTGATAGCTGTATTTTCTGTAATGATGGTACAGAACAAGAAAGCACAGTCAGGCGAAGAAGTCTCTGAAAAAAGGCTTTCACTTAAATATTTCTTCACCGGAAGAATGCTCAGGTATATTATCTGCATTGCTGTACCGTATCTGATTTGCGCATCGTTCTTAAGCTATTATTTTCCTGTAGTTGCGGAAAATAATCTGCTGAGCGCATCGGAAATTTCTATGGCATTTCTTATAAGCGGTGTAATTTCCATTTATTCAGGTTCGACGATAGGTGAATCGGTAGTAGATCGTTTCGGTGTAAAGAAAACTATGATATTGTCATCATTTATCTATGCAGCAGCTTTGCTGTATCTTGTAATAAATCCTTCTATAATAAGCTGCTATGTGGTCATAGTTATGTTTGCAATAGCTGACAGTTTCGGATTGCCTGCACACTCAATATATTTTATATCAATGCCTGAGATACAGAAAATAGGAGAAAGCCGCGCATTGGGCATCAATAATACTATAGAAAGCATCGTATCTGCTTTTGGTTCGGTCATATTCGGAGCTGCGCTCCTCTTAGGAGAACGCCGCGGAATTTTGTTGATCTGCGCAGTATTTTCTGCTTTACTGCTGCTTTTCGTACTGGGAGGAAAGAAAAATGAAATATCTGAAACACCCTCTGATCAGTGACATTCCAATGCTGAAAAGAGTATGGTACGAAGGTTTCCCGGAGGACGAAGAAGGTTATTGTGATTTTTATTTTGAACGATATTTTCGCCCGGAGAGATGCCTTGCAGTATATAACGACAGTGAAATAGAATCCGCAGTACACTGGTTCGATGCATTCTATAAAGGAACAGACGGGAAAAAATATGATTTCATGTTCCTGTATGCAAGTTCCACATTAAAAAAATACAGAGGGCAGAAAAATTTACATTACATGGTCGAAGGCTGCAAAAAATTTTCAATTGAAAACGGGAAAAAAGGCTTGACTGTTGTATCGACCGATGAGATCGCATATTTATACGACAGATGGGGATATAAAAGAATATCACAGCTGCATACATATTCCGCAAATGTTGCTTCGAAGAAAAATAATATTCATTGGGAAATATGTTCTTTCAAAAAATTTTCTTTAATGCGCACCACTTATCTTGATAAATTAAGCAACTGTTTTTATTGGGAAAAAGATGCGGAAAAATATATGTATGATGATATTTTTACAAGCGGACACGTTCTTGTTTGCAAATACGAAGGAAACGAATATTTTGCCGTTTGTACTGTTGAAAATGATATTCTGATAATCCGTGAAACCGATTTCCCTAAAGATAATTTGACAACGCTGTTTGAAAGCATAAGCGCTTACTATTCATACACAGGGCAGATAGATGTTTATTCTCATGAAAAGATACTTTTACAAAATCACAATTTTACATCAAAAGATATTTATTATGGACATTACAGCTTAAACAGCGAGTTTCCGGGAAGCGAAAATTTAGGAAGTTCATATATCAATCTTATTGCAGACTGACAGGGAATGTGTTAATAATAAACTGATCTGTAACGGCAGTGTCAATTGCTAACGAAATTCAAGATATTTATAGGCTCTGCGAAAGAATTTACAGAAATTATTTCGCAGAGCCCAGTAGTTAGTAGCTTGAATTTGATCTTTTCCATAGCCTTTTTGAATAAGATATTCTTGTATACAATCAGCAATTTGCTTTTCTGTATATTTTTACAATGGATTTTTAAGATAATCTTATAAAAATTCCTCTATTGTTTTTCCATTTGGTATATCGTTATCCTCCTGTTAATTTAATCATTAATTAAAATTCCAATAGTTACAAGATTGTCGCTTTCGTCAAACATTAGCCATAAAACACGATTTACTGTATTTTGATTAGATTCGTTTTTTGTTGAATAATAATACGCAATACTATATTCATTTAAAATCTCATATGAATCACCCAATTTTAAAACAGCTTGTTCTTTATTGCAGTTAAAATCAATGCCATTAATTATGATATTGTTTTTATTATCATTATTTATTGACAAAGAAAAAACCAATTTATTTATTTTAGTATTTGAATTAATTTTTGTTACTTTATTTTCGTCTAAATTTATGGTAGATATAGGCATATCCTTATAATTTAAAAATACAGAACACGTTTTATCCTCAAACTCTAAATTATTAGATGTATCCAATGAAAAATTACTATCCAAGCTTCCTACTGTGCAGGGAACTGTAAGTTGATTCCCGTAAATATACGTTACACTTAATAAATCTTCCAATGTCCACCCATCTTCAGGCGGTTCAATGGTTTTGATTTCAGCCACCTCATCAACAATTTGTTTCGTTTCCGCATTTACATTGGTTGACGCCATATCAGCCTTACAACCGGCTAAGCTGCAAACCAGCATAACCGCTGCAAGCAAAGATAAAAATTTTTTCTTTTTCATAGCAAAAGACCTCCTTGATTAAAATTTTTAGTGGTAATATATTTTATGCTTATCCTTTCAGTATTAAATTCAAGTGGGAGAATATGGGCTTTCAAACCATACACATATAGTATTTTCCGGCGTTATTTTCCTACTAAATTCCTCTATTACCTGAGGATCAATAGGATTGCCATAAAGTGAGATCGTTGGGGAAACATTCACTCGATCATTTATGTCATAAAGCGGAGAAATATCACTTATATTATTGTTATCAAGAATGAGAAATGATGTTCCAAGGTCACTTAAAAAGCTTATATCTGTTATGTTATTGTTAGAAAGTTCTAAAATGTTGATGTCCGTTAAGCGTTCAACAAAAGAAAAATCTGAACAATTAGAATTTTCAATTGCAAGCCTGTTTAATCTTATTAACTCACCTATTGGTGTATAATCCTCAATAGAATTTCCGCTTATCTCCAACGATATAAGTTCAGAACATTTTGAAAGTTCGGAAATGTTAGTAATTGGATTATAAGACAAATTGATCGACTTCAAGTTTTTCATTTCTGCAAATTGAGAAACATCTGTAATTTTATTTTTACCCAGACCTAAATAAGACAAACTTTTGGATCCTGACAAAACCGATATATCCGCGATATTATTTGAATATAACTCTGTATAGCTTAGTGAAGGCAATTTTGCAAGAGCGGATACATCGCTTATTTTATTATCGGCTAAGTCAAGCCGGGATAATTTTGGCAAATTTTCCAGTCCGGACAGATCATCAATATTATTATTGCTTAGCCATAACTCTGTCAGATTTTCCAAATCTGATAAAAAATCGACTTTCGATATTCCGCAATAATATATATACGCCCTATCAAGCTTGCTAAGTCTATGTAGATCCCAATCATATTCATTATCTACGGTACAATTTTTCAGATTAAGGAATTCCAAATTTTCAAGATTTTCCAAAAAAGAACAGTCGCTTATATTACAGTTAAGCATCTCAAGCAATGTCAGATCAGTCAAATTTGAAATACTTTCTGTACCGTATAATCGATAGCTTTTTTCATTTTTCCCGCAAATAGACAGTGTAGTTAAGTTTGTAAGCTTTGAAATTTCTGTAATATCATAATCAGATCCTATTTCAATTTCTATGTGGGACGTATCAATAGGATAGTCAATTCCAAACAGCGTTACAAATTCTGTTTCGTCTAAATCATCAGTTTCGATGTCAGACTGATATATAGCTGTTCCGGATATTTCGTCAACATTGCTTATCAGTCCGGTTTGTTCTGCAATAGTGGTTATTTGGGAACTTTCACTATTTATCAGTTCATCATGTCCCGTGTCAACATCAGCCTGACACACAACTAACCCCACAACAACAAACACAGCTGTAAAAAATGATAAAAAAAGTTTTTTTCTCATTAAAGTACCTCCCTTATTCCTCATTAAAATTTACATAAGAATTATATAATGAATAAAGTTCATCATAGTTCTCATCAGTAATTTCATAAATACTATCAATTTTACAAGTAAAATCAATACCCTCATAAACATATTCTGCCGGTTCAACCGCCGGTGAATAATACATATATGTCAAATATTCTTTTTCGTATTCTTCTAAATCAACTTCATTCCCGTCAACATAAAATTTATATGGCACATATCCATAGGTATTATCCCCATTACAGACCCAACTCCAATGACTGTAAAATTTTTCATTAAAAGAAAAATCACCGTTTTCATATTTTATTTCAGAAATTACAAAAGTTAATCCATGACTGTCTGCATCCCACCATGTATCAACAACAATGGCTTTTTCTCCATATTTTTTTCATAGTAAGTGGAGTCGCCTTGACTTCTGAATTCATAATACGCATTAAAATCAAGCAGCTTCTCACAGAAATTTTCTTCTTTTAGTGAATAAAGACTGCAATCATGGTTTTTTATATTTGCATTGCAAATCTCCAATATTAGAGTCTGTTCACATAAAACTATTGCATTTTTCAAATAAATATGGTATAATAAAAGAATGAGATTAACAAAAGA
>CANRFB010000084.1 GCA_947629785.1 uncultured Clostridia bacterium | reverse complement strand
GTAGGCATCAAATGCTCTATTTTCGCAAATTGTTCTTTTGTTAATCTCATTCTTTTATTATACCATATTTATTTGAAGAATGCAATAGTTTTATGTGAACAGACTCTAATTTTCATTTTCATCTTCCTTTCAATTGCTCCATATTGTCTGATATGGGAGAACGTCATGGCATCCTTTAATAATAATTCGATAGGTTGTGACAAGCGCATATGCAACAAGGATCAACACACCTATTACGTTTTTGACAGAAGTTTTTGAAATTTTAAGATCAAGCTTTTTAATTGCAAGCGGTAAATATATTACAATAAATGAGTTCATATGCCATGTCAGTCTTATAAGCATAGTAGGCATTACCGCGCTCAACGATGTGATAAATAGGGATAACACTATTCCAGAATAAAGCAATTTTAATTCTTTACATTGTCTGACTTCTTTATACTCGTAAGACAATAATATAAAAAAGCATAAAAATATTAATGTATAAGCCCAATTGAAATTTTCATTTATATTTGCGTAAGTACCTATAAAATAGTTATTATAAAATTCAAATCTCGTTAATATAGGAAAAACAAATTCACGTATTATATATGACAAAATATACGTAGCAATTATTGCAATACCACTTATCAATGGTGGAATCTCAATAATGTATAGAATATATAATGGAATAAATACAATACTTGACTTATGAAACAGAAACGCAATTACTAAAAAAATCAATGATTTAAATATTTTCTTTTCTTTTATATACGGGAATGAAAGTAATATTATTGCAGTTGAAATACACTGCCTCATTCCATTCATTGCAATAAAATAATCTTCGCAAAGAACAAATAGCAATATACTGTAAACAGGTGAAACAGATTCTTTATATATTATGTAAAAATATGACCCACAGATAATAATAGCCGATATAATAAAAATGCTTTGAGGATCATTAGTGATTTTTTTTAGAATATTGTTTAACACTCTATAACCATTCTCTACATATTCAGGTATAGAATAAAAAGAATTTCGATATGATATATAATCTGTTCCTACATTATATCTGAATGCCATAATGGCAGTAAGCGGTACAAACGACAATAAGGCAAATAATTTTGCCATTGTATATCTTCCAACACTATTAAGTCGTTGATATTTCTTTATTTTTAATGAAATATATGCAAATAAAACAGATAAAACAGTTCCGGTAAAGTAAACTAACATATTTATACACCTTTAATTATTTTATTTTTGATTCAAAAACAAACTTAGCAGTATAATACCCCATAATTATACTTATATAACACAATTTACTTTTTAAAAAGCATTCTTTATCTTTTACAGCACTAAAAATATTGTTTCTGAATCTTTCTCACCAAAAACATTAAATTTCAAGGTTTGTGATAAACAATTATCCTTTTCCGCATATTCATTACAAACCTTCCCAATGTTATCGGTAAAATCGTCAACTACAAGCATAGTTTCAAAATTGTCATATGTCTGTGCAATCACCGCATCAATACATTTGCATAAATATTTTTCGACATTGTATACCAGAATAATATCAATATACACGCCCTTGTATGAATCAGGATAATTAAGCTCGCAATATTCGATAATTGTAGTCTCCGTATCATGTACTTTTGCAAAAAACAAATTGAATGATACAGATTTCCAATATGCAATAACTATAATGGTTCTTTCAACTTTTTGGGTACAATCTCCGTAAACTTTATATAATAGTCATACAGCATACCTATATATTATTTTGCATATTATATAAGCAAGTCGATGCGCTTTAAGACTGTATATAGTAAGCAGTATCTTTCGTTTGACCGTTATATCAGAATACAAAATATCAGCTATTGAAAGAGAAATCCGTTGCAGTTCGATATATCTTTTTATATATTTATTTGCCTCACCATAGTCAATAGAATCAAGCTTGCCATAATACATATAAATTACATAAAAGAGATTGTTTGCCACCAGATTTTTTACCGCAGCGGTAAAATATTTGTCGGAATAATATCTATCAATGACCCAATTAGTATATTTTACCCGCCTTTCTGACATATCTGTTCGTATTCCCGAAAGAGAATCTGCACGAACATAACGCAAATACAAAATATCAGAAATATATACAACACTTTTTGCATTTGATATAACTTCAAGGCAAAAGCAAGCATCTTCGCCCGAAGAAATATTTTCAGGAAAAGTAATTTCTTTTAATATTTCTCTTTTTATTATCTTACATACAGGACCGCTTAAGCAAAGAATGGAGTCCTGCGTTTCACCTTTTAAAGAAACTAACATTCTTTCTAAAGCTTTTTTACTTTCACCTTCAAAAAGCCTTTCCCTTCCATTAAAAGGAATATAATCATCATCACCATTACTGTCAATATCTTTTAAATTACAAAATGCCATTTCCGCTGAATATTTATTTGCTGCATTTATCAATCTTTCGCAAATATCCGATTTCAAAGCATCATCGGAATCAAGAAACATGATCCAATCACCGGTTGAGTTTTTTATTCCCAAATTCCGCGCCTTTGCCGGACCTGAGTTATCTATATGAAATACGTGCAAACGTGTATCCGTTTTTGCAATTTCTTTACAAACATCAAGTGTATTATCAACAGAACCGTCATCAACAACAATGACTTCAATATTTTTATATGTCTGTGAAAGAGAACTGTTTACACTTCTTTTTATGAAATTTTCGGAATTATAAGCGGGTATTATAATACTGACTTTTTCGTTCATAATTAACACCTCATCATCAAATAGTTATATAATGCACTGCTCCATTCTCTTGTTTCACAGTTTAAATTGCTTTTTATTTTATCATTACTCATTCTCGAATTTCTCGGTCTCCTCGCCTTACTTGCCCCATACTCCTCTGTAGAAACAGGAATAACTTTTGTGTCTTTTCCTGCTTGTCGGAAGATCTCTTCCGCAAATTCCGCCCAACTTATGTATCCGCCTTCATTCGTCGCATGATAAACGCCGTATTTATCGGTCTCACACATATCAACAAGCAAACGTGCAAGGTCGGGCGTATAGGTTGGTGTGCCTATCTGATCGTTTACAACTCGAAGCTCTTTGTGCGTCTCGGAAAGTTTAAGCATCGTCTTTACAAAATTGTTCCCATGACTTCCGAAAACCCAGCTTGTCCGAACTATATAATATTTTTTAAGTGTATTTTTTACTGCAAATTCTCCTTGAAGTTTTGTTTCGCCGTAATAATTAAGCGGCGCAAAATCTTCGCATTCGGGTTTCCACGGCTCTGTACCTTCTCCGCTGAAAACATAATCAGTGGATATATATATCATTTTGCAGTCGATTTCTCTGCAGACTTCGGCAATGTACTTCGTTCCCAAAACATTAATTGCGTAAACCTTGGGCTTGTTTTCTTCGTCCTCCGCCGCGTCAACTGCTGTCCATGCAGCACAGTGTACGACTGCATCGGGATTTGCTTTTAAAATTGCATTGTGAACCGCCTTTTCATCGGTTATATCAAGTTTTATGTATTGGCATTCCTGCTCAAAACTATCCGCAATATCTGTCGCAATCGGTTCATGACCGCGTTTTTTTAATTCTATTATCATGTCCCAGCCAAGCTGACCATTTGCGCCTGTAACCAAAACTTTCATTTTCTCTCACCTGCTGCCATACATTTTCTCATAATAATCTTTATACTCACCTGAAATAATTTCTTCCCACCAAGGCTTGTTTTCCAGATACCATTTTATTGTTAATTTAATTCCGTCTGCAAATTTGGTTTCGGGAAGCCAGCCAAGTTCATTATGTATTTTTGTGGGATCAATTGCGTAACGCATATCGTGTCCTTTTCTGTCTGCAACATAGGTTATAAGGCTTTCGGGCTTGTTTAATTCTTTACAAATTAATTTTACAATGTCTATATTTTTCATTTCATTGTGTCCGCCTATGTTGTAAATTTCCCCGACTTTGCCTTTGTGAATTATCAAATCTATAGCTTTACAATGATCCTCAACATACAGCCAGTCGCGGACGTTTTCTCCTCTTCCGTAAACGGGCAGAGGCTTGTCATTCAAAGCATTTGCTATCATTAGCGGAATTAATTTTTCAGGAAAATGATACGGTCCGTAATTGTTTGAACATCTTGAAATTGTAACAGGAAGTCCGTATGTTCTATGATAAGCAAGAACAAGCAAGTCCGCGCTTGCCTTTGATGCTGAATATGGTGAGCTTGTATGTATGGGAGTTTCTTCTGTGAAAAACAAGTCAGGACGGTCAAGGGGAAGATCTCCATAAACTTCGTCGGTGGAAACCTGATGATAACGAGTAATTCCGTATTTTCTGCAAGCATCCATTAAAACCTGTGTTCCTAAAATATTTGTCTGCAAAAAGACTTCCGGGTTTTCAATACTTCGGTCAACATGGGATTCTGCCGCAAAATTTACAACAATATCCGGCTTTTCTTCCTCAAATAATTTGTAAACTGCATTCCTGTCGCAGATGTCCGCTTTTACAAAACGGAAATTCTTATTGTCCATAACGCTTTTCAAAGTAGAAAGATTCCCCGCATAAGTAAGTTTATCAAGACAAATTATTCTATAGTCCTGATATTTTTTCAGCATATGGAATATGAAATTTGAGCCGATAAATCCCGCGCCGCCGGTAACAATTACAGTCATAATTACACCTCAAAAGTAATTTTTGAATCCTTTAACAACGGATATTTTTTGTCCTTTTCACTGAGAATGATCTCTCCGTCAAAATTCCAGTCAATGCCTATATCAGGATCATTCCACATTATTCCGCCCTCGTCCTCCGGGTGATAGAACTCATCGCACTTGTAAGCAAATTCCGCATGATCCGAAACTACAAGAAACCCGTGGGCAAATCCTCTTGGTATCATAAACTGACGTTTGTTTTCCTCCGAAAGAAGTACACCTGTCCATTTGCCGTATGTTGAACTGTTTTTCCGTAAATCGACTGCCACGTCGAAAACTTCGCCTTTTAAAACTCTTACAAGCTTTGCCTGCGGATATGTTTTCTGGAAATGCAGACCGCGGAGAACTCCTTTCCGGCTACTGGACTGATTATCCTGAACAAATGTATAATCCAATCCGGCGGCTTTGAAGTCTGCTTCCTTGTATGTTTCCATAAAATATCCTCTGCTGTCGCCGAAAAGGTTAGTTTCGATTATGTAAACATCTTTTATCTCAGTTTTAATAAATTTAAAATTTCCCATACGCACCTCAATAAGCTAATTTCCCTTCCACAACATTTTTCAGATGCTGTCCGTAAGGTGATTTTCCGTATTTTTCTGCACTTTTTAATAATTCGGATTCTGTTATCCAGCCGTTTTTATATGCAATTTCCTCCGGTGCGGAAATTTCAATTCCCTGCCGGTTCTGTATCATTTTAACAAAATCCGCTGCTTCCGCAAGACTGTCCATAGTTCCTGTATCGAGCCATGCAAAACCGCGTCCCAGAAGCTGAACGTCCAGAATTTTATTTTTCAGATACATTTCATTTAATGTGGTAATTTCCAATTCACCGCGGGCGGAGGGTTTTACTTCTTTTGCCTTTTCCGATACTCCCGCCGGATAGAAATACAATCCGGTAACGGCATAATTTGATTTCGGAGCTTTTGGTTTTTCTTCAATGCTTACTGCTTGTCCGTTCTTATCAAATTCCACCACGCCGAAACGTTCAGGATCGGGAACATAATATCCGAAAACCGTTGCTCTGCCGTTTTCGGCATTTTTCACTGCCGCACGAAGCGACTTGCCGAAACCGTTGCCGTAGAAAATATTATCGCCCAGAACCATAGCGCAAGGTTCATTCCCGATAAACTCTTCACCAAGAATAAATGCCTGTGCAAGTCCGTCAGGAGAAGGCTGGACTTTATACGAAAAATTCACGCCATAGTCCGAACCGTTTCCCAGCAGTCTTTCAAAATTCGGAAGATCAGTTGGTGTGGAAATTATGAGTATATCCTTTATTCCCGCCAACATCAATGTTGAAAGCGGATAATATATCATTGGTTTGTCATATACCGGCAGCAGCTGTTTGCTTGTTACCATTGTGAGTGGGTAGAGCCTCGTTCCTGCTCCGCCGGCGAGAATTATTCCTTTCATTTAAGTATTCCTTTCAATATTTCACAATTTAAATCCATCAAAAAAACCTTTAAGTGCCTGTCTGATTTTTTCAAATTTATTCTCCTCGTAGAACAAAGGTATAAAATTGCTAAGAAGACATTTTGCCGTCATAAAAATATTTTCATGGTACTTTCGCGCATAATAAACGCGATTTCTGAAATAATAATACTTGCGAACAGACGGGTGATTATAGCAAATCAATTTTTTCCACAAAAATTTAACTATTCTTGAATTTCCTATTTGATGTTCAATAATGCAATTATTTGCTCTTAGAATATTATATCCATGATCTATACAATTTTTACAATAATCAAAGTCTACCCAATCAATAAACATTTTTTCGTCAAATCCGCCTATTTCAGCCGCTATATCTACATTATTAAGTGACGCGGAAGAAATACATCTGTCCACATAACTGAATTCCTCGTTCGGGATTTTCTTAATAAACTCTTCCTTTGTAGTCAAATTAATATCCCAAAACTGTGGACAAATTATCGCAACTTTATCCAATGACATATACTTTCGATATTCTTCAATCAGATCATCAGGAACAAAAGTGTCCTGATCCATTATTAAAAGCCACTTACAATTTTTCTCTATCGCTAAATTTATTGCTCTGTTATAGTTAATTGGTAAGCCTATATTTGCCTCGTTTTGAATAATATGTATATCACATACATTGGGGGGTGGTAAATTATTCCTTATTTCATTTATGTTTTCGGAAAAATTATCATATATAACCAAATAATCGACCTGTGAAAAGATTCTTTGTACATTTTTACAAAGCTGTTTTATATCAGGATTAAAAGTTATGATAGCGGCTAAAATATCATCGTTTTTCATAATGATCGTCCTTTTTAATAAAAATAATATATTAATAAAATTATAAAAATCAATCAAATCATCAATTAAATCAATGCATTTGCAAAAGAATATCCCATTAAAAAAAATGTATATGCCATAAATACCTCATCAAACAATTACAAACTTAATTATAATAATTTTTTGACTGCAATTATGTCATATAAGTCCCAATATGACATATAAAACATATTCCACAAAATTTTGTTTTCCATGTTTTTTATATTCTTTATAGTTTTTGATCAACTTGAGTTTATTTGAAAACTTATGTGAATATGCATATTCATATAAATAATCAAACTTTTCTGTTTCATTCGGATAAGCCTTAATTATTTCTATAGCGATCTTACTTCTTCCGTTACGTTTTGAAATATCTGTAAACTTATTAAGTTTTACCTTAAATCGTCTGCAAAAGCCATTGTAATTTGTTGCACCTACCGTATTTCCTTCATGTTGGCGATATAAAATATGAGATTCATGATCATATATAACTTTACCATTTACAGCACCTACCATCGCAGTCCACGAATCGTGATACCTTGCATTGAACAAATCGTCATTGGGTCTTTTGCTTTTATCAGAAAGCATTCTATAAAAGGTATTTGTAAAAACCATAGTACATCCATTAGTTTCATTATTTACCATTATTCCATAAGGAGAAATATCTGGTGATATGATATTCCTTAAACCAATCTCATTTAAATTCTTGTCAACGCAAATAAGATTTCCCATATATAAATCCATATTTGATTTTTTTAAAGTTGTTATGGCAACTTTTAGCTTATCATCAAACCATATATCATCTTGATCACTGTAGGCATAATATTCAAACATATCCGGCACTGTATAAACCAGATTCATAAAACTACGCCCTGCTCCCATATTACTTCCTGTATAAATATGTAATTTTTTAGGAAATCTTATAATATATTCATCTATAATCTTAACAGTCAAATCAGATGAATGATCATCTCTGATAAAAATGCTAACATCAACACCTTTTTGCGCAAGAATGCTGTCCAACTGAGCGTGTATGTATTTTTCGCCGTTATATGTACTCATTAAAACAGCTACTTTAGGATATTGTTCAATTTGTTGATTCATTTTTCATTCCTCATAAAAAAATTCTATATATTTTACAAAGCATATTCTATTATATTTATTATATGCATTGCATTATTATCAGCGTCCTTTTTAAATCTCTTTTTATACTGAATTTCCATTTCCACTCAATTTCTGATAATTTATCTGAATTTAAAGCCGAGTTATCCATCGGATTAAAACTCTTTTTTTCTTCGCTGCTTGCACTTTCAACAACAAGTTCAACGTTTCCCGCCTTTGC
>CANRFB010000083.1 GCA_947629785.1 uncultured Clostridia bacterium | reverse complement strand
TTAAGCGGATTCTTCCGCGGACTTCTTCTCGGAAAGAGCCTGAAGTGTAGCGGCGAGGTTCTGCATAGGAGCCTTGAGAGAACCAAGGAGCTGTGCAAGAAGGGTTTCCTTGGAAGGGATCTTGGAAAGAGCCTTTACGCCCTTTGCGTCGTAGATCTCGCTTCCGATAAAGCCTGCTTTGAGGCTGAACTTGTCCTCGGAATCTTCGGCAAACTTACCGAGGATACGCGCGGGAGCAGTTTCATCGCCGTCTGTAACAGCGATAGCGGTAGTACCTTTCAGAACGTCTGTAAGTCCGTCAAGACCGACATTCTTTACTGCGAAGCGGAGCATGGAGTTCTTCTCAACGAAATAGTTAACGCCTGCTTCTCTCAGATCCTTTCTGAGCTTGGTGTCCTCCTCAACGGTAATGCCCTTGTAGTCAACAATGACACCTGCGGAAGCGTTCTTGAGCATTTCGGTGATAGCTTCAACTCTTGCCTTTTTGGTTTCGAGTATCTTTTCGCTTGGCATGGAAATTTCACCTCCGAATAATTTATTCGCTATCCGGAATCCAAAAAAGAAAACCTTTTCCGAACAGGAAAAGGCGCAAGTACACGTTTATACTCACCATCTTTTCCTCGGCAGGAATTATGGCTCACGGCCACGGAAAACTACCAGTTCTCCCTGTCCTTTGCCGCCTGCTGTCTTTAGAATTCGATAGCTTTGCCGACTATTGTCAAGCAACTATTTGAGTATACCACATTATTCCGCATTTGTCAAGGGTTTTTTTAAATTTTTTCACAGCAAACAAATTGTTAAATATTTTTTAACTTGTTGAAATGCCGTAATTCCTTGCTTTCAAACTATTGCAAATTATCGGATAATATGGTATAATATTATTACGCAAAATTTTACGGAAAAGAGGAATTTTTTATGGACATTAAAGCAAAAATTGAAGAGATCGTCGAAAAAGTCAAGAACGACAAGAACTTTGAGGCGGAGTTCAAAGCCGATCCCGTCAAGGCAGTTGAAAAAGTCGTAGGCGTTGACCTGCCCGACGACCAGATCAACAAGATAGTTGACGGAATCAAGGCAAAAGTTTCCGTTGACGGCATCAAGGACAAGCTTGGCGGTCTTTTCGGAAAGAAATAAGCTGTAGGACGGCATTAATATCGTTCCCTCATTGAAAGTGCAGACAAAAAATCTGCGCAAAAACACATATATTCAAGTTTTTGCTTGATTTTTTGTACACTTTATAATCGGGGATCGGTATCCGTCCTTTCATTAAAAGGAAAAGGAAGATATTTTTGAATATAAACGAGACTATCGCTAAGGAATTCAAACTCAGGCAGGAACAGATCGACAACACCGTCGCACTTATCGACGACGGAAAAACCATACCCTTTATCGCCCGCTATCGTAAGGAACTGACAGGTTCGCTGGACGATCAGGTGTTAAGGGAAATTTCCGACAGGCTTACTTATCTCCGCAATCTGGAGAAACGCAAGGAGGAGATCCTTTCCTCAATTGAAGAACAGGGAAAGCTTACGGACGAGATCCGCGAAGCCGTTGCAAAAGCCGCCGTCCTTGTTGAACTTGAGGACATATACCGTCCTTTCAGACCAAAACGCAAAACGAGAGGTTCCGTTGCAAGAGAACGGGGACTCGAACCGCTGGCGCAGTTTATAATGGCGCAGGAAATTTCCGCCGACCCCAATGCCGAAGCGGAAAAGTTCATAAACGCCGAAAAGGAAGTTCCAGACGCGGCTGCCGCAATTCAGGGCGCTATGGATATTATCGCCGAGGATATTTCCGACGATGCGGAACTGCGGAAATCCCTCCGCGCCCTGCTTATCAGAACGGGGCAGGTGGTTTCCAAAGCCGCAGACCCCGAAGAAGAAACCGTTTACAGGAACTATTACGATTTTGCCGAACCCGTAAACAAGATAGCAGGACACCGTGTCCTTGCCATCGACCGCGGCGAACGCGAAGAAAAGCTGAAAGCAGGCATAGACATTGTTGACGGCAGCGGCGAAAAGCTCATTACCGACAAGTATGTGAAGAACTCCTCTCCCTGCGGCGAACTTGTGAAAGCCGCCGCCGAGGACAGCTTCAAGCGGCTTATTTTCCCGTCCGTGGAACGTGAAGTCCGTTCGTGGCTTACCGATAACGCCTGCGAAGCGGCAATAAAGGTTTTCTCGTCAAACCTCCGTCAGCTTCTTATGCAGCCGCCCGTTAAGGGAAAGATCGCTCTCGGTCTTGACCCGGGTTACAGAACGGGCTGCAAGCTTGCGGTGGTGGACGATACGGGAAAAGTTCTTGACACCGGCGTGGCGTACATTACCACGGGCGAACAGCGGAAGATCGAGCAGGGCAAAGTTCTTGTGAAAAATCTTATACAGAAATACGGCGTTTCGATAATCGCTATCGGAAACGGCACGGCTTCCCGCGAATCGGAAGCGTTCGTTGCGGAACTTATCAAGGAAATTCCCGAAAAGGTCGCGTATATGGTGGTTTCCGAAGCGGGCGCGTCGGTCTATTCCGCATCGAAACTTGCGGCGGAGGAATTCCCCGAATATGACGTTTCCCTGCGAAGCGCGGTGTCAATTGCAAGACGTCTCCAAGACCCGCTAGCGGAACTGGTAAAGATAGACCCCAAAGCCATCGGCGTTGGTCAGTATCAGCACGATATGCCCAAAGCCCGCATGGACGAAGCGCTTTCGGGAGTTGTTGAGGACTGCGTAAACAGCGTGGGCGTTGACCTTAATACGGCTTCTCACTCGCTGCTCTCCTACATTTCGGGAATAAGCGCGGCGGTGGCAAAGAATATCGTTGCTTACCGCGAAGAAAACGGCTCTTTCACCGACAGGAAGCAGCTGCTGAAAGTCGCGAAACTCGGTCCGAAAGCCTTTGAACAGTGCGCGGGATTTCTCCGCGTTCAGGGCGGAAAAAATCCTCTTGACAATACCGCAGTTCACCCTGAAAGCTACGAAGCCGCGGAAAAGATCATTTCTCAGTGCGGTTTCCGTCTTGCAGATCTGAACGAGGGTAAAACTTCCGAAATTACCGCTGCCGCCGAGAAGATAGGCGTTTCAAAAATTGCCGACATGGCAGGAACGGGACTTCCCACGGTAAAGGACATTCTCAAAGAACTTGCCAAGCCGGGACGTGATCCCCGTGACGAACTTCCCCCGCCGCTTCTGCGCAGCGGAGACATTATGGAACTGAAAGACCTCAAGCCCGGCATGGAACTTATGGGGACCGTCCGCAACGTCATTGACTTCGGCTGTTTCGTGGATATAGGCGTTCACGAGGACGGTCTTGTGCATATTTCGCAGATCTGCAACCGCTACATCAAGCACCCTCTCGAAGCTGTCAAGGTGGGCGAAGTGGTGAAAGTCCGCGTTCTGGACGTGGACGTGAAGCGCAAGAGAATTTCCCTTACCATGCGGCTTGACAACAAGTAAATTCTTGCATTTTCAACAAATTATCTGCAATAAAAACAAAAGCGTTCGGTCAATTTCACCGAGCGCTTTTTTATTGGCATTTTGCGGAAATTTCTTTTTATGGGAATTGCGCATAGCGGGCAGGAATATTTCACAAAATATAGTTATTTTCAATAAATTTTAACAAAATATTTCCGCCCGCGGGAAATTTGCAAAACCTTTTCAATGGGGATATACTGTTAATATATTAACATCGAAAGGAAGTTTTTGTTATGAAAAATGCAGCCGAAAGCCGCAAGCGTCTTTACAGGATAATTGTTGTGGGACTTATGGCGGCGCTTGTTTATATAGGAAACTATATGGAAATAAAGTTCCAGAATGATACAAGAATTCATCTTGGAAATTCCATGTGCCTGCTGGCAGGTCTGCTTTTCGGAAGCGTCACGGGCGGTCTTGCTTCGGGAATAGGCGGCGGACTCTATGACCTTTTCAGCCCCATATATATCACTTCCGCGCCCTACACGTTTTTCTCAAAATTTGCCATGGGCTGGACTGCGGGCAAAATAAGCCGTTCGGGCATAAAGAGTGAATTTTCGAGAACGCTTATCGCCGCCATAATCGGTCAGATAGTTTACATTGTGCTTTATCTGGGTAAAGCGTTCATAACCCAGCTTATTCTGGGAAATCCCTTTGAAACGGCGGCAACGGTCATGATAGAAAAAGCCGCAACTTCCTGCATAAACGGAATTATCGCCGTTGTGATAGCAGTTCCGCTTTCTATCGCGCTGGGGAAAGCCTTGAAAGCGTCGGGATTTGCCTACATGACCGAAGGGAAGCCCGAAAGCAAGGGTTATTTCAACCCACTTACCACCGTGCTGACGGTTTTTGCAATTGCAGTCACCGCGGGATTTGCAATACGCCTTTCCGCGGACGGAAACATCAAAAAGGCGCAGGAAGCCAAGGATCAGGCTTACGAACAGCAGATAGACGAGCTGAACGGCAAGATAGAATTCCTCTATGAACAGCTTGAAATGACCTATCCCGAACCTGCGGAAACCACAGCGGAATAGTTCCTGTCGGAATTTGTCGAAGTATTTTTATTGACATTTGGGACAAATTGGTATATTATATTCGTATAGGCGGAATAATATTCCAAAAAAGATAAGGAATGATGAAATAATGATCTGTCCCAAGTGCGGAAAAGAATACAACGAGAGAATGACCTGCTGCATAAGCTGCGGAGCGGAACTTGTTCCCATAGAATCGGAGCAGACAGCGTTTGAGCCGATAATTCCCGAAGCCGCTGCCGACACGGCGGAAAGCGGCTTTACGCGGAATCTTGCGGGACATTCGGAGTTCCCGACTGAAAGTTCCACGGAAAGTTCGGAAGAAGCGGAAATGCCCATTCCCGTGAAAAGCGGGGGAAAAGCCGCCCGAGGAATAGGGTCATTTGCGGCGGCTGTGGTAATGACGGCACTGATAATTTTATCGGCGGCGTCCTTTGCGGCGCGGCTGCTTACCGACAGCGGGAAAATATCCGAGTTTGCCCACGATCTGGACGTAATGAATCTGCCTGCGGGGAATTCCCCCGATGAAACGGTTCAGGAAACGATTTATGTAATGTCCGCGGGAACGGGGCTGACCCGCGAGGATATCCGCGCAATTTACGAAAATTCCACTGCGGAAGATTTTCTTGCGGATCAGCTGAACGGTTACGCGGAGTTTATCCGTCAGGGAGAATTGCCGGAAAAGCTGACTTCCGACAAGCTGAAAGCTGTTTTCAGCGAAAATATCGGGCTTATAAGCGACGCCATGGGGAAACCTATGTCCCAGAATGACATAGACCTTGCATTTTCGCATATAGAACAGGCGGACGGCGTTCTTGAATCGCTGTCGCCGTCACAATTGGAAAATCTTGACGGCGTGCTGACTGTTCTGCGGCTGTTCTGTTCGCTGCCTGTAATGATAGGAACAGCCTGCGCCGCGGCGGTAATGTTAATAGTATTATGGGCTGTGAACGGGCGTTCGGAAAAAGTCCTGAGCTGGGGCGGCGGAGCGGTCATAACCGGCGGAGCGGCAGTGCTTCTGACGGCATTTCTCTGTTCGGTACTGCCCATAGGGCAGGATCGGTTTGAACGCAGCATAATAAAATGCGTTACCGACGTGATAAATCCCGACTTATACCGGCTTGGCGGAACGCTGGCGGTCATAGGCTTGGTAATGCTTGTCTGGGCAGCTACATTAAGGAGAAATGGCAGGATATTATACAAATAGTAATTTTTATTCTTTGTTTTGTCAACAGATGGGCAGCAATCAGATCAAAAAGACAAAGTAACTTCCTAAGACCATCAGCGGAAAGATCAGGCGCGCTGCCATAAGAAATAACGATAATAAATAAAGAATTGCCGCAGTTCATAAGAGCTGCGGCAAGTTTTTTACGATAATTTTTTCAGTTTCTCATTGAATTCCCGTTCACGTTTCTTCCTGTCTCCGAACCATACGCCGTATTTTTGCTGTTCCTCGTCGGTGAAAACATCATAAATGCCTTTTTCGCGGTGACCGTTTTCAGCCCGGTATGATACTACGGTAACTTTTTTGCTTTTATCGTTGAAGTAATAGTTTGATTTATCGCCGAATTCATATGATTCGATCAGCCTTGCCTTTTCGTCATAAATATAATAGCATATTATGTCACCCTCGGAATTTACGGTCTCAACGCTTATGTAGCGTGTTTTTCCGTCCTCGGTAAAAAAGACCGGCAATTTTAATATTTCCTTTTTCGCTTCTTCTGATTCTTTGCGTAACTCATTAAATCTCTCGTCCGATATTGCATAATATTTTTTATCAGACATAGATACCTCCGTTTAATTACAAAAATCCCCGACAGTCATGCAATACCGTCGGGGAAATTTCCTTATTCTCCGAAATTCTGGAGCATTTCTTTCAGTGCGGAAGCCTGACCGTTCAGTTCCTGAGAAGCTGCCGCGCTTTCCTCGGCGTTTGCCGCCGCGGAAGAAACATAATCCGCCACAACGCCGATCTTGCTGTTTACATCGTCCATACAGCTGCTCTGGTCGTGGGATTCCTCGTTGATCTTTACAATTATTCCGTCGATCTCGTTGGTGTGTTCCACAACTTTCTTGAGAGAATCGGACGCCGCTTCGGCAAACTTCAGACCGCTGCTTACCGCTTCGGCGGAATGTTCTATCAGCTTGGAAGTCTGCACGGAAGCCTCCGCGCTCTTGCCCGCAAGGTTCCTTACCTCGTCCGCAACTACCGAAAAGCCCTTTCCTGCCGCGCCTGCACGAGCCGCTTCTACGGAAGCGTTCAGGGCGAGAATATTTGTCTGGAACGCAATATCTTCAATTGTTCCGATGATCTTCTTGATCTCCTCGGAAGCCTTTGAAATTTCGTTCATGGCGTCAAGAAGCTTGTTCATCTGAGCGTTGCTGTCCTGAACGGAATTTGCCGTGTCTTTGGCAAGACTCCTTGCTTCGTCCGTTCTGGAAACGTTATTTGCGATCTTCTCGGAAACAATGTTTACTTCGTTGACTATCTCGTTTATTACCGCCGTCTGCATGGAAACCGATTCCGCAAGCTGATTCGCGCCGTTGGCAACGCCGCCCGCGCCGCCGAATACCGCTTCGGAAGCGCCCTCTATTCCGTCAAATACCTGTCCCAAAGACGAGGAAATATTATCCAGTGAATTCTTGATAGCCGCATAATCGCCGCGGTATTCAACATCGGACTCTTTCTTGAAATCCCCGCGGGAAATGCCGTCCAGTCTTGCGGCAATATCCTCTATGTAATCCCGCATAACGCGGTTGTTTACTTCAATTGTCTGACAGACCGCGCCGATCTCGTCATTTCCGTTATAGTTAAAGGAAACATTCAGATCGCCCTGCGAAACCCTCTGAGCCGTCTGCGCAACGTCCTCCAACGGCTTGAATACCTTTTTGAGCAGAATTGTAAGGTATGTGGAGATGATAACGCTGAAAACAAATACCATTATTACGAACAGAACTATTATTGTAGTTGTGTTTCTGTGGTATTCAAAATAGTTAAGAGCGTAGCCCAGTTTCCAGCCGAGAAGATCCATTCCGCACTGTGCAAAGTTTACGTTTTTATTGGTATAGTCTTTGAGTTTTATGAGCTTGCCGGCTTCCATATCGGTGGAATAACCCGGCATAACGTCAGAAAGATTTGTGAAAACGTCGTTTCCGCTTGCATCGACCGTGGGCATATAGTCAGCATTTTGGTGAACTATAATATCGCCGCCGGCAGTTACGAGCATAGCGTAGCCGTTTTCGTCTATGTGCAGGGAATTGATTATTTCGGAAACTTCGTCAATGAAAATATCACGTCCCAGTGCTCCGACCACCTGACCGTTGACCTCTATTTTCTTGGCGCAGGTAATTACCATTCTGCCTGTTACCGCGTCGGTGTAAGGATCGGTAACAATAACTCCGTCGGAAGCGGCTGCGTTAAGATACCAAGCTCTTGTTGTAGGATCAAATCCGTCCGGAGCAGTCGCACCGCTGGCAAACAAAATGCTTTTATCGGAATATGCCACATAAACTTCAAAGCAATCATCGTCACGTGCCAGACAATCCTGCAGGAACGGCAGACACTCGCCTCTGTTTTCCGCATAGCCTCTGTCTACGACTTCATCGCCGATAAATTCCGTAAGAGAGATCTTTTCCTCCAGCCAAGACTGTAATTTCATACTGCAATCTTCAAGCTGAGCGGAAACGGTGCGTTCCATCTGATTCTGATTGGTCAAAGCTGTCAGAAAGCACGCCGAAAGCGCCACCACAAGCACAGATATTACTGTTATGAGGTAAATGTGTTTTCCCAGTTTGGCTTTCAGCCCTTTATTCTTATCAAACACAGCTATCACTCCATTTATAAAAAACTATATAGCCCCGAGCAAAACACTGAAAACAAGTAATAACACGGTTTTGCCGGGATAAAGTTTTCAAATTGTCACTAT
>CANRFB010000082.1 GCA_947629785.1 uncultured Clostridia bacterium | reverse complement strand
AAAATATGGGGTGATATAAAAATGAAAGACGGTTTTATACGGGTCGCGGCGGCGACTCCCGAAATAAAGGTTGCCGGCTGCGAATACAATGCGGGGCAGATAATTTCGCTTATAAAGCAAGCCGTGGAACGGGACGCTTCAATAGTTGTCTTTCCCGAACTGTGCGTGACGGGCTACACCTGCGGCGACCTGTTTTTACAAAAAGTCCTGCTTGACGGCGCGGAAAACGCGCTTAAAAGAATTATCCGCGAAACGGCGGAGCTTGATATAGTTTCGGTGGTGGGCGTTCCTGCCGAATTAAACGGCAAACTCTACAACTGCGCCGCCGTTATCAAAAGCGGGAAAGTCCTCGGCTTCGTTCCGAAAAAGAATATCCCCAACTACTCGGAATTTTACGAACTGCGCCATTTTACGCCTTGGAACGGCGGGGTAATGATCACTGAATTTGTGGGAGATCCCGATAAAGTGCCTTTCGGCGACTGCATTTTTACCTGCAAAAATATCCCCGAACTCCGCATAGGCGTGGAGATCTGCGAAGACCTCTGGACTCCCGAACCGCCCTCGGGGAAACTCGCCGCTATGGGCGCAACGGTGATATGCAATCTTTCCGCTTCGGACGAAATGATAGGCAAGGGCGATTACCGCCGTCAGCTTGTTTCCTCACAGTCCGCGCGGCTTGTCTGCGGATATATCTACGCGGACGCGGGCATGGGCGAATCCACGCAGGATCTGATATTCAGCGGACACAATTTAATTGCAGAAAACGGCGCGGTAATTTCCGAAAGCAGGAAATTCACCACGGGGCTGACTTTCGGGGAAATAGACCTGCAGCGCCTTTCCATGGAACGCCGCAGAATGAACACTTTCCCCTCGGAAAACAATGAAAATTTCCTGAAAATTGATTTTGAAATAAAGCAGAAAGACCTTGCCCTTGAACGTTTCTATCCGCCTATGCCCTTTGTTCCCGCGGACAAGTCCGACCTTGAAAACCGCTGCGGGGAAATTCTCACCATGCAGGCGACGGGGCTTGCCACACGGCTTCGGCATATCGGCTGCAAAACCGCAGTTATCGGGCTTTCGGGCGGTTTGGACAGCACTCTTGCGCTTATTGTCACCGTCCGCGCTTTCGATATGCTGGGACTTGACAGAAAGGGCATTATTGCCGTTACAATGCCCTGTTTCGGAACTACTTCCCGCACAAAAAGCAACGCGCATTTCCTTGCGGAGGCTTACGGCACCATTCTGAAAGAAATAAATATCACCGATTCCGTAAGAAGCCATTTCAAGGACATTGAGCAGAACGAAAACACCCTTGACGTTACTTTTGAAAACGGTCAGGCTCGCGAACGGACGCAAGTTCTTATGGATATTGCAAATCAGAAAGGCGGAATCGTTATCGGAACGGGCGACCTTTCGGAACTTGCCCTCGGCTGGGCGACTTACAACGGCGACCATATGTCAATGTACGGAGTTAATGCTTCCATTCCCAAAACGCTGGTCCGGCATCTGGTGAATTTTGAGAGCATGACCGCTTCCGACAAGACCCTTGCAAAGGTTTTGCAGGATATACTTGCCACTCCCGTTTCCCCCGAACTTCTTCCCCCCGCTGACGGGGAAATTTCACAGAAAACCGAAGATATTGTAGGTCCTTACGAACTGCATGACTTTTTCCTTTACTACATGGTGCGGTGCGGATTCCCGCCCTCAAAAATTTTAAGAATTGCGGAAAATTCCTTTGCGGGTTCATACGACAGGGAAACCATTAAGAAATGGCTGACAGTGTTTGTAAAACGGTTCTTCTCGCAGCAGTTCAAGCGTTCCTGCCTGCCCGATTCGCCAAAGGTGGGAAGCGTTACCCTTTCGCCCCGCGGCGACTGGAGAATGCCCTCGGACGCCAATATTACTTTGTGGGATAAAGATTTGATGTGAAAGCGGAGAGTTGAGAGTTAAGAGTTAAGAGTTGAGATATTAAAGTGAACATATTTATTACGGCTGTTAACTCTCCGATTTCAACATTTATAAATTAGATTTTAAAGCCGATATATTATCACATACACAAAACACAGAAAGGAATGTAAAAGATGTCTTTAAGAGTAGGAATGGTCTCGCTTGGGTGCAGTAAAAATCAGGTGGACGCCGAAAGAATGTTATATAAAATAGAAAAGGCAGGGTACACGCTTATTGCGGACGCTGCACTTGCGGATATTGTTATCGTGAACACCTGCGGATTTATCGAATCCGCCAAGCAGGAAGCCATTGACACCATATTTGAATTTGTCGCTCTGAAAAACGAGGGGCGCATTAAGAAAATTATTATCACGGGCTGTCTTGCGGAACGTTACCGCGAGGAAGTTTCCTCCCTTATCCCCGAAGCTGACGCCGTGGTAAGCATCGGCTGCAACGAAGATATAGTTTCCGTTATCGAAAGAGTCACGGGCGGCGAGACTGTGCAGCTTTTTGACGACAGAGAAAAGCTTTCACTTACGGGCGAAAGAGTACAGACGACCCTGTCGTTCTTTTCCTATCTGAAAATTGCGGACGGCTGCGACAACCGCTGTTCCTACTGCGCAATACCCTCCATTCGCGGACGTTTCAGAAGTGTTCCCATGGAAACGCTTCTTGACGAGGCGGAAAAACTTGTGCATAACGGCGTTCGGGAACTTATCCTCATAGCGCAGGACACCACCCGCTACGGCGAGGATATTTACGGAAAATTAATGCTTCCCGAACTTCTCAGAAAACTCTGCGAAATTGACGGTCTGAAATGGATACGTTTGCTTTACTGCTATCCCGACCGCGTAACCGATGAACTTCTTGACGTTATGGCAAACGAGGAGAAAATAGTAAAATACATGGATCTGCCCATTCAGCATTGTGACGGGGAAATTTTAAAAGCAATGAACCGCCGCGGCGATGAAGATTCCCTACGCGCGCTTATCAAAAAGATACGTGAAAAAGTTCCCGGAATTATCCTGCGCACAACGCTGATAACGGGATTCCCCGGGGAAACGGAAGAAAAATTCAGCCGACTTGCGGAATTTGTCAACGATATGGAATTTGACCGTCTCGGCTGTTTTGCATATTCCGCCGAGGAGGGAACTCCCGCCGCGGAAATGGACGGACAGCTTGATAACGACATCAAAGAACACCGCGCCGACATTATCATGGAGCAGCAGATGCTTATTACCGCCAAGAAAAACAACGAACTTATCGGAAAGACCATTGAAGTTGTCACCGAGGGTTACGACCGTTACGGGGAATGTTATTTCGGAAGAAGCGCGGCGGACGCTCCCGAAATAGACGGAAAGATCTTCTTTACCTCCCCCGGAAAAAGGCAGGTTCCCGGAAAGTTTGTGAAAGTAAAGATAGCCGATATGCTGGACTACGATCTGATAGGAGAGATAGACAATGAATCTTCCAAATAAGCTGACGCTTCTGCGGGTAATTCTCATACCGTTTTTTCTGTTTTTCATGTTAATGGACGTTGTGCCGTTCAGTCCTGTAATTGCGCTTATAATATTCATAGCCGCGTCCGTGACCGACGCTCTGGACGGACATATCGCCAGAAGCCGCGGGCTTGTCACCACTTTCGGGAAATTCCTTGACCCGTTAGCGGACAAAGCGCTTGTGATTTCCGCGCTGATATGTTTTGTACAAATGGGGATCGTAGGTGCTGTTCCGGTAATAATAATAGTTTTCCGCGAATTCATGGTATCGGGGCTTCGGCTGGTAGTTGCAGGCGAAGGCGTTGTAGTAGCCGCGGGTATCTGGGGAAAGCTGAAAACGGCATTCACAATGGCTGCGGAAGTTGCCATAATGCTCGGCTTATGTTTCAATTTTGACGGACAGGCGGCAGAGATCGCGCAGATAGTTTACACCATACTCATCTGGATCGCGGTGGCGCTGACCGTAATTTCCGGCTGGGTCTACCTGAAAGGCTACTGGAAATATATAAACACCTCAAAATAGAGTTGAGAGTTTAGAGCAGGCTTTATTTAGCTATTTTCCGCCTAAGTATACCGTGCATGAAGTAAAAATTAAATCTGAAAAAAAGTATTGACAATGCAAGGGAAATGGGTTATAATATAATCAATAAAAGAGGGTACACCAAGTAGACGGTCACCCCTCAATTGAAGCTATAAGAAATAGCCGCTCTCTTGGAATGTACAGCGGCTACTTCTTTTGTTTATTGTTATTCTGCATTATCAAAATGACGTTGCATATGACCAAAACGAATGTAAATATATCATTCCAGTTCACTAACTCACCCCTCTCTCAAGGGGAAGATTAGATAAAGGGGGCATCGCCCCCTTTATTTTCCGCCTGACCGTTTTTTGTTGATGTACCCAATTTTTATTATATCATACTTGTCGAAATAAGTCAATATGTAAAAACAAATTTTCCCGCCTATATAGACGGGAAAATTTTTTTACAAAATCAACTTCGCTTAATGCACGCTGGGTACATACGGTTTCAAGCAAAATAAAGCCTGACTGGGTGCAGGCTCAGTCTGCTCTCAACTCTTAACTCTTAACTCTCAACTCTAAAAGGGTTCAGCCTTGCTCTTAACTCTCAACACTATTTACCATAAGGCTGCATACAAGATTTGAAAAATCAAGCGGGTCGTCAATGGTCATTCCCTCAATAAGCAAAGCCTGCGTGTAAAGTATCTTGCTGTAATCTTTCAGCTTTTCCTTGTCAGTCTCGTAAAGCTTCTGCAAGGTCCTGAACATGGGGTGTTCGGGATTCAGTTCAAGAACTTTCTCCGCCTTTACATTGTGCTCACTGTTAGGCATAGCCGCAAATGTCTTTTCCATGTCAAGGGAGATCTGTCCCTCGTTGGTAAGACAGCAAGGGTGAGTTTTAAGACGTTCGGAAAGGCGGGCTTCTTTGATTTTTCCGTCAAGGGAATCCTTGATGTAGGCAAACAAGTCTTTGTTTTCCTCGGCGATCTTCTTGAATTCTTCCTTTTCTTCGGGAGTTTCAATGTCCAGATCGGAAGCGGAAACGGATTTGAACTGCTTCTCCTCATATTCCATAAGCATCTGAATTGCAAACTCGTCCACGCTTTCGGTAAGGTAAAGGATCTCGTAACCCTTGTCCTTGACAACTTCCGTTTGCGGCAGACAGTCTATCTTCGCAACGCTTTCGCCCGCCGCGTAGTAGATGTACTTCTGATCCTCTTTCATTCGGGAAACATACTCGTCAAGCGTTACAAGCTTCTTTTCATGCGAACTGTAGAATAACAGCAGATCTTTCAGCAGATCCTTGTTGACGCCGTAGCCGTTGTACATTCCGAACTTTATCTGCAAGCCGAATGCTTTCCAGAATTTTTCATATTTTTCCCTGTCGTTGGAAAGCATCTTTTTCAGTTCGTTCTTGATGGTGCGTTCAAGGGATTTTGCAATAAGTTTCAGCTGCCTGTCATGCTGAAGCATTTCACGGGAAATGTTCAGCGACAGATCCTGCGAGTCTACCAGACCTTTTACAAAGGAGAAATGATCCGGCAGCAGGTCGGCGCATTTGTCCATAATAAGCACGCCGCTGGAAAACAGCTGCAAGCCCTTGGAAAATTCCTTTGTATAGTAGTCCATAGGCGCTTCGGAGGGAATATACAGCAACGCGTCATAGGTAGCCGTTCCCTCGGCTTTGGTGTGAATGTGAGCAAGAGGTTCATTGTAATCGTAGAACTTTTCGCGGTAGAACTTGGTATATTCCTCATCGGTTATCTCGTTCTTGCTCTTTCTCCAGAGGGGAACCATACTGTTGAGAGTCTCAATTTCCTTGTGGGTAATGTATTCGGGGGGAACGTCGTTTGTGCCTGTTCCCTCTTTGAGGTGGTCGTGTTCCACTTCCATTTTTATGGGGAAACGGATATAGTCGGAATATTTCTTTACAAGGGACTTTATCTTCCAGTCCATAAGGTAGTCGTCGTAACTTTCATCATCGGTATTGTCCTTTAAGGTAAGGCGAATTTCCGTTCCCACGGTGTCCTTGTCACATTCTTCAATGGTGTAGCCCTCAACGCCCTCTGACTTCCAGAGAAATGCCTTGTCCTCGCCGTAAGCCTTGGAACGCACTTCCACTTCTTTTGCCACCATGAACGCAGAATAGAATCCCACGCCGAACTGTCCGATTATGTCGATATCCTCCGCACCGCTGTTCTCGGTCTTGAACGCAAGGGAACCGCTGTTTGCGATAGTTCCGAGGTTGTTTTCAAGCTCGTCCTTGGTCATTCCGATACCATTGTCTGAAATGGTCAGCACGCCGTTGTCCTTGTCGGCGGTAATGAATATGCAGAAATCGTCTTTGTTCATATTCACCTTATCGTCGGTAAGGGATTTGAAATACAGCTTGTCAATGGCGTCACTGGCGTTTGAAATAAGTTCACGGAGAAATATCTCCTTGTGGGTATAAATGGAATTTATCATCATATCCAGCAAACGCTTTGACTCGGCTTTGAACTGTTTTGTTTCCGCCATATTAAAACATTCCTTTCCTGATATATAAAATTAGCACTTTGACCTATAAAGTGTTAGCACTCTTTTAATTAGAGTGCTAAGTATAGTATAAACCAACTATTCTCAAATTGCAATAGGGGAAAGGAAATGTTTACAAAATATACATATTTATAATGATCGTTCGGATCGCAGCCTGATGGGTCGTAAAATCCGAGCGATTTTTTTAATACTTCTTAAATACATCTACCGATAAAAATACCGTGAAAAATTTTCAGCTGCACCCGTTTTCGACAAAAACCACGGTGCGGAAGCGGTAAAATTATGGAAAAGGAAGTGATAAAATGCCCGTTATCATAGATACCGAGGAGAACACCGTTATTGCGCATTTATCGGGAGAGATCGACCATCATTCCGCAAAGGATATGCGCGGCGATATTGACCTTGCCATCGACCGATGCCGACCCGAAAAACTCATACTTGATTTTGACGGCGTTACATTCATGGACAGTTCGGGGATAGGGCTTGTTATGGGAAGATATAAGGCGGTAAAACTCTGCGGCGGTTCCGTCATTATTGAAAATACAGGCAGTCAGATAAAGAAAGTAATGCGCCTTGCAGGTCTGGACAGGCTTGCAGTCATTAGATAGAAAGGACAGTTAAAATGAAAGCGTTAAGCGAAGTTAAAGTTACATTCCCCGCCGAAAGCCGCAGCGAAAGTTTCGCCCGCTCCGTAACGGCGGCATTTTCCGCAAGATTTGACCCGTCCGTGAACGATGTGGGGGAAATAAAGACCGCCGTTTCCGAAGCGGTCACGAACTGCATCGTCCACGCCTACCGTGAGAAAAAAGAAAAAGGCAGAATTGACCTGATTCTCCGTGAAGAAGATAAAAATACTCTCTGCATAATTGTCCGCGACAAGGGCTGCGGAATTCCCGACATACAAAAAGCCATGGAACCGCTTTACACCTCCGCTCCCGAAGAGGAGCGGGCGGGGCTTGGATTTGCGGTAATGGAATCGTTCATGGACAAAGTAACCGTAAAAAGCAAGCCCGATAAAGGCACTTCCGTAATAATGAAAAGGAAAATACATACATAATTTCGGAAAGGAATGCCTGATTTGAATGCGGTAAAAAACAACAGTCTGCGGGTCGAGGAAAACCTCGGACTCGTTCACGCCTGCGCCAATCGTTTCCGCGGTCGGGGAATAGAATATGACGACCTTTACGGAGCGGGCTGTATCGGTCTTGTAAAAGCCGCCTCCGCTTTTGACAGCGAGCGCGGCGTGAAATTTTCCACTTACGCCGTGCCCGTGATACTCGGAGAAATAAAGCGTCTATTCCGCGACGGCGGTTCTGTAAAAGTGAGCCGTTCATTAAAAGAACTGGGAATGAAGCTTTCCGCGGCGGGGGAAAAGTTCAGGCTCATAAACGGCAGAGAACCCACCATTTCCGAACTTGCGGAACTGGCGGGCTGTTCTCCCGAGGACGCCGCCGAAGCGCTGACGGTAAATCTTCCGCCAGTGTCGCTTACGGACAACCGTGACGGCGACGAGGGCGGACAGATAGATGTAGCAATTCCGCCGCCCGACCGCGAGCTTGCGGATATACTTTCCCTGCGTCAGGCGATAGGCGGTCTTGACGAATCGGACAGGCGGCTGATATACTTCCGTTATTTCAAGGAACTTACCCAGACCGACACGGCACGGCTCATGGGCATGAGTCAGGTGCAGGTCTCCCGCCGTGAAAAGAAACTCCTTAATAGATTACGCTCTGAATTGCTATAAGCAATTCAGAGTTGAGAGTTAAGAGTTGAGAGCTTTTATTAGAGTTGAGAGTTGAGAGTTAAGAGTTTAGATGCCCCACCCCCTTTCACCCTCCCCAAGGAAGGCAATGTCATCAACTTAAGGATTTCAAGCATATTATACAACATAATAAATCATATTTTGTCTAAAATACCACTTG
>CANRFB010000081.1 GCA_947629785.1 uncultured Clostridia bacterium | reverse complement strand
GAAATAATATTATTCAGAGGGAAAGCTATTGACGGCATAAACGGAGGCTGCGAACATAATAACACAAATTATAAAAACGGTGAGTGGGTATACGGTCTTGTTTATGGCGTTGATGAAGTTTTAGGCACAATGAATATGGTAGACGAAAATGACGTCGGCGGTATAGACGTTGATCCTAAAACAATCGGGCAATACACCAATCTTAAAGACAGAAACGGCAAAGAGATTTTCGAGGGCGATATAGTAAATTATTCGGGCACAAATCATCTTGTAGTTTTTGAACATAGAAACGGGGCCGCGTATTTTGGCATTGTTATAAATGCGGTTGAAACTTGGGGATTTAGTAATAGCATTCCCGCGGATAGGATGGAGGTGCTTGGCAACATTTACGATAGCCCCGAATTGCTTACATAAAATTCCTGTTACATTTTCTGTTACATTCGCGTTACATTCAGCATTTTTAATGTTACAATGTTACATCAAAAAGTTACAATGTTACAGTATTGTTACAATTAATGTAACGCCGAAATTTGTGTTGTATAAAGGTTTTAATGTATTTTGTTACATTGTTACATTAATTCTTAATAGACTATATGAATTAGGGAGAACAGGGAGAATAATACGCCCTGTTCCGCCTGATGCGTACGCATATATACGCGCGCGTGAGAAAATGTTACAAAAGAATGTTGCAGACGCGCGCGGTCCGTATAAATATACTCGCCTTTGCGCCCGCGCGCGAGGCAATTTCAGGGAGGTAACAAAATGCGAGAAACGGTAATTGAAAGAAAGCTGCGGGATCGCGTCCGCGAACTCGGAGGGTTGTGCTTGAAATGGGAATCGCCAAGCTACACGGGAGTACCCGACAGGCTGATACTTTTGCCGCGCGGTAATGTTCTTATGGTGGAAACCAAAGCGCCGGGAAAAAAAGAACGCGCGCGGCAGCGATATGTACAAGGACTGCTCCGCGATCTTGGATTTACAGTGTTTTCCACTGTTGACAGCATAGAAAAGGTAAACGACATTGTAAATATATGTAAAAAGATAATAAACGAGGAGGCAAAATAGAAATGGCTGAAATTTTTAAACCCTATGCCTATCAGGAATATGCTATTCAGCGTATTATCGACACGCCGCGTATAGGTAATTTTCAGGATATGGGACTTGGAAAAACGGTTTGCACGCTGACTGCGCTACACGAATTAAAATACCATCGTTTTTGTATCAAAAAGATTTTGGTTATTGCTCCGAAAAAAGTTGCGGAGGCTACTTGGACGAATGAAGTCAAAAAGTGGGAACACTTGAAAAATTTAAAAATATCCGTTGTTATCGGCACACAGAAAAAGCGAATTGCCGCCCTTAATGCTCCGGCGGATATATACGTTATAAACCGCGATAACACACAATGGATAGTGCAGTATTACGGCAGGGAATGGCCCTTTGACGTTGTTGTGCTTGATGAGTCAAGTTCCTTTAAAAACCCAAAGACAAAAAGATTTCAGCATTTGAAAATGATGTTGCCAAAGATAAACAGAATAGTAGAATTGACGGGAACGCCCGCGCCGAAAAACCTGTTAGATCTATGGTCGCAAATATATTTACTTGACGGCGGGAAACGTTTAGGGCGGACCTTTTCGGTTTATAAAGACTTGTACTTTGATCCCGGACGGCGTAACCGCACAACTGTTTTTGACTATGTTATAAAAGACGGCGCGGAACAGGCAATATATGATGCCATAGATGATATTTGTATCAGTATGAAGTCGGAAGATTATTTAGATTTACCCGATCTTATTATCAACGACATTCCCGTATATCTGGACGAAAAAGCGCAAAGTGATTATAAACGGCATGAAACAGAAATGCTGCTGACAGTTGACGAAAACACCATAACCGCCTCTAATGCGGCGGCACTCTCCGGAAAGCTGTTGCAGCTTTGTAATGGTGCGGTATACGACGAAAACGGCGCGGTTACGAATGTTCACGACTGTAAGATAGAGGCATTTATGGAAACGATCGAACAGTTAAACGGTCAATCTGCTATCGTTTACTATCAATTTAAGCACGATAAAGACCGCTTGCTTGAGGCTTTAAGTAAAACAGAGTTGCGTGTGCGCGTATATAACGACGCGAACGACGAGAACGACTGGAACGCCGGAAAGATCGATATACTTTTAGCACAGCCCGCCTCGTGCGGATACGGCCTGAATTTGCAGAAAGGCGGTCACAATGTCGTTTGGTTTGGTCTTACGTGGAATTTAGAAGATTATCTGCAAGCGAACAAGCGATGCCACAGGCAGGGGCAGACGCATCCGGTCATAGTGCATAGGCTTATAGTGCGCGGCGGACTTGATGAAAACGTAGTCAATGCACTTTTGCGTAAAGACTGCAATCAGGAAAGTTTATTAGAGGCCTTGAAAGTCCACATAAGCACGGTAAAGGAGGGGCTAAAGAAATGACCATAAAAGAATTGTCACAGCTTTATTACTTGAACCGCGAGATCGAATTAGATCGGCAGCGGTTACAAGAGCTCGAAGATCAGCGCGCGCCAAAGTCCCCCGTCTTTGACGGGATGCCGCGCGGCGCGAATAAGCAGGACAGCAAAACGGAACGGCTCGCGGCGGAGATCGTGGACCTGCAAGCTATTATCGCGGCGAAACAAATACAGTGCATACACGAACGGCAGCGACTTGAACGGTACATAAATGCTATTCCCGACAGCCTAACACGAATGATATTCACGCTGCGTTTTGTGAACGGTTTGCCGTGGTTGCAAGTTGCTTTACATATAGGCGGCGCAAACAATGAAGAAAACGTTAAAAAGATCTGTTACAGATACCTTGCACGCGAAAATTCAAGCGGGCAGGAATAGGCGAAAACTATACAAAGTCGGTATAGTTATAAAGATGTCCCGCTTGTCCCCCGCATATGCGCTATAATATATTATGGAGTTTTATAACAAAATCCATAACAGGAGTTCACCTCCTCTCCGGCGGGCATCGCCGCCGGCCTGTATGGTACTCCACAGCCCTCTTGCGCCGTCATCACCGCAAGAGGGCTACACATTTTGGAATATAGTCAAGAGGGAAAGACAGCGGACTTTGACTCCGCGATCGGCGGTTCAAATCCGCCTATTCCAGCCAAAATAACAGGAGGTGTTTTGTGTGAGTTATAGGCAACAAAGGAATTATGAAAATTTACAGTTTGCCTTTTTTGATGGTGTGGGAGAATACGGCATACCACAGATCAATCCGATTTATGATTGTAAAGTGGATAACTGGATCAGTTGGAATTTTGCACTTAGTTGTGATGAACCAGAATACCACGGCGTACATTTTTTTGTTGATGACTATCAATTTAACAGAGTATGGACAAACCCAAACAGTTATTTGTCAACGCTGCGAAAATTTCAAGCCGTGTGCGCGCCTGACTTTTCGCCCTATGCCGATTTTCCGAAAACGATCCAACTTTATAACCACTATCGCAAACATTGGTTAGCGGCATACTGGCAGCTCCACGGGATCACCGTTATTCCGACTATCACTTGGAGTGATGAGGCAACGCTTGAATGGTGTTTTGACGGCGAACCGAAAAACAGTGCCGTTGCTATATCGACCGTGGGCGTTATGAATAAGCAGGAATACAAGGACTGGTTTTTATGCGGATACAGGGAAATGATGTCGCGGCTATCCCCGACAAAGATTTTTTGGAAAGGCACTGTACCGCCTGAGTGTGAAAGTGATTTAGATATTATCGTAAAGCTCCCGTCCTTTGTACAGAAATGGAGAAATAAAGCGGAGGAATAGCAAACCGCTTTTATAAACTTGACTTTTAATGTGAGGTGTGTTATAATTATGGCAAAGGGAAAAAGTGATTTATCAAAGACAAAAGACTGGTTAAGAAACGAGGGCGGTCACGCCAGAGGACCTGCACAGGAGATCGATATTTCACCTTTTGCAGGCTGGATGCTTGAACAGACAGAGGGACGTCTTAGAAATCTTGGACACGAGGAGCTTTTTGTGTTTGATGAAAATGATAAACTTATTGCCGCATATAAAGGCGATAAAGATTCTGTTGGTTTCCCTATGGATCTTTTGTCGCAAGACGGTTTGACCGTAACACACGGACACCCGAAAGGCGATTCAGATTTTGGCGGTACGTTTTCGTGGGCCGATATAAACAATATGCTTGATTCAAACTGGAAAGAGCATAGAGCGACAGCAAGCGGACAGGGCGAAATGAATTACATTATGCGCCGAACAGATAAGGCAGACTCCAAAGGCCTTAGAAATCAGATCAACAAGGATTTTCCAAAAATAGACGCAAAATGGCAAAAAGTATATCGGGACGCATATAACACCGAAGTAAAAAAGGGTACACCAAAGGAACAGGCGCGGCACATCGCCCGTCAAAAGGGCGTTGGTGTGCTTAATGCCTACTATAAACGCACGTTCCCAAAATTCGGTTTTGATTACATAACGCGCAAAAAGGGCTACACATACAACAGATAACGAATTGAGGAGGTAAAGCTGATGACAACTAAAAAAGACCGTTTCGGTTTTGGCGGACCGATAATATCAACGGACGGATCATTTTTTGAGGATATGCGTGCAAAGGAACGCCGCATAATTGCAGAGATTGATCCGGACAGCCTTGACGAATTTGACAAAGAGACAGAAAGAATGAATGCAGAAAATGACGAGACAGAAGATACAAACAATTGACAATAACCGCGTTTGAAAGATAACGCGGTTATTATATTAACGGCGGACGTCTGCGGACTATGCCCAAGGGAACTGGATGCGTCCGGTTCCCTTTTTTATATTGATTTTTCACTGGAGGTGTGGTATAATTATGGCAAAGGCGCGAAGTGGTTTATCAAAAACGCGTTATGCAGCACCACAACAGCAACAACCCGCACCGCCCACGCCGATACCTGCTCCCATATCAGTACCTGCACCTGCACCTGCGCAAACGGTTGATAAATGGGGATTCAAGGATACAGATGATGCGGATTTTCACGAACTCTATAACGGACGTGGGTATTATCAGCAACAGCAATTTGACATTGATACAGAGCTTGCAATAATGGATTACATAGCCGCGCAACCTGCGCCCGGCAGCGTATACAGTCCAAGTCAGCAACTTAACCACGCGATGAAAACAGGAATGCCCTTGACCGCAAATCAGCAATTTATGAAAGATTCAATGATGAACGGTATGCACAATCTGGGATACAATTTGACACTTACGCGTTATGCACGTGTTGATTTTGTGCAGGATCTGAGTAAAATTGCCGGAATAAATTTATCAGGATTTTCGGGTATGAACGCGTCCCAATTACAACAGGCCCTTGTAGGAAAGAGCTTTACAGAGGACGGCTTTATAAGTACGTCGTATAACGGTTTTAAGAACGCTCCGAACGGCGGCGCGCCCTTTACCGATAAAGCGGTAAAGATAAACTACAAAGCACCTGCGGCAACACAGGCACTTATGCCGGGCAATGGTCCGGGCGGCGCACTGGGAGAAATTGTACTCGGACCAAATCAGAAATACACCATAACGGGCGTGCGGTTCACAGGTAAAAAAGGACGTTCCGGCGCGCAAATGTACAATCAAATTGAGTTCGACATAACAGTCGGATAAATAAAAGGAGGTTTTTTAGAATGGCAAAGAAAGCGATCGAAAAGAAAGCAGCCGAAAAGAAAACAGCAAGTATCTACAACAGGAAGAACGAAAACGGCGAAACGATCTTACCGGGATTTTTTGAGGATTACGGCGGCTATGCTATCCGTCCGGTTGATCCCCCCGCAAAGACCAAAAGCACGGGCGCAAAAAAGAAACCCACCACGAACAGCAAAAAGAAATAAGTCGGAGGTGTGACCTATGGCAAAAGCAAGGAGCGGTCTATCGAAAACGACATACGCCGCGCCGCCGTCTGCTACACAAACGCCGCCACAGCCTCAACCTATTTTGCAACCTCAACCTGCACCGCCTCCTGTTGTACCTGACGTTATCGCGGACATATCAACGTGGACAGATGATGAGCTGGCACAGGCAGTAATAGATTCTCGTACCGTTGATATGCCTAATATGCTTGCAGACGTGCAGGACGCAACTCAACGTTTTATCTATCAGATCGGCGCGAACGAAAAGCCCTTAGTGCTTGACGATCAGCATTCGATCAGTTTATGTCAGATAACGGCATACCACAGCGTGAGATGTTATCGCGATCACTGGACGACGTAACATATCAGAACCCTGACGGAACAACGATCAAACTTACTCCCTCACAGATAAGCCGGATGCTGAAAACAAGCCGTTTTAATTACATAGGCGGTAAAGTCGGCGGTCAGATGTATGGAGCGGGTGCGTATTTCGATATGAACGGCGGCGGAAGTACGGGATACGGCAAAAGTAAAGTCATTAATGCCGTGCTTAATCCTGCAACTGCAAGGGTAATTGACGATCAAACGCTGGCAAAAAAGGCAGCCGCGTTTGCGAGAACGCATCCAAAGTTTGCAAGAGCAGTCGGACCTTATGATTCGTCATTCAGCGGCGGACAAAACAATATGAGCATATATGCAATGGCAATGGGCTATAACGTAATCAGAGAACACAATGGTGATTATCATAACGTCATAGACCGACGCGCGCTTGTTGTACGAAGAGACGACAGATAAAAAAAGAGGAGGTTATTAAAATGGCAAAGAAAAACGAAAAAGAATTTAACGCCGATGACTTTGAAAAGAATATGACACAGGCAGAATACGAGGCTCTGAGGTATGCTATCGGTAAAACAAATGCAAACGTCATAAAACAGGGCAACAAAGCAAGAAAACAAGCCACAAAGCAAACGGCGAAACCAACAGCAAAAAAGCCGTCAAATACTAAAAAATCCCGCACAATATAAAGTCGCGGGATTTTTTATTGATAGGGAGCGCGGAATATGGCAAAGGCAAGAAGTGGTTTATCAAAGACAGCATACCAAATACCGCAAACGGCGGAGGTTATAGTGGCGAAATCCGCTCTTGACGACGCCATAACTACACGCGCGGCATCCGCAAAGGACAGTTTAGAAAATCATCCCCATTCGTTTTGGGACGTGAAAGGAACACTGACAAATACAGTTGAAAAGGCTTGGGACGAATATTCAAAAGCAATAGCGGACGCGGGCGGACAACAAGACCGTAACAGTATTGACGGCGCATCACTGGGAAAAAATCAAACTTTCTATATAACACGCCGGGGATCTGACGGTTTAGAAGCCGTTCCACAAAAAGGCGAAGTATTTTCTAAAAACGGTAGGACTTTCGGCATTTATAAGAACGGCAGAACATTCGTTGCAACGGATATTCGTACCGGATTATCAATCGGCGGTCAGCATAAGCGTAAAAAAGACGCATATAGCAGCATTGACAATTTTATTACAAAGTGCGTGGATCAAGCCGGACATCTTTTACCTCCGCTTGGCGCAAAGGGAAATCGTTATGCAGCTATCGGTGAGGCGCTTATGTGGAAATCGTATAATAAATAAGCGAGGTGTTTACAATGTCAAAAAATACAGCGGGCAGACCCCCTAAATACACATCAAAAGAAGAAATCGAAATTTTGATAGATCAATATTTCAAGGACTGCGAGGGTACGCTCCTGAAAGATGAAGAAACGGGCAAAATACTTTTTGACAAATACGACCGACCCGTTTATATCGGCGCACATCCGCCCACAGTGACAGGGCTTGCTCTTGCTCTGGGATTTAAAACGCGGATCAGCTTACTTGACTATCAGGGAAAAGCTGAATTTCGAGATACGATTTTGAAAGCAAAATCAAAAATTGAACAATATACGGAAGAACGACTTTTCGATCGAGACGGTTCAAACGGCGCGAAATTCAGTTTGCAAAATAATTTCAAACGCTGGAAAGACGATAAGAGCGTGGCGGAAAACAAACCGCCCGTAATTAATGTTATATGCGACATTCCGGATACCTTAATTGTTGAGAACGACGATACCACGGAAACCGAAACCGAAAAGGAAACGGAAACCGAGGCGGAAGATGATGGCACAGAAAGTTAATATTTCAGGTGTTCGGCTATCGGACATTATAGCTCCCGCTTTTTATCCCGTACACTGGGATATTGTTAAGGGGCTACACACTTATTACGATCTATACGGCGGACGTGGCAGCTGCAAATCATCATTTATCGGAACGGAGATCCCATTAGGAATGATGCAAGATTCGGCGGCAAATGCGATCGTTTTCCGAAAGGTAGCGAGTACATTAAGTACAAGTGTGTTTGCGCAAATAATGTGGGGAATTGATATGCTTGGAGTGTCGCACCACAACCCCATAAAAACACATTTATTAAAATTCATTCGTAAAAACAATTATATCTCCCTGCAAATAACCGCACAATTTCGTAGATGTGCGGTTATTTTTTTGCAAATTTCAGAATTTGACATATTATATTTAAATGACATTTTGATACATAAAAAACTTATTGAAATTAATAAGTGCTTTTTAAATCAAAATTAATTTTATTAGCTTGATAATTAAAGACTT
>CANRFB010000080.1 GCA_947629785.1 uncultured Clostridia bacterium | reverse complement strand
CCGCAAGCGAGGTACTTGTATTACGGAGCGGTTTATGGTCCTAACATACCGATTTTTGAGGACGATAGCGGAGAACCGACAGGCTGGTGGTCTCCGCCGGGAAAGAAAAAGCATCCCACAGGCAAAAAGCTCACGTACAATACTGACACTAATCCCCTTGCAGGACCGTTTTGGGTCGATCGTATGAAAGCCGATCACTTGAAAGATATAATCGAGGAGGCGAAGTCAGTTGTCGGAGCTCGTTAATAACGCCGAAAAATTACGGGACTGGTTTCGTACCTGTCCTGCAATACAAAAGGGTAACAGATTCCGCGTTGATTTTGTCGGAGATAATCCAACAGAGTATTCGATCTTTTCAGTACCTACACCGCTGAAATATCACGAAAACATCTTAGGAGATGAGATCCTTGACGATAATCAAACGCAGAATTTTATTTTTGCCTCAAAAGAGTATTATGGTGCAGACGTGCAACAAAATCTGTCGAACCTCGCGTTCTATCAAGAAATTGTCAATTGGATATTGGAACAAAATGCCGCACGTAATTTCCCAAATTGGGACGGCGGAACAATAAAATCCATTACACCAACACTGACAGGCGCACCTATACAAATAGGCTCAAATGCGGCAAAATATCAGATTCAATTAAAAGTTAAATATAGGAGGAATTGACTATGGAAAAAATCGTAGGTAAGATCGCGCGTAAGTATATGGCGCATTTTCTTGATGCGGCTTTTGCAACAGGTGAAACTGAAAAAAGCTGGTATCGTATAGGTGAGGATCTTGAAGATTACACCGTTGATATGAACCCCGATACTGAGGTAAAGAAGAATATCCTCGGAAACACAACGTTCAATCACAACGGCTATGAACCCTCTGCTGATTCCGATCCTTTCTATGCACGTGTCGGTGATGCTTTGTTTGAAAAGCTGCAAGCCATTGTTGATGCACAAGCTAACGATGACACTTGCAAGACAACCGCTATGGAAGTACATCTCTGGGACGGTGATGATGAAACAGGCTACACAGCGTATACACAGGAGTGCTATGTCGTTCCTAACAGTTACGGCGGCGATACTTCCGGCTATCAGATCCCTTATTCCGTCAACTATGTTGGTGAAAGAACAAAGGGCAAGTATGATCCAAAGACAAAGAAATTTACCGCTGATAGCCTGTCCCCTTGACAGGGGCTGATTCTGTCAACGTAATGGAACAGGGTCAGCCCCTTACGGGCTTAAATAAGTCGGTATCCGATCTTATAAGCCCCGAAACAAGTATAGCGTGGTCAGGAACGACAGGTGCAGTAAAGGGAACGCTTAATCATATTCAGGATTGGCAAGAATTTTCGTCAGTCCTTGAGGAACAAGAGGGCCATTACTTCCCTGTTAAACTTGACAATAAGTATCTCGGTCAAAGTATTTCGGTACAGCGAACAGGCGGCGTGGAAAAGACGTGTACCGCCGAAGATACCGACGATCTTGAATGGGTAATGCGTATACCGGAACAGAATGCGGTATATACGTTCAAGGCAAACGGCGGAGAGATATTCACGCTTAATTTTGCGACAGCTACACTCGCAGAAGAGTAAACATTCATATCGGGCGGATATATTTTCGCCCGATATTATTTTTTGAAATAATGAGGAGGCTATTTTTATGTCAGAATTTAACGAAAACAACGCAATAGTAGAAAACGGTTCGGAAAATGTTAATACGGAAAAGAACATTGCCGAAAATAACGTAACAAATGACGCGATAGAAAGCGACACAACAGAAAATGCAATAGAAATGACAAATACGGCGGATAAGGAAGTCCCACTTGAAATAACCGTTGACGATGGTACACAACGTATTCCTATCAAGAATAAACACGGTGATGAGGTGGGCGTTTTCTTTTTCAGACCGACAGATATAGGAATTATAGATCGATATAACAAAATGGCAGCGAAATTTGATGAGATCACAGCGCCTCTCGAAAACGTCAGCATTTCACCTGACGGAACGGCAGCAGACGATGATACCGCGTCTATCCAAGCACTTAATGAAGCTGAAAAACGGCTCTTTGATGCTGTTGATTACTTGTTTGGCGGAAATATGGCGGAGGCTTTCTTTGGAAAAATGCACCCGTTCTCCCCTGTAAACGGCGAATTTTATTGTGAAAAAGCAATAGAAGCAGTAGGCGAATACATTTCAGCACAATTTGAACAGGAAACCCAAAAGGTGAATAGGCGGGTTGACCGATACACAAACCGCTACACACGGAGGCACAGTAAATAATGGTTTATGAGTTGCCCTCTTGCTTGGAAGTCAACAATAAATCGTGGGAAATACGGACAGATTTTCGGGATATTTTAAGAATACTTATAGCTTTTGAAGATCCCGAACTTGAAAACAACGAAAAGCAATATATTTGTTTATTTATACTTTTTGTTGACTTTGAAAGTATTCCCAAAAGCGAATATGCCGATTTTTACAAAGCAGCTATCAAATTCATTGATAACGGCGCGGAAAACAGCGAACATTCGCCGCGGACAATGGACTGGGAACAGGACGCTCCGCTCCTGTTTCCCGCCGTCAACCGTGTTGCGGGTTTTGAGGTACGCGCGGTTAAATATTTGCATTGGTGGACGTTCACAGGGTACTTTATGGAGATTAAGGACAGCATTTTTGCAACCGTGTTGAACTTACGGCAGAAAAAAGCAAAAGGGAAAAAACTTGAAAAATGGGAACGCGAATTTTGGCAAGCGAATAAAAAAATATGCGTTCTCAAAACAAAACTTACGGAAGATGAGCAAGCGGAAAAGGATCGGCTTAACGCTATACTCGGATAACTTTTTACTATGGGAGTGATTTTATGGCTACACAACAGGGAAACAGTGACGGCTCTATCATTATTGATACGACATTAGACACTAAAGGTTTTGATAAAGGATCAAGTGAGCTGCTTAATGCCATACGCTCTCTTACGCAGGAAATAACAAAAGTCGGTAAACTTATAGAAACAACCTTTACCGGCTGTGAAAAGTCGATGGGCGGCTCGGACGCAAAGGTTAAACAGCTTGAATCAACGATAGCAGACCTTGAGGCAAAGGTAAATAGCCTTAAAGCTACTATTGCCGATTTACAATCGCAAATCAAAGTTGCGGGCGATCAGCAAATAGCCGATCCTAAAAGCCTTACGGAAACAAGCAACGCCGCACGCGAGGCAGAAACACAAGTTACTGAATTAGAAAACCGTATCAGGGAATTAGAAAATACTGCAAATCAACAAGTGAAAATAGTTGATGCGGACGATATATCAGGGGCGGCTACGGCGGCAAATGACGCGGAAAAAGAAATAGCCGAACTGAAAGAGCATATAAGAGAACTGGAAAATGTTACAGCGGAGCTGCAAGCAAAATTAAACGAGGTAAATTCGCAGGACATTCAACCGTCCTTTACTATGGATAAGCCTAAACAATCCGTTTCAAGTCTGGAAAAGGACATTACAAAATTAGGTACGACAGTAAATGATCTAAACAGAACGGCGGAGGCGGCCATAGACGGCGATGCCAAAGCTATGGGGCAGTTTGAAACAAAGGCGGAACAAACACAAAGCACTATTGACGAACTCCGGCAGCGTTTAGATGCTTTCGGAAATACCGAAATTCAGACGGACGATTATAAATGGGTTCAGGCTGAAATAGAAAAGACAGAAAAGGCACTTGATCGCCTTATTGAACGGCAAGATAAAATGATAAGTATGGGAGTGAAAAGTAAATCCAATTCTTGGAAGTCACTTCAATACGACATAGAATATACGGAAAGAAAACTCAATGACTTAATTGCAACAAAAACAACTTTTGAAAACAACGGAGAGGCGGTAATAATAGGCTCTGACACTGACGAATACAAGCGATATGAAAGTATGCTTAACGACATTGAAAATCAATTGTCGGATATTCGCGGAAAGACACAAACCGCGTTTACGCCGCCGTCCTCCGCAAGCGCGCAACTTAACAATTTAAAAAATCAGTCGGCAGGTGTAAAAAGTGCTTTAGTGAGTGCGTTCAACGCCATACGAAAAGCGGCTACACGCGCGGCTGTTGCTGTCGCACGAATTGCAAAAAACGCGGTTATTGCGGGGCTAAAACGGCTTGCCTCCGCTGCAATGAACGCCGCGAGGTATCTTTTAAGACTTGTATCCGGCACAATTATTGGTGGTTTAAAGCGTTTAGGTTCAGCGGCGGCGTCAGCGGCGCGAAATTTAGCAAGATTGACGTCAAATGTTATTGTCGGCGGCTTTAAAAAACTTGCATCGGGCGTTAAAAATGCCGCAAAGGCTTTTGTGTCGCTTGGAAAAAGTCATAATGCTACAAATTTTAGCTTAAAAAATGGTATAAAAACGCTTTTAAAATACGGCTTGGGAATTGAAGCGCTGTTTACACTTTTTAATAAAATTCGTTCGGGAATGATTGACGGGTTTGAAAACCTTGCACAATACTCCGATCGCACAAATAAAGCAATCTCGGCTATAATGTCAGCGGCTACACGAATGAAAAACAGTCTTGCGGCGGCATTTGAACCACTATTACAGGCAATTACACCTATGCTTGTAAGTTTTATGAATACGATCACGGGCGTAATAACTAAAGTCGGAGAATTTTTTGCCGCGATAACAGGTCAAAAAACCTATATGCGTGCAAAAGAGATACAAGAGGACTATGCAGCAAGTCTTGACAAGACCGCAGACAAAACCCAAAAAGCTGCCAAAGCTGCAAAAGAGGCAAAAAATCAGCTTGCAGGTTTTGATGAACTTGAAATTTTGAGCGATACAAGTACAGATGCGACGGATACAAGCAGTACGTCAGATAAATACACGGGCGTATCTCCGAAAGATATGTTTGAGGAAGTTGAAGTTAGCCCCGAAATGCAAGCCTTTGCAGAAAGGGTTAAGGCAGTCCTTGACGCGGTAGTTGAAAAGGCAAAAGCCGTTTTTGAAAAGGTCAAAGAGATATTCAATAACATCAAAGAGATGTTTATGAATGGAGATTACACAGGTATCGGTGAATATATCGGAGAGGGTATTAATGCTATCTTCCAAAAAATTCACGATTTTATTTCGTGGGATAATCTCGGTGCGTTTTTTACAGACGTAATAAATGTTATATGCGGAATATTTAACGGCTTAGTTGACGGCATTGATTGGGCTCTTATAGGTGACACTTTTGCAGAGGGCATAAACACTCTGCTACACATAGTAAATTTATTGCTTACGGAGATTGACTGGGCGGCTCTCGGCGATGCCATAGGAACGGGTATAAGCTCGTTATTTAACGGCATTGATTGGGAATTGCTTGGAGATACTGTGGGTAAAGGTGTTGCCGCCGTCTTAGATGTTATAGCTTATGCGGCTATGGCTTTTGATTGGACGGCAGCGGGCGAAAATATCGCAAAAGGCATAAACGCTTTCGTATCTGTTGTAGATGAAAAAGTCAAGGGCATAAATTGGTCTTATATAAGCAGCTCGATCACGGAGGGCATAAACAGTCTTTTCCATAATGTCAACTGGGAGGCACTTAATCAATTCGTTGTTGATTGTATGCAAGCTCTCACGGATATAATTGTATCGGCGATAGATACGTTTGACTGGGCGGGCGTGTCTGAGGACCTTGCAAAAGGCTTTAATGTGCTGATAAGTGGTCTTAAAGGTATTCTCGATAGTACAGAATGGAGCGGATTAGCAAGCCGGATAATGGACGGCGTTAATAGCCTATTCCATAATATTGATTGGACGTCCGTAGGTGAATATTTGTCAAAGTCCTTTAATTCAACACTTTCTATTGTGCGTACAGTTATCAATCGGTTTGACTGGTCAGGAATAACAGCGCAGCTCGCGTCCGGGTTGAACACGCTTTTGCACGGTATCAGGTGGGAAGAATTAGGCGCAACACTTGGAGAGCTATTTAATCAATTATTAAACTTTATTTCTGTTTCACTTAATACGTTTGACTGGGTAGGAATAACAAAACGATTAGTAAATTGCTTGAATAATCTTTTAGAAACTATTAATTGGAACAGTTTAGGACAGACATTAGCTACACTGTTTGATACTTTGCTGGACTGCATTTCAGTAGCGATAAACACATTCCATTGGAACGAAATCGCGGCGGCACTTGCAGAATGTTTAAGAATGTTTCTCACAAATATAAACTGGGAAACTTTAGGCGAAGTTCTTTCTAATGTTATAGTTTATTTATTAGATGCGTTAAAAACCGTCATTGAGGGCATACCTTGGGGACAATTAGGCTATATGGTGCGCGATATGATCGCCGCTATGAATTGGGATCAGATTTTTGACAGCTTAATTGGTGCTATTGATGCAATTTTACAGGGCGCGATAAATCTACTTTTACCGACAATTGAATACGCGTGGGACGCATTTATGGAAAAATTAAAGTGGAAGATTATCACGAGTACGGTAGATATTGCGCTTTGGGTAATGGAGGGCTTCACTAAGGGCTTAAAGAACATAAACAGCTTTAGTTTTGACAACTTTGTACAAAATATGGTGGCTACACCGCTTTTATCGGCGTTTATAAAAATATTTAGAATTGGTTCGCCGTCAAAAGTTATGGAGGAAATAGGTGTCTTTATCATTGAGGGCCTGTTCAATGGCTTGTTAAAACTTATTTCCGGTGTCGGTTCTTGGGTAAAGAAAAACGTAATAAATCCCGTACAAAAGGCCTTTGAAAAAGCAGGAATGGAAATTCAAGCAGGTGTTGAACTTGTAAAAGACGGCTGGGAGGACTTAAAGTCATTTGTAGGCGATAAAGTACAAGCCTTTGTATCGCTTGTAAAATCCGGTTGGAGCGACATCTCTAATTTTGTTGGTAGTACAGTTACTGCGTTTGTGTCACTTGTCAAGCAGGGTTGGGATAGTATTCAAGGCTTTGTAGGCAGTATAGTAACTGTTGCTGTGTCTCTTATAAAAAGAGGCTGGCAAGCACTTACAGACTTTGTAGGTAATGCGATAACTGTTGCTGTTTCTCTTATTCGTACTGGTTGGCAAACCATATCCGATTTTGTTGGTAATATGGTACAGACGCATATACAGCTTATTAAAGACGGCTGGGAGAATATAACTCAATTTGTAGGAGATAGGGTAAAAACCTTTGTATCTCTTGTAAAAGAAAAATGGACTACCATTACGGATTTTGTCGGGGATAAGGTAACGACTTTTGTATCTCTTGCAAAAGAAAAATGGGATTCCATAACTGGCTTTGTCGGGGATAAGGTAACGACTTTTGTATCTCTTGCAAAAGAAAAATGGACTACCATAACTGAATTTGTCGGGGACAAAGTAAAAGCGTTCGTTACCCTTACACAACAGGGTTGGACTACAATATCAAGCTGGGTAGGAACACAGGTTACGGCGTTTGTTACACTTATGCGGAAAAATTTTGACAGCATAGCTCAATTTGTCGGGGATAAGGTTACAACCGCTGTTAATCTTGTAAAAGGCAATTTCGATAGTATTTCTGGATTTGTCGGAACGGCGGTTGACGTTGCTGTATCGTTGTCAAAGAAAATGGGATCGTGGGCTGACGATGCTTGGGACGTAATTCAAGGCGCGGGAAAAACATTCGGGGCTACACTCGAAATGGCGGTTAAAAAATCAACAAGTTACGGCGCTTGGAATGAGGACGCTTGGTCGGCGGCTACAATGAAAAAGGAAACCATAACAAAAACCCTCGAAGCGGCGGTTAAAAAAGCGGCGTCTTATAACTGGGTTGAGGATGCCTTTACCATTGCAACAATGCCGAAAGAAACTGTAATGAAAACAGTAGAGGCGGCGGTCAAGAAAGCAACATCATCTAACTGGATCGCAGACGCCTTTACTATTGCAACGACACCAAAAGAAACGGTAATGAGAACTCTTGAGGCAGCAGTCAAGAAAGCCTCATCATCTAACTGGGTTGAGGAGGCATACAAAGTCGCGACAGCGCCGAAAGAAACGGTAACAAGAACCCTCGAAGCCGCGGTTAAAAAAGCGGCGTCTTATAACTGGGATACGGACGCTCTCAAAGTCGCAGAAACGGCGGCTGAAAGCATACAAAAGACCGTAACCGCTTTTGTCAAGAAAGGAACGGGAAGTAACTGGGACGCCACAGCGTGGACGGCAATTACAACAGCAGCAGGAACAATTTCTAAGACGGTCAGCATTGCCGCGACAAAGAGCAATACTTGGCATACAGACATTATTAACATTCTGAATTTAGGCAGCACTGTAAAGAAAACGATAGAAATCGGAATAAGCGCGGTCGGTAGCAGCGTATCATCGGCGTTAGCAAACGCGATCAAGACGTTATTCGGCTGGAAAGAAAAAGGCGGAGTATTCACTGTCAACGCCGGATGGAGAGTTATCCCGCAGTTTGAAAAGGGCGGAACTATCCGTAACGGCATCGCGAAATGGTGGAATAACGTTCCAAAATACGCGGGCGGAACATCAGCTACACACGGCAGTGTATTTGTCGCGGGTGAAGCAGGTCCCGAAATTGTCGGACACATAAACGGGCGGACAGAGGTGCTTAACAGATCACAAATTGCAAGTGCTATCTATTCAGCGGTACTCGCAGGAATGGAAACCGCGGTTAATGCGCTGGGCGCATATA
>CANRFB010000079.1 GCA_947629785.1 uncultured Clostridia bacterium | reverse complement strand
ACAAGTTCGTCCATGGGTATGAAAATTCTTGCGCTGTCCGTAACTACAGTTACCGCATCGGGAACATTTACCTTTTCGGCGATCTCTATTTCGGAAGCGGAGGCAAGACGTTCAAAGAACATTCTTCCCTGCTCAAATATTGCCGTTTCCGTGGTTTCGATATGAACGGCAGCTTTCTTGGAGGGCGGAACATTCATCTCGGAACGGCGGTTCCTTATGCCCTTGATGGCTTCGATTATCTTTCCGAACTGCTTTTCTTCCGTCTCAAAATTGAGTTTTTCGTCATATTCTGGGAATTTTGAAAGTATGCAGGGAACATCATCTTCCGAAACAGCAGACCATATTTCCTCGGTTATGAACGGCATGAACGGGTGCAGGAGTTTTAACATTCCCTGTAAAACAAACACCAGAACGTCCTGCGCGGTCTCGGCGGTCTTTCCGCCTGCCGCGATCCTCGGTTTGGTAAGTTCGATATACCAGTCGCAGTAAACGTCCCAGATAAAATCGTAAAGTTTCGCAACGGCAACGCCAAGTTCAAAACTTTCCAGATTATCATTTACTTCCTTTGCAAGGCGGTTGAAACTGCTTACTATCCACTTGTCCTCGATATTGAGTTCTTCGGGAAGTCCGCCGAATTTGAAATCTTCCGGCAGATTCATCAGAACGTATCTTGAAGCGTTCCAGAGCTTGTTTGCAAAGTTTCTCGAAGCCTTTACCTTTTCGTCCGTGTAACGCATATCGTTTCCGGGAGCGTTGCCTGTTGCAAGCATGAAACGTAAAGCGTCCGCGCCGTACTTGTCTATTTCTTCAAGGGGATCAATGCCGTTTCCAAGGGATTTGGACATCTTTCTTCCTTGTGCATCGCGGACAAGCCCGTGGATAAGAACCGTGTCGAAAGGCACTTTTCCCATGTTTTCCAAACCGCTGAACATCATTCTTATTACCCAGAAGAAAATTATATCATATCCCGTAACAAGTGTATTTGTGGGGTAGAAATATTTCAGATCTTCGGTATTGTCAGGCCAGCCCAGTGTGGAGAAAGGCCACAGCGCGGAGCTGAACCATGTATCCAGCGTATCGGGATCCTGTCTCATCGGCTTTCCGCACTTAGGACAAACCGCACTGTTTTCCTTGGTAACAACCATTTCGCCGCAGTCGTCACAGTAGAATGCGGGGATCTGATGTCCCCACCATATCTGACGGGAAATGCACCAGTCGCGGATATTTTCCAGCCAGTGGAAATATGTCTTTTCAAATCTTTCGGGCACAAACTTGGTTTCGCCGTTCTTGACAGTGTCTATTGCAGGCTGTGCAAGAGGTTTCATCTTTACGAACCACTGTGTTGAAACTTTCGGTTCAACGGTAGTGCCGCAGCGGTAGCAAGTTCCTACATTGTGAACGTGTTCCTCTATCTTGACAAGGTATCCGCCTTTTTCCAGATCCTCGACAATTTTCTTTCTTGCTTCATAGCGCTCCATTCCAGCATATTCGGGATAATCGTCAACAATATGTGCGTCGTCGGTCATAACGTTGAGGACCGGCAGATTATGACGGAGACCAACTTCAAAGTCGTTAGGGTCATGGGCAGGGGTAATTTTTACAACGCCTGTTCCGAAATCCATTTCAACGTAATCATCGGCAATAACTGGTATCTCCCTGCCAACAAGGGGAAGTATCAAGGTTTTTCCCACAATATCTTTATAACGCTCGTCATTGGGATTTACTGCAACGGCGGTATCGCCAAGCATTGTTTCGGGACGGGTCGTGGCAAGTTCAACATAGCCGCTGCCGTCCTTGAACGGATAGCGCAGATGCCAGAAATGTCCCGCCTGTTCCTCAAAAGTAACTTCCGCATCGGAAAGAGATGTCTTACAGTGAGGACACCAGTTAATAATTCTTTCGCCGCGATAGATAAGACCTTTCTCGTAATATTTTACAAAAACTTCCTTAACAGCTTTGGAACAGCCCTCGTCCATAGTGAAGCGTTCCCTTGACCAGTCGCAGGAACTTCCCAGCTTTTTCAGTTGTTCAACGATACGTCCGCCGTACTGTTTTTTCCATTCCCAAGCGCGCTCCATGAACTTTTCGCGCCCGATGGATTCCTTGGTAAGCCCCTCTTTAGCCATAGCGGCAACTATCTTTGCCTCGGTTGCGATAGCGGCGTGATCCGTTCCGGGAAGCCATAGCGCGGCATAGCCTTTCATGCGCTTCCAGCGGATAAGTATATCCTGAAGCGTTTCGTCAAGGGCGTGTCCCATATGGAGCTGTCCGGTTATGTTCGGCGGCGGAATTACAATGGTATACGGAGTTTTCTGGGGGTCGCGCTCCGCTTTGAAGCAGTCGTTTTCCACCCAGAATTTGTATATTTTATCCTCAACTTCCTTGGGTTCGTAAAGTTTTGAAAGTTCCTTTTTCATTTTTTAAACGTTCCTTTCGATAAAAATAAATACATATTTTATAATAACATATTTTTCCCGCAAAATCAACACATATTTGTAAACAAAAAACGGCTTTCCGTTTTTTGGCGGAAAGCCGTCTGTGTCAGACTGCCGATACAGCTTTGTACATAAATTGTATAAATTCCTGCTCGGGAATAGGTTTTGAGAAATAATATCCCTGAATATAGTCGCAGTTCAGGTCGGAAAAGCTCTTTACAAGCTGTTCCGTTTCCACGCCCTCGATAACAATGTGCATATCCATGTCTTTCAGCATTTTTATCGTATTCTGGAGAACGATACTCATTCTCGGATTTTCTTCCTCGTCAACGAAAGATTTATCCAGTTTTACGATAGTCAGCGGCAGGGACGCAACACTTCTTATGTTGGAATAGCCTGTTCCGTAATCATCAAGAGAAAAGCTGATCCCCGCGTTAATAAGCTTGTTGATATTTGCTGTCATAACGTCCTGCGCGTAGTTTACGGCTGTTTCGGTTATTTCCAGATTGATCTTATCAGCAGATACGCCAAAACGTTTCATAATTTGAAGAACCTTGTCCGCAAGATTTGACTGCATACACTGAGCAACGGAAAGGTTTATTTCAATATAATCAAGTCCGAGATTATTGAAATCAGGTCCGGAAATAAAGCGGCAGACTTCTTCCATAACATAATCGCCTATTTTGTGTATCGCTCCGCTTCTTTCAGCCGCCACAATGAATATATCCGGAGAAATGAAGCCGTATTTTTCGTCCTTCAATCGCAGCAACGCTTCCGCGGAAATAAACCTTTTCTTCTCCACCGAATAAATAGGCTGATAGTAGACCTCAAACTTCCTGTTTGCAAGAGCCGAGTCGATAATGCTGTCAAGTTCGTTGGAAAGCTGGAAATGATTCTTTTCGGCAATTTCGGAAGTGTGCATTACCCTTCCCGAATACGGGTTCAGTATGTGGAAATCGTTTCCAAAAGCCATAAGGGCTTTGAAATCGGTAATTTCCTCGGGGCATTTTCCTATGCAGACGTATGCTATAAGGTTAAGCTCCATGCCGTTTATTATCATACTTGTTTTGAGGATATGATTTATCATCTTAGCGGCTTCTTCTATCTTATCGCGGTTTTTCTCGTTCACCACAAAGCGGAAACGTCCGCGGTCAAGATAGTAAATGTCCGCATGGGCTTTAACTTCCTTGTTGACGTCTCTGAGTTCCTCGGCGACTTTTACAAGAATATCGTTGCTTGCGTCATAACCTGCTATTCCGAAAAGATTTGTATAGTTGGCTATATTTATGAGAATAACGCTTACTTTCTTTTCGTTGTAGAAATTCCGTTTCATATCGGTGGTATAAGCGGAATATCTGCGCAGTCCCGTAATTGAGTCAATTATTTCCTCGGGCTTTTGTACCGTTATCGTCAACAGCAGAACGCTTATAGCATTAAAGTACATTTCAATCACTATTTCCTTATTCACCATCTGAACAATTACAGCAAAAAGCTGTATAGGAACTATCATCATTAGCGCGACAAATTTCCCCGTTGTGAAAAGTTTTCTATAAACAATGGTATAAACAAGCCCCACAAGCATGAATATCCCTGCCATGACATACAAGATAAAGAACAGCTTGCCGCGGGTATACTTGTTATGTTCGTTGAAATAGAATATCAGATGATGAAGCGGATTTGTTGCCAGTAGAATGATAAGCAATGTATACGGAACTATAGCGCACAATTTCAGCAGGTTACTGTGTGTTATCTTGTGCCATCTGTCGGTAAGTGATATAAGGTACAGCATAAAAGACAGCGATGTAAGATTATGGAATAACAAATACCCTGTCTGTGAGATATACCTTGTTGAAGTTCTGATAACATTTGGGTCAGGATACGCGTCACAAACAAGTCCCCATATATCAAAGAGAGCAGATATAAAGGTAACAATTGTAATAAGCATAAGGAATCTGCCCTGACTGCCGCTGTTTATTTTTCTGGAAATAATTGAAAACATCAAGAACGCCAATAAAACAAGCGCGCAGATATCAAAAGCTATAATTCGCATTATATATAGTTCACTCCTAATTTATGGTTATGGTTCAGAGGTTTATATTGGATAAGATAAAAAAATTATAATTTTCTATTTCAAATTATAACACATTTTCAAACTAAAAGCCACGATTTTGCAAAAATATATATGAATATTTTGTAAATTATTTTGTGATTTTACAATTTATGACTGTTAATTTCAATAAACTGTATAAAAGCATAAAATTGTAGCTTACAGATAGGGGACAAAAAATGAAACAGAAAGTGAGAAACATAGAGATTTGAAGAAAATAGCAGAGATTCAGAGAGATTGAGGGATATATTTTAAAAATTCGGCAATTTGGACGTTGACTTTGGGGAGCAATTCGTTTATAATTTTAAATGTTGTGTCGTACAAACGAATTTTGCCTGTTATGAGTTGCTATCGGGCAACTTCGTGGACGGACAAAAATATTTCAAAAAGGAGAATGAATAATGTCAACTTATATGCCTAAGGCAAATGAAATCAGCCGCAAATGGTATGTGCTTGACGCTGCTGACAAGTCCCTCGGACGTGTTGCCGCACAAGCTGCTTCTATCCTCCGCGGAAAGAACAAGCCTACTTTCGCTCCCCACGCTGACTGCGGCGATCACGTTATCATCATTAACTGCGCGCAGGCTAAACTTACAGGAAGAAAATTAGAGCAGAAAACTTACAAGTGGCACACAGGCTGGATCGGCGGTCTCAAAGAGATCAAGTACAGCGATATGATGAAGAACGATCCCGAAAGAGCCATGATGATTGCAGTAAATGGTATGCTTCCTAACAATACTCTCGGAAGAGCCGCTCTCAAGCGTCTCAGAGTCTATGCAGGAGCAGAACACGATCATGCGGCTCAGAAACCCGAAATATACAATATATAAGGAGGCAGCGTAAATGTACGAATCCAAACAGCCGTATTTTTACGGCACCGGCAGAAGAAAAAGCTCCGTTGCAAGAGTAAGAGTTTATGCAGGCAGCGGTAACATTACAATAAACGACAGAGATATAAATGACTATTTCGGTCTTGAAACTCTTAAACTTATCGTTAAGCAGCCCCTTATACTCACTGAAAGTTCCGATAAGTACGATGTTGTCTGCACAGTTGCAGGCGGCGGAGTTACTGGACAGGCAGGCGCTATCCGTCACGGACTTTCCAGAGCGCTTCTTCAGGTAAGCGATGAAATGCGTCCTATCCTTAAAAAGGCAGGATTCCTCACTCGTGACCCGAGAATGAAGGAAAGAAAGAAGTACGGTCTCAAAGCTGCAAGACGTGCTCCTCAGTTCTCAAAGAGATAACAGACGTCACATTTTTACAAAGATCTCCGGTCTTTATCGCAAAACTTCTAAGATCCGTTCCGTTTTTCGGGACGGGTCTTTTTTGTCTGAATTCATTATAACGTATCATTGATAACATAAACAGCTAAAAATGCAAAATTTTAAAAAAATGTCTTGAAAATCAGCGAAAAAAATAGTATCATTATTTTAAGCATATGTTTTTAAAAAACAATAACTACATAATAATGGAGGAATATAACAATGCCGTGTATCGAAATAACCGAAACAAAAATGCTTGAACTCCCCCGTTCTGCGTTATCCGCTGATAAGTTAAGCAATTTTAAGATCAAACTGAATACATATTTAAACAAAATTAATACTGCTGTCAAAAACAGCGAAAATGAAGAACACATAAAGAATATCATCAATGATTTTCTTCGTGAAAATTTTTACAGTGATGAAAGATTTTCAATAAATACTGACGGGTATATTGACAGTGCTATAAAAGAAAAAGAAAAATTACTTGCAATAATAGAAACTAAAGCACCTCAGAACAAATCCGAAATGCTTACTGTTAACAACATAAACAAAAAGGCATTATGGGAAGCCGTTTATTATTATCTGGATAAAACAATTGATACCACCAAGTCAAAGGCCATGATCTCAATAAAAACCGATTTGCGCAGACTTATAATCACTGACGGCATCAACTGGTTTCTGATCGACCCTACAGTTATACACACCATTACGGACGGTAATATTGAAAACAGATTTTATAAGTATAAAAACGGGAAACTGCCTTATGCAAATGATACGGCTGCTTTCTATGAGGAACTGCGACAACATTTCGATGAGATCGATATTAACGAAAAACTTAAATATGTTTACTTTGATATTTCCACTTGTATTAACAACAAAAATAAACTTACCAACTTATATAAAATTTTATCGGAAAGCTATTTACTTAAAAATGCTCCCAATATCGGTTATGAACCTCATTCCCTAAACAGCGGATTTTATCATGAACTATTGTATATTATGGGATTTAAGGAAGTCACCAAAGATAATAAACTTGTTGTGGAGATCGACACAACCATCAGAAATTCACTTGCAGATCAGGTGCATCGACTGCTTATGGACAAGGAAATTGAGAGCGGCAGGATCGATGAACTGACATTTGAACTTGTACTTATCTGGATAAATCGTCTGCTGTTTATCAAACTGTTTGAGGGGCAGCTTATTACATTTAATTCTGACGATGATGCTTATCACATATTATCAAATAATAAAATTGAAAACTTTAACGATCTGCAGAGTCTATTTTTTGATGTACTCGGAACAAAAGAACGGACTGATTCGGAATTTCATGATAAATTCAAGCAAGTACCATACCTTAACAGTTCACTTTTTGAAAAACAAAAGGTAGAAACAGATTATATTCTTATAAGTTACTTGCATAATGACCTGATAGACAGAAAATCCAAATCTGTGCTTGGAAATAAAGCAAAAAACAGATTGCCTGTTATTGAGTATATAATTGATTTTCTCAACAGTTATAACTTTGCTGCCGCTTCGGTCGATAATTCAGAATCCGACCATAAAGAAATAATTGATGCTGCTGTTCTCGGTCTTATATTTGAAAAACTTAACGGTTATAAGGACGGGGCAAATTACACGCCTTCGGTAATAACCGAATACATAGCAAAAGAAGCTGTTGAAACTGCCGTACTTAACGCCGTTAATAAAGAAATGAACTGGAATTGCACAGACTTAGCCGATATTGCCGATAAAATCGAAACAAGAGCAGAACGCCGCCGGATCAATAATATAATAAATTCATTAAAAATATGCGATCCCGCCGTAGGTTCAGGACATTTTCTTGTATCTGCGCTTAACAGGATAATTGCAGTAAAAAAACAGCTGAACGTATTATTCAAATACAATTCCGATGAACGTGTAAAAGAATATGACATTACTGTTGAAGATGATGTACTGATCGTGCGTAACGGCAACGGAGATCCGTTTGTATATAACAAAACTGACAACGAATCAAGAGAAATTCAGGAAACTTTATTTAATGAAAAACGTATTATTATCGAAAACTGTCTTTTTGGTGTAGATGTAAATACAAAAGCGGTTTATATCTGCCAACTCAGGCTATGGATAGAACTGTTGAAAAATGCTTACTATAAAAACGGCATAATGGAAACACTTCCGAATATTGACATAAATATTAAAGCTGGAAATTCGACTTTATCAAAAATTGACTTTGTCACCGGTCAAAAAATTAAAACTGATAAGGAAACAGAAAAATTGATAGCCAGATATAAAAAGCTTGTCACAGAATACAAATCAATTTCTGATAAATACAAAAAGAAGGAACTTCTTAAACAGATATCTGAAACAAAAGAGCAGGTACATGGGCTTTATGAGCAATTAACTCTTTTCAAAGCTTACGACTCTACGTTTGAAAACGCATTTGAATGGGCTTTTGAATTCCCAGAAATACTTGATGAAAAGGGCAAGTTCATAGGTTTTGATGTAATTGTAGGAAATCCGCCGTACATTCAGCTTCAGTCAATGCACAAAGAAGCTGATAATCTCCGGAAAATGAATTATGTTACTTACGCACGAACAGGAGATATTTACTGTTTGTTTTATGAACTTGGCTATAAGTTGTTAAAACCGAACGGCATTCTTGCGTTCATCACTTCCAATAAGTGGATGAGAGCAGGCTATGGCGAAGCTTTGCGCAAATTTTTCTGTACCCATACCAACACCACACATCTCGTTGATTTTGCAGGCGAAAAGGTATTTGAGTCCGCAACTGTTGATGTAAACATACTAATATACCGTAAATCCGAAAATCAATATCCAACAAGATCCTGTATAATAAAGGATCCCGACTGGCGAAATAATTTGAGCGAATATATT
>CANRFB010000078.1 GCA_947629785.1 uncultured Clostridia bacterium | reverse complement strand
TTAATCTTTCCGCAACTTCCTTAATGCTGTAGTTCATACAATTACTCCTTTACTATATATTTTACGATCTGCATGGGATCTTCGGCGATCTTCCCCGCCCCCGCAGATAAAAGCTCCTCTTTCGTTCTGAAACCCCAAAGGCAGCCTATGGAGTCCACTCCCGCGTTTTTCGCGGTGGTTATGTCAACGCTTGAATCGCCTGTAAAAACGGTTTCCCGCTTTTCCGCGCCTATTCCGGACATTATCCCGTAAACTATTTCGGGAGAGGGTTTGCGCGGAACGTTCGGCAGACTTCCCCTTATAAGGTCAAATCTTTCCCCGAAAAATCTTCTTACCAGCGACTGCGTAAAAGCGTCCGCCTTGTTTGACGCAACTGCAAGTTTCACGCCGTTTGCCGACAATTCATCGAGCATTTCGGGAATACCCTCATAAGGTCGGGTCTTGTCGGCATAATGTTCGCCATAACGTTTGCTGAAAATATCCAGAGTCCGCTTCTGAATCTCCTCATTACGGGCATTTTCGGGCAGACAGCGTTCTATAAGCTTGGGAATACCGTTGCCCACAAAATACTTGTATTCTTCCGTTTGGTGTGTGGGAAATCCCATAGCCGTCAGCGCAAAATTCGCCGAATCCGCAAGGTCGTCCAGCGTGTTCAGAAGCGTTCCGTCAAGGTCAAATATAACAAGTTTCATAAACCGTCCCCCATATTCTGCATAGATACTATTATAACATTATTTTCTCAAAATTGCAATAGATATTCCCAAAAGGAATACCTTGTCCCGCAAAAACTATAAATGCGATTCAAGCAGCGGAGAATATTTTTCACGGAATTCCCCGAAAACGCCGTTGTCGATAGCGTCTCGGATACGTTCCATAAGTGTGTTGTAGAAGTACAGGTTGTGCATGACGGTAAGCCGTCCCGCAAGCTGTTCGCCCGACTTGAAAAGGTGTCTTATATACGCCCGCGAAAAGTTCCGGCAGGTGGGGCAGTCACATTCGGGGTCAAGGGGAAGCGGGTCGGTCTCATACCGCTGATTTGAAATGTGCATTATTCCGCTCCATGTGAAAACCGTTCCGTGGCGGGCGTTGCGGCTTGGCATAACGCAGTCGAAAAGGTCAATGCCCCTGTAAACGCTTTCAATTATATTTGAGGGCGTTCCCACACCCATAAGATAACGTATCTTCTCCTTTGGCGCAACAGGCTCTACCGCTTCGATAATGCGGTACATTTCCTCGGTGGGTTCACCCACCGCAAGCCCGCCTATGGCGTAACCGTCAAGGTCAAGGGCGGCTATCTGTTCCATGTGTTTTATTCTCAGATCTTCATAGGTACAGCCCTGATTTATCCCGAAAAGGAGTTGCTTCTTGTTGATAGTGTCGTGCAGTGAATTAAGCCGCTCCATTTCCTCTTTACAGCGGACAAGCCAACGGACAGTTCTGTCGCAGGAATTTTTGCTGTATTCTCTGGAAGCGGGATTTTCCACGCATTCGTCAAAAGCCATGGCAATTGTTGAACCGAGGTTTGACTGTATCTGCATACTTTCTTCGGGACCCATGAAAATTTTCCTGCCGTCAACATGGGAATTGAAGTAAACGCCCTCTTCCTTTATCTTCCGCAGTTTTGCAAGGGAAAATACCTGAAATCCGCCGCTGTCGGTGAGGATAGGTTTATCCCAGTTCATAAACTTATGCAGACCGCCCATTTCCTTTATGACTTTGTCCGATGGTCGGACGTGCAGATGATAGGTGTTGCAGAGTTCTACCTGACATTTCAGATCCCGCAGGTCGATGGAAGATACGCCGCCTTTTATCGCGGCGGAAGTTCCCACATTCATGAAGCACGGGGTCTGAAAAGTGCCGTGTACGGTCTCAAATCTGCCGCGGCGGGCTTTCCCCTCTTGTTTTAAAAGCGTGTACATATACTGTCCTTTCAGAAAATTTTCTCATAGGGCGCGGAAGTTTCACGGTCACGGAACTCGTGCTTTTCGTAATAGCCGAGAAGTTTCCCGTTATCGTCTCTTAAAGCAACCATATAAACGTCCTTGTTTTCCTTTTCGCTGTAGAATTCGTATACCTTGTTATTGTCCGTGCTTGCGATAAACCAGTCAAGGACTTTCTTTATCTTATCCACCGACTCCTCGCTGTGGCAATTCAGGAGCGAACGTCCCACAAGGTCGTAACCGCCCCGCTTTTCGTATCTCTTGGCGGCGGCAGGGTTCATATAAATAATGATATGTTTCAGGTCGCAGATAACAACAGGCGCGTTATCCGAATCAATAACGCTTTTAAAAATTACAGAAAGTTCCATACAAAAACTCCCCTGCTTTCATATAAGTAAAATACCTTAGTAAACTATACCATACAAATATGAAATTTTAAACGAGTTTTTTCAAAGAATTATCATAGAATCTCCGAAGGAAAAGAATCTGTATTTTTCCTCAACGGCTATGCGGTAAGCGTTCATTGTGTTTTCGTAGCCCAAGAACGCCGAAACAAGCATTATAAGCGTGCTTTCGGGGAGATGGAAATTTGTTATCAGCCCGTCAAGGACCTTGAACTCAAACCCGGGATAGATGAAAATATCCGTGCAGCCCTCGCAGGCTTTTATTTCCCCGAATTTCGCCGCAATGCTTTCCAGAGTGCGGCAGGAAGTAGTTCCCACGGCTATGACACGCCCGCCCTCGGCTTTGGTCTTTCGGATAAGCGCGGCGGTCTCCTCGGGCATATAGAAATGTTCGCTGTGCATTTTATGGTCAATTACTTTCTCCTCTTTAACTGGTCGGAATGTTCCCAGCCCCACATGAAGCGTTACATAGGCAAGGTTCACTCCCATATCTTTCAGTTCTTCAAGCATTTCCTTTGTGAAATGCAGTCCCGCGGTGGGCGCGGCGGAAGAACCAAGTTCCCGTGAATACACCGTCTGATAGCGTTCCTTGTTTTCCAGCTTTTTGGTAATATACGGCGGAAGCGGCATCTGTCCCACATCTTCAAGGGCGGTAAAGAAGTTTCCCTCACAATCAAATTTTACAATGCGGTTCCCGCCCTCAACGGTTTCCATGACTTCCGCGGTAAGACGTCCGTCACCGAATGAAAACTTCGTTCCGGGCTTGGCGCGTTTCCCGGGGCGGACGAGGGTTTCCCAGAGTTTATCGCCTTTCTGTTCCAGCAGGAGAAATTCCACAACAGCGCCCGTTCCCTCTTTTATCCCGAAAAGCCTTGCGGGCAGTACCCGCGAATCGTTCATTACAAGCAGGTCGCCTTTTTTCAGGAATTTCCCCAAATCGTAGAAGTGGGAATGTTCCGTTTCGCCCGTAATGCGGTCAACTTTCAGAAGCCGCGAATGGTTCCGCGGTTCAATAGGCGTCTGGGCGATAAGTTCTTCGGGAAGTTCATAAAAGAAGTCGGAGCGCTTCATTTCCGCGCCGTTTTTCTCGAATTTTACATACTCAATATCGGAAAGTGCAGAAATTATCGGCTTTGCCCACTCCCCCGCCTGTGAAGCGTTCATGACGGTTATTTTCAGGTCATTCTTTTCCGAAAGAACATCGTGGAGCGCGTCGGCGTTTCTGCCGAAATAGTCGGGGAACTGCAAATTTTCCGAAACAAAATCGTAAAATGCGTCTTTCCCGTCAAATTTTCCAAGATCAATGATAATATTTTTCATGCAAAACCGTCCTTAATACAACTGAGTAAAAGTTTCGTAATGGTCGCCGGTGTAAAATATAAGCCCGTCGTTTGAGAAAACTATTCTTTCCGCGCCGCGGGGACCGCCGCTGTAATTCACGTCGCACTCGGTATAAGTCCGCCCCTCGGCTTCGGGGAGACGTCCCTCGTAATTCCCGAAACGTTCGCCGCCGATGCTCATTCCGTCGGCATATTTCCAGAGGTCGCCGCCGCTCCAGCCGAGCTTCTGGGCTTCGGCTTTTGTCATAAAATTATCGGGAAGCGTTCCAAAATTATGGATATATTCCGCCACGTCCTCGGGGGAGGTGTAACTTCCGTCCTTATCAATGGAAACTTCCGTAACACTGCTTTCCGCGGCGGTTGTTTCCTCGGAATAAGCTTCGGGCGTTTCCTCGGTGATCTCCGCCGTTTGGGAAGTTTCCGAAACAGCCGCATAAGTTCCGGCGGGGTCGTAACTTTCATATGCGCAGGAAGTCAGCATTAACGCCGACATCACAAGCACAAGGAAATATCTTATATATTTCATCTTTGAACTATCCTTTCATACAAAATAACCTTAGTAATTATACCACGTTTTACCGTCATATGTCAATCGGAAATAAAGAGCAGGCTGAGCCTGCACGCATTCAGGTTTTACTTTGTTATCTTCAAATTATTGCCTGCCGTGAGGTAAAATAAAGCTAAATCTGCAAAAAATTGAGAGTTGAGATATAAGCATTTATGCAATATCTTAACTCTTAACTCTCAACTCTCAACTCTTTATGCTTTTTGCACAAATTTGCATTTTAATTTGCTTGTTTCTGTTATTATTTTTCACGGAATTTTCGGAAGCCTATTGACATTTGAAACGATAGGGAGTATTATAATAATTGGTTAGCAGATGTTAACCAAAATTTTATGCAGGATAGTTAGTCTATACTAACTGATTGGGAGGTATGTATGATGCCTTTGGGTTTTGCAAACGCGGGTGAAGAAAACATCATCAAAAAAATCAGCGGAAACCCCGAAACCAAGAAGTTTCTCGAAAATCTCGGTTTTGTGGTGGGAGGAACGGTGACGGTAATAAGCGAGATCAGCGGAAACGTCATTGTGAATGTCAAAGATTCCCGGGTGGCTGTTTCAAAGGAAATGGCAAACCGGATAATGGTTTGAAAATTTTAGTTATGGGAGGTCATGGAAATGTCGACACTTAAAGAGGCAAAGGTCGGTCAGACCGTAACGGTGAAGAAACTCTGCGGCGAGGGCGCGGTGAAACGCCGTATCATGGACATGGGCATTACAAAAGGCACGGAAGTCTATATCCGCAAAGTCGCCCCTCTCGGCGACCCCATTGAAGTTACCGTCCGCGGCTACGAACTTTCACTGCGGAAAGCCGATGCGGAAAACATCGAAACCGCCTAATTTTGCACAATAGTTAGCTGTAACTAACAAATTCCGCAAAATTACAGATTTTAGTTAGCAATTGCTAAGAAAGGAAATGCTTTATGGAAATCAGAATTGCTCTTGCCGGAAACCCCAACTGCGGCAAGACCACGCTTTTTAACGCGCTGACGGGTTCTAATCAGTTTGTGGGAAACTGGCCCGGCGTTACCGTTGAGAAAAAAGAAGGCAGGCTGAAAGGACACAAGGACGTTATCATCACCGACCTGCCGGGGATCTACTCACTTTCCCCCTATACCCTTGAAGAAGTTGTTGCTCGGAATTACCTTATCGGCGAACGTCCCGACGCCATTCTCAACATAATTGACGGAACTAATCTTGAGCGCAATCTTTACCTTACCACACAGCTTGTGGAACTGGGGATCCCCGTTGTCGCCGCTGTCAATATGATGGACGTTGTCCGCAAGAACGGCGATAAAATAGACATTGAACGCCTTTCCGAAGAACTTGGCTGCAAGGTAATGGAAATTTCCGCTCTTAAAAACGAGGGTATCACCAAAGCCGCCGAAGCTGCCGTTGAAGCCGCAAATTCTAAAATCCCGACGATCCCGCAGCATAGTTTCTGCGGCTGCGTTGAACACGCCATCGCACACATTGAAGAAGCGGTGCTTCACGACATTCCCGAAGAACGTCAGCGCTGGTACGCCATAAAGATATTCGAGCGGGACGACAAAGTTCTTGAAAGCCTGAACATTTCCGCCGAAACTCTTGCGCACATTGAAAATGACATTGCCGCCGCTGAAAAGGAGATGGACGATGATTCCGAAAGTATCATCACCAACGAACGGTACATATATATTGCTTCCGTCATAAAAGGCTGTTACACAAAGAAAAGCAAGGGCAGCCTGACGATTTCCGACAAGATAGACAAGATAGTCACAAACCGCATACTTGCCCTGCCTATCTTCGCGGTGGTAATGTTCATTGTCTACTACATTTCGGTAACGACAGTGGGAACGTGGGCGACCGACTGGGCAAATGACGGTGTTTTCGGCGAGGGCTGGCACCTGTTCGGGATCGAAAGTCTCTGGATCCCGGGGATCCCCGTTCTTGTTGAGAATCTTCTTAACAGTATCGGCTGCGCGGACTGGTTACAGAGCCTTATTCTTGACGGAATAATCGGCGGCGTGGGCGCTGTTCTGGGATTCGTTCCGCAGATGCTTGTGCTGTTCATATTCCTTGCGTTTCTGGAATCCTGCGGCTACATGGCGCGTATTGCGTTCGTTATGGACAGAATTTTCCGCAAGTTCGGACTTTCGGGAAAATCGTTCATTCCCATGCTTATCGGCACGGGCTGCGGCGTTCCGGGAATAATGGCTTCCCGTACCATTGAAAACGAGCGGGACAGGCGAATGACTATCATGACGACCACATTCATTCCCTGCGGCGCAAAACTTCCCATAATCGGACTAATCGCGGGCGCGCTTTTCAATAATGCGGGCTGGGTAGCGGTCTCGGCGTATTTCATAGGCGTTGCGGCAATAATCGTTTCGGGAATTATGCTGAAAAAGACAAAGATGTTCGCGGGCGACCCTGCGCCATTCGTAATGGAACTTCCCGCATATCATCTTCCCACCGTGGGAAATGTTCTCCGCTCCATGTGGGAACGCGGCTGGTCGTTCATAAAGAAAGCGGGAACGATAATTCTTCTTTCCACAATAGTGCTCTGGTTCTTAATGGGATTCGGCGTTGAAAACGGCAGCTTCGGCATGGTTGAGGAAATAGACAACTCCATACTTTCAAAGATCGGCGGGGCTATCGCTTGGATATTCGCACCTCTGGGCTGGGGCGACTGGAAAGCAGCCGTTGCGGCGGTAACGGGACTTATCGCAAAGGAAAATGTAGTTGCCACATACGGTTCTCTTTATCACTTCGCGGAGGAAGTTTCCGAAAACGGCGACGAGATCTGGGGCAGTCTTGCGGCGGAATTCACCGCACTTGCGGGATATTCGTTCCTTATATTCAATCTGCTCTGCGCGCCTTGTTTTGCGGCTATCGGCGCTATCAGACGTGAAATGAACAGCGGAAAGTGGACGGCATTTGCCATTGCATACCAATGCGTATTTGCCTATGCGATCTCGCTTATGGTTTACCAGTTCGGACTGCTTTTCACGGGAAATGTTAACATTATCGGGCTGATATCTGCAATAGCCGTGCTTGCGTTCATGATATATATGCTTGCAAGACCCTACAAGGAAAGCAATCGTCTTACCGCAGATGTCCGCATAAAAGCCAAAGCCTGAACGGAGGGGTCATATGGTTGAATTCCTGACCGAAAATTTCGGAACGATAATCGCAGCGATATTTCTTATTCTTGTAATAGCGCTGATAATTTCGGGCTTGAGAAAGGACAAAAAAGCAGGAAAGTCCGTATGCGGCGGAAACTGCGGCTGCTGCCCGAACTCTAAGTTGTGTCACAAGGCAAAGCCTTGTGACAGAGTTAAGAGTTAAGAGTTGAGAGCAGGCTGTAGCCTGCAACCTTTCAGGCTTTATTCAGTGATTTTTCGTTTTGTGCCTGCCGTGAGGTAAAGTAAAGTTAAATCTGCAAACAAAATTCCCGTCTATATTATTTATAGACGGGAAAACTATTTTACAGCATTTGAAATTGAGAGTTGAGATACAAGCGTTACTGCAATATCTCAACTCTTAACTCTCAACTCTCAACTCTTTTTAAGTTGATGCTTTGTATCCCGCTTTTCATTACCATCTTCCGCAGGAACGGCACATACATGAACGGACATTTCAGCACTTTTACAAGAATTTTTATACGCATTGGAATAATTTTAGCAGAATATTCCTTGTTGGAATCACCGTTCAAGAGAACGTCCGAAAGTATACGCGCGCTGTTTACCGCGAAACTTATGCCCTCAAGGGAACTGGGACTTATCAGCCCCGCCGCTTCGCCGATAAGGAACGCCCCGTCCCTGCCCGTGCAGATGTCAAAGGGCGACTTCGGGCGCAGAACTACGCAGGCTTCGGTTTTTATGGGCGTTCCGAAAACAAAGCCGCGGGCTTCGAGCCGCTTTTTCTGCTTTTCAAAATTTTCCCTGCACTTTTCGGGCGCAAACGCTCCGCCGAAAATGAATATGTTATCTTTTGAAATCGACCACGAACAGCAGTCGCTGGTTTCGGGGTCAAAAATGCAGCTGTAGAACGGGTTTGCATTCTCTTCGGGAAACCACTGCTGTATGGCGGTGTAACGGCGTATCTTCTTGTTTGGGTAAAGATATTTCCGCACCATGGAATTCGCCCCGTCCGCGCCAACTATCTTTTCGGCGGTGAAAACTTCCTCCGCGCCGCCGTTGCTTTTGCATACAAGTCGGAACGTTCCGTCGGCGGACTTGGAAATCTCCCTGCACTTTCCGAAGAATCTTTCCACACCGTCGGGGATAAGGCTTTCAAGCCACAGGTCGAACTTGTGGCGGTCAAGATTCATGTAAAATCGCTGATAATGCCGCTCCGAGCCGCTTTTCAGGTCGATGGTGCGGACGGAAAATATCTGCGGGTCTACAAGTATTTCCTTGGGAAGCGTCAGGTCAAATTCCGCAAAGGCTTTCTGCGCGTCGGGAGAAAGCAGCCCGCCGCAGGTTTTCCTGAAACTGTCCGCGGAATCGGTTTTCCCGTCGATCAGCAGCACTTTGAAATTTTTCCCGATAAGCCTTGCCAGAGTCGCCCCCGCAGGTCCTCCGCCTATAATTGCTATGTCAAATTTTGTCATAAAAATTCCCCTTTGAAAATTATTGAAACGCTGCTGTCTGTTTATGGTAAAAGAATATCCCGACAAGCAGCGGAATATATTTATCCATATAGAGTATAAAAACTTGTCCGCAATTTTCCAAAAAATTTTGTACATTTAATAAAGTATAGCATAATTTTGCGGAAAATGGAATTACCCAAAAGGTGTTTTGTATGAAATGCACAACAAAAATGCTGAACGCTTGTTATAAATTTTTATAGCATTTTGTCGGAATGTGTGTTATAATGTTTATATGACTGTATATCGTGTGTAAACATTTTAAAAAGGCTTATATACGGTGGCGCAACGCTCGAACAGTATAATTTTTTGAGGAGGTTCTATAATGTCTACAATTTCAT
>CANRFB010000077.1 GCA_947629785.1 uncultured Clostridia bacterium | reverse complement strand
TTTTTTTTTTTTTTTTTTTTTTTTTTTTGGGTCATATCTATTGACAACGCAGATATTAAGAAAATTTTGTCAGGAAATACTATTGACTGGCACTATATATAGTGCTATACTGTTATTGTAAGCAAAAACAAAAAATTCCCCAATGGGGAACTGAAAGGCGGTCTGAAATGAACGAAAAAGATTTAACCAAATTGCAGAACGGGCTTGATGTGGCGAATATGTTTATCAAAGCCGCAGAGGACGTAAAGCGTGAAACCGCGGAACGTGAGAAACGCAACAGGGAAAAGGCGGCTGCCGCTGCCGAAAGCAGACGCAGGAAAAGGGCGCTTGACGAAGCCTACGCCGAGTATTGCAGGAGCAATCCCCCAACGGAAAGCGAGTGCAGGGAGGCTTTGGAAACAATCAGAGCCTGCATTGACGGAAAGGAGGGAAAAAATGACAAAGCGTGAAATCAACAGAATTGAAAAGGTAAAACAGGAGTACCTTTTTAAAATGAGTAGTGCGGGAGAAATATTCCGTTTACCTCCCCACGAATATGACAGGCTTGACGAAAGCACGAAACGGACAGCAGACAGGCAGTTAGGCTATGCCGAGGGAATATATCAAACGCTTGCGCTGTTAGGTCTGGCAGACGGTTTACCCGAAATTGATTTTTGAAATTATAGGAGGAAAAATTTATGTTTGAAAACAGAAGTGAAGCACACGGACGTGTGTTAGAGGCAATCGACGACATCAAGGCTTGCTGCGAGGTAAGCAACTACTATATGGAATGGAGTGACATTGCCGCTTCGTCCATTCAAGCGTTCTTAGAGGACTTGACCGCCGAACAGGTTGACGATACCTGCGGAGCTTTCAGAGAGTACATCACCGAAACCGCAAAGGAGAATGAAAACCTTGCAAACGGCGTAAAGGACGCTCTTACAATCTGTCTGAATGAAATGCTGGACTACATCGGGGACGTTCCCGACGGAGACGAGGACAGCGGGGACGAGGAAGATTATTCCGATTACGACCGTGAAACAGCATACCTTGTTAAAGTTATGAAAGCCGAACTCAATCGGCTTGAAGAAATGAATGTGTAAGGAGGTAACAGAAAATGGGAAAAATCATTGCTATTGCAAATCAAAAAGGCGGCGTGGGTAAAACCACTACCGCCGTACACCTTGCGGCGGCTTTGAAACTGGACGAAAAAAAGGTCTTGCTTGTTGATTTTGACACGCAGGGAGACGCTTCGGCGTATCTCGGCTTTGACGGAAACGAAAATGAAAGTATCAGCACATTGTTCAAGGCTTTTGTTTCGGGGACAGAGGTAAATATAGACGATTTTATACATACAAGCGAAAGAAACGGCGGCATTGATTACATTCCGTCTGATTTAAGCCTTGCAGAAGCTGAATTGTACTTAGTCTCGGTAATGGCAAGAGAAACGGTTTTGAAACGTCTTTTAGAACAAGTCAAGGACAATTACGATTACATAATCATAGACTGTCAGGCTTCTTTAGGCGTACTTGTTATAAACGCTCTTACAGCCGCAGACGGCGTAATCATACCCGCCCAAACACAAGAATTTTCAAAAAAGGCTTTAAACGCTGTAACGAACACAATCTCACAAATTCAGAAAACTATAAACCCCAATCTTGAATTTTTAGGCGTTTTGCCCACTATGGTTGATAATACTGCTATGACAAGGGACACAAGTCAAGAGTACAAAGAAACATTCGGTGAAAAGGTTTTCTCGACAGGCATATCCCGTTCAGTTACCGCTTCATATTCAAGTCGTGACAAAAAGGCGTTGTGCTTTAAGAATAGCTCAAAAATCGGACTGCAATACAAAGCCTTTGCCGAGGAAGTAGAAAGGAGAGTATAGTATGGGATTTGATATAACTTCAATGCTGGGAAAGCCGCCAACAGGCGGCGTTCAGGCAAACACCATTATGAACGCTCCGCTTGACAGCCTTATCCCCTACCACAACCACAAGTTTAAGCTGTATGAGGGTGAACGCCTTGAAGATATGGTTCAGAGTATAAGGACAAACGGCGTACTCAACCCGATCATAGCACGTCCCGCAAGCGAGATAGGCAAGTATGAAATACTTGCGGGACATAACAGATGTAACGCCGCAAGGTTAGCGGGCTTGACCGTTGTCCCCTGCATTGTCAAGAACGGTCTGACGGACGAAGAAGCGGAAGTCTATGTCGTTGAAACAAACCTTATGCAGAGAGGTTTTAACGATTTAAGTATATCCGAACAAGCGACCGTAATCGCATATCAGCACTCAAAAATGTTCACCGATGAAAAGGCAGAAGCGATACGCACGGAAATACAGAACTTAGAAAACGGCGAATATACGGAGGATAATTCGGGAAATGTTTACATCAACGAAAACGGCAAAAGCAAACTGGCGATTGTCGGTACGGAGTACAAGCTGTCTAAAAACAGCGTAGCAAGACTGGTCCGAATAAGCAAGCTGACCGAGGAATTACTCCCAAGCATTGATTTGAAGCTGCTGCCTGTTCGTGCAGGAGTTGAGTTTTCCTACATTTCAAAAAATGCTCAAAAGGCAATATTTGAATACTTTAAGGAAACTGTTGTAAAGGACGGTAAAGAGTATCAGGCGGTAAGAATTGATATGAAGTCCGCTCCTGCTTTGCGCGAACTGTTTACCGACTTTGACGGCAGCGTTAAAACCGCCGTAAAAATGCTCGAAAGCTACTCAAAGGGAGCAGAGGACAAGCCGAAAAAGCCTAAACCCCGCAAGCTGAACGCTGACATATACAGCAAATACTTTGACGAGGAAGAAACAGACGAATATGTCAACAGCATTATTGATGAAGCATTGCAGATGTACTTTGAACGTGAAAAGGAGGAAATACGGTAATTCCCCAATGGGGAACTGATAAAATTGAATACACAAGCATAAGGGCGATATTGTGAAAACAGTATCGCCTTATTTTTTTGCCCTTTCGTAAAATTAACCGTTTTGCGAAAGGGCATTTTTTGTTTTATTTTGTTGGATTTTGTTTATTATAGCACATTTTGGAATAAATGTCAAGCAATTTATGGCTGTTTTAACAGACCGTAATTTGATAAACACACGAAAATCGGGCGGCAGGGAGGCTTATTACTGCGTCTGTGCCGTCAAAATAAACGTCAAATCGGAGGTAATACTATGGCAAGAAAGGGATTAAACATATATAAACGCAGGGACGGTCGTTGGGAGGGTCGCTATAGGAGCGGTTTCACACCTGACGGTAGGACAAAATACTGCTCTGTCTACGGAAAAAGTTATTCAGCCGTCAGAGAAATTATCGAGCAAAAACGTGTTGAGTACAGCAGCGGTGCGGAATGTTCCTGCAAATCAACTGTCGGAGAGGTAATAAAGATGTGGCTTGAGGACGTAAAAAATAAGGTAAAAGCGTCTACCCTTGCAAACTATGAAATGAAGCTGAACAAGCATATTTTACCGTATTTTTCGGGCATAAGGTATGAAAAACTGACGGCTGATAACCTTAATATTTTCATATCACATAAAACAGAGGAAAAGCTATCCGCAAAATATATTGCAGATATTGTTGTACTGCTGAAATCGGCGGCAAGGTTCGCCCAACGTCGTTATGGCTACGCCAACAGGATAGACAGCGTGACATTGCCAAAGTCCGATAAAAAGCCAGACAACAGGCTTTTGTCCGCTGCCGAACAATCAAAGCTGAAATCGGTGTTGCTTAGTTCTCCCACTTGCTCCAACGTTGGAATACTGCTCTCGGCGGCTACGGGAATAAGAATAGGCGAATTGTGCGCCTTAAAATGGGAAAACATTGACTTTGAAAAAAAGATTTTGACCGTCAAACAGACCGTGCAGCGGGTTATGAACAGGGGCGGCGGTACACGGCTGATAGTAACGTCACCAAAGAGCGCAAGCTCGGAGCGTGAAATTCCTCTGCCCGATTTTATTCTGCCATATCTCAAAAATATCAAAGCGGACGGCGGCTGTTATCTTCTGTCGGGCAGCAGCAGGATAATAGAGCCTCGGACAATGCAGTACCGTTTCAAGAGTGTTCTTAAACGCTGTGATCTGCCCTATGTTAATTTTCACGCCCTGCGTCATATGTTTGCGACAAGCTGTATTGCTCTCGGCTTTGATGTGAAAACATTATCGGAGATACTCGGTCATAGCTCTGTACAGATAACTTTAAACCGCTATGTACATTCCTCTATGGAAAGAAAGCAAAGTTGTATGAAGCTGTTTTCGGATAGCTTTGCCGCTTAATTTGTCACGTCAAAAATTCCGTCAATGATATGAAATTATTCGCTGACTTTCGGGCTTCAACCAAATAATTCCGCAAAACGGTTAATTTTGCGAAAGAATTGTGCCGATAAATTCATATATCTTATTATATGACAAAAAATCTGTTGTACGCAAATAAATATTTGGGAGTGAAAATTATGGTTATAGTTGCCTGTATTGACAAGTCGGGTAATATCGCACTAAACACAAACGGTCAATTAAATCACATTATTTTTTGGGTACGTTTGAAAGTAGTTTCAAACGAGGCTCTTTTATATATGAACTTCAATTCCTCTCGGCAATTCGGCTATTATCCAATGAAAATGATAGACGATGATTTTCTTGACATTGCAGGGGAAGATAGTTATTGTTTTGTCGAAGATACTGACATCACACCGTATATTGACCGTATCGACAAAATAATTTTGTACAAATGGAATAAAAAGTTTTCAAGCAAATTTGAATTTGATAAGTCTATTTTGGATAATTTTAGTGTTGTCAGCAAAAAAAGCTTTTACGGAGAGCCATTCCTAAAAATATCGGAGATTGTTTATGAAAAAAATAACTAAGTCGGTTACTTTCTTTGTCCTGTCCTGCTTTATTGCTATTGCCGCAAGCGGCTGTACAACTCAAAATGACGAATTATACAAAGTTAATGTTTATACGGAATTTATTGATAGCAACGTTACAAGGCTTGCCGCCGAGCAGTCGGAAATGGCGGCACAGAAGCACACGACCGCAAGTATTAAAACAGAAAAAAAGTCAGCCTACGAAAGTTTTTCGCTGTCTGACGTACCCCAATACACGGGCGAGGCATATGCGGTTATAAATGATAATGTGCCGTTCTTTAGCAAATCGGAGCTGACGGTCAAATCCTTTGAAACATACTCCGAATTTGACGATTTAGGCAGGTGCGGTACGGCTTACGCTTGCATAGGCAAAGATATTATGCCCACCGAGGAACGGGGGAAAATCGGCTCTGTAAGACCAACAGGCTGGCATACGGTCAAGTATGATAACGTGGACGGCAAGTACCTATATAACCGATGTCACCTTATCGGTTATCAGCTTAGCGGCGAGAACGCCAACGAGCAAAATCTGATAACAGGTACACGGTATCTCAACACCGTGGGTATGCTGCCGTTCGAGGATATGACCGCCAATTATGTTGAGGAAACCAATAATCACGTTATGTACCGTGTAACGCCTATGTTTGACGGCAATAATCTTTTGGCAGACGGCGTACTTATGGAGGGATATTCCGTTGAGGACAGCGGTGAGGGCATATGCTTCTGCGTTTTCTGCTATAATGTTCAACCCGACATCATAATAGATTATTCGGACGGGAGCAGCAGGGAACATACCGCTGAAACGACCGTGACCGCAGCTCCGAGGCAGACAGAAACGCACAACACGCCGAGTACCGAGAAGCAGGGGACGACATACATTTTGAACACCAACACAAAGAAATTTCACTATCCGTTCTGCTCCGGCGTGGAACAGATGAAAGAGAAGAACAAGAAAGAGTTTTGCGGAGACAGAGAGGACGTTATCTCACAGGGGTATTCCCCCTGCAAACGATGTAATCCGTAGTCTGTATCAGAAATTATAAATATGTAATAAGCGAAAAAGCCCCAAAAATAATTATGGACGGTGTGATTTTATGAAAAAGTATGCACTAATTTCTTATGATGTACCCGATGACAAAGCGGAAAACCCTGCCAATGAATTAAACTTTATCGAAAATAATGTTGAAAATTGCAAGATTTTGAAAATAATGTCAAAGGAAGAAATTACTTTTGATGACTGTCGTTTTCCCTGCGAATTGAGAAATCTGCTTATAATTAACGGTATAAAAAAGTTGCGGATTTAGAGCAGTACACATTTCAAAGACTTGTCAGACTGTTTATCCGAAAGGGTATAGGGGGACGTCAAAGAACTGACTATCTCGAATGTATCATTAAAACGTTAAAAACTCTCGGTTTATCTTTATGCCAAAATGAGGAAGATAACCTTATTGAACTTAATGACTGCAATTTACCGCCGCATATACTTAAAAGGTTAAATAACGCAGGATATTACTATCTTCAGGATATTTCTGACAGCACACGCTTTAGCGTATCAAATATAAAGGGTATTAGAGGAAGTCAGCAAATCATTGAAGAAAAAATGAGGGAAAACGGATTATGGTATGTGAGTTAAGCAAGCTATAAAACGGCTAAAGGTTTAAACCGAGTAAACTCATTGTCCCCCTGCAAAATGTGAAATCTGTAGAACAATTTATTCTTTTATACATTACAGCATAAGTCCTTGTTTTTACGGAGCAGGACTTATGTTGATTTTTATTTATGGATTATGGTATAATTATCGTGGCTGGAGGAATGAAAATGAAAATAATTTCGTGGAATGTAAACGGTATTCGCGCGGCGTGGGCTCACGGTCTGTCGCTTTTTCTTGATAACAGCGACGCTGATATATATTGCTTTCAGGAAACTAAGGTACAAGAGCCAGTGCATATGCTGGAGCTTGACGGATACTACCCGTTCTGGAACTGCTGTAAAAACAGGAAAGCATATTCGGGTACATTGTGCCTATCACGAATTAAACCAATATCTCACCGATACGGTATGCCAAACTGCACCGAGAACGAGGGTCGGGTAATAACTCTTGAATTTGCGGACTTTTATCTTGTAAACTGTTATGTTCCGAACGCTCAACATTCCTATGACCGTTCTGACTTCCGTGCTGAATGGGATAATGACCTTTTTAATTATATATCGGAGTTGAAAACAAGTAAGCCTGTTATCATTTGCGGAGATTTTAACGTAGCCATATCAAATAAAGACATATATGCCGCAAGTAAATGGGTAGAAATAAATGCACAGGGCTTTCAATCCGTTGAACGGGAAAATTTGGGGAAGTTTCTTGACCTCGGATTTATTGACAGCTTCAGGGTATTGCACCCCGATGAAACAAACAAATTTTCTTGGTGGTCTAACAGAAAATTTAAGCGCAAGGAAAATCGAGGCTGGAGATTAGATTACTTTTTTGTTGACAATATAATTTCGGATAAAATCCAATGTTCAGATATTTTAGTCGATATTCGCGGCTCGGATCATTGCCCTATAATGCTTGATGTTGACTTATGCGGATATGAGTTAGAAAAAATCGACCGCTCCGTTCAGCATAAATCAAAATTAAGATTTTCAGATTTGCTCTTTATAGGGCATTATGAATTTCTAAAAAACGGCGCAAGAACGGATATGACAAGCATATGGGAAAGTATTGACTGGCAGAAAGCAGAGAATACTTTAAAAAATATGCAGGAGGCATTGTCAAAATCTGCATACTCACACAATATGAGTTTGATTGACAAGTGGCAGAAGAAAATTGTATATTCCCTTGAAGCAAAGGTGCTTGCAGTCAGGCACGTTTGCGGAACTGCCGCAACAACAGGCGTAGACGGTATTAAATGGCATACGCCGCACGAAAAGATGTCAGCGGCATTGTCACTAACGTCTAAAGGTTACACGGCTATGCCCTCACGTATGCTGATTATTAAATGCAGTAATGGCAAGGAGAGGCGTATACATATAGATACGTATTACGACAGAGCAATGCAGGATCTGTATTCATTTGCACTTGACCCGATCTCGGAGTCTTGGGCAGACAGGAAATCGTTTGCATTTCGCAAGGGACGTTCTACATATGACGCAAACGAATATGTCAAAATGGCATTATCCGGCGAAAACGCTCCCGAATGGGTATTTATCGGTGATGTAAAACAATGTTACGAGCATATAAGCCACGAATGGGTATTAAATCATATTCCGCTGCCACAGGGTATACTGGAGCAATTTTTGGCGGCAGGGTATGTTGTTTCGGGAGATTTATTTCCTGTTGACACAGGAGTGGCAATCGGCTCTGTTATCGCTCCTATAATCGCCAATATGGTTTTAGACGGCTTGCAGGACTACATATACGATAAACTGTACAATGGCAGGAAAATTGTATATCCGCTTGATGACTTAGATTTTGCGGACGGTAATATGATACGGTATGCAGACGATATATTGATAACGGCACGAGGTCGTGAAAACGCTGAAAAATTTAGAATATGGACGGAGGATTTTTTAAAGGAACGCGGATTAATTCTCTCGGAGGAAAAAAGTAAAATTGTACATATAAGCGAGTGCTTCAATTTTGTTTCAAGGCATTACGCAAAGCATAGTAACCATATTTACGCTTATCCAACGCAACGGTCTGTTGACCGATTTAAGAATATTATTAGCGAAACAATATATAATCACACAGGATCGCAAAAATCCTTGATAAAAACCATAAACAGAAAAATTGACGGCTGGTGTTCGTACCATAAGGTCGAAGAAGCTGCTGACGTGTTTCGTCACCTTGACGTATATATAAAAACCATACTGCTTGACGTGTGCAAGCAGAAACACCCTAAATGGGATATGGATAAAATACTTGATAAATACTGGTATCAGGAGTATGACGGTACATACTCCTATGCTCTGCCCGAACGCAGAGACATTAAAGTAAAGAGGTTTTCCGACACTATACTGACAACCCATAAGGCTGTTAAAACAAATGTCAATCCCTATATTGATTTTGAGTATTACGAAATACGGGAGGCAAAAAAGGACATTCAGAATGTTGTAGGCAAATATAAGCCTATTTGGGAAAGGCAAAACGGCTGCTGTTACTACTGCGGCAAGCCGATTTTACGTGACGAAACTAAGGAGATAATAGAGATAGCAGGGGTAAAGCGTAAATACTGCGAGGTATACGTTCACGAGAGATGCATGTACTGCTCTGTAGACTATGTTGACGTTGTGGAGCTGCCCGACACTATACAAGATGTTGCTGACATAGTGGCAAATATGAACACGCCGCAAATCAGCATTAGTCAAAAGTATTTGCCGCTTTACAACTATTTTCGTGCAAGCAGTACGGCGGTTATGAAGCTGTCTTTTGAGAAAATTGAAGAAATAATAGGGATCAAACTTAGCAGAGTAGCCTATACCCGCCGTGAGTTTTGGTTCAGGAGGGGACTTAACACTATTAGTCAATGCTGGCTTGACAACGGATATTACATAACCGATGTGGACTGAAAAAAGTAGCGAGTAACGTTTCAACTTGAAGTTACCAACAAAAAGACCGTTA
>CANRFB010000076.1 GCA_947629785.1 uncultured Clostridia bacterium | reverse complement strand
TCCAGATAGTGTACCGCAAGCAGAGCCGCCGCTCCGGACACCATTCCCAGAACTGCGCTTCTAACGGGCTTTTCCCTGCGCATATAGTATATCAGCATTACCAACGCCGCCAGCGCAAACGCGCCGTAAAATATCAATTCCGCATACCTATCCTGCATTTTATGTTATTCTCCTTTGCGACCCGTATAAGATAGTCAAACCTCGACCGCATAGCCATTTCCTCGTAAATCAGCGCGTCCACAAGCTCAGGCTCGGCGGTCATGTCGTAGCTTTCGCGGATATGTTTCAGCCGTTCCGTCACAAAATCAATATCTTCCAGTAATTGCCGTTTCTCTGCGGACTCCTCCGCAGCATTTTTTTCAAAAAACCGCACGCGTTCCCCTCCTTAAAGCAGTAAATATCCCAGCGCCAGTATCAGTTTTATATCCGCGTTCTCCCGCATCAGCAGGTACATCAGCAGCAGTATCATCAGCTTCTCGTTGTCAAATTTCAGGTCGGGGAAAATCGCCCCGCTCTTATGTATTTCCTGTTTGTATATATTGTTGCTGTTATTCCTTTGAGTATTTTGTGAAAATGCCTGCGGGGCGCTGTTCTGCACGGAATTGTCTTGCCCGCGGGGAACGTTCTGTTTCTGCGCGGCAGGCTCAAACCTTGCGGACTGCTGAACGTTTACAGAGGTCTGCGGTGTTCGGATATTCTGCAAATAGCGGTTCCCCTGTTCGGAATACTGTCTTGTCATTCTGTTCATCTCCCTTACCCGCTGTTCCGCCTCCCGAATACCGTTTTCAGACATTTTTTACCGCTCCTTTTTATACTTAAAGTATATTTTCTAAATCATTCAACAAACCGTTTTCCCGTAATACAGTAAATATGTTATATAATTTAAGAAGTTTTACCGCCTTGTCAATGCGCAGTTGTTTTTCCTCGGAAAGGTGGGGGCGGAGGGCGGAAAGGAGTTCGCAGTTCTTGTCCTTGGCGGAAGCCGCGTTCAGCACCTGAAAAAGCGCAAGGGGGTCGATTCCGGACCCGCCCGAATTTTCGCCTTGTGAACTGTCGGGGGGATCGGAATTTTCCGTATTGTCCGAGCCGGAGAACTCACCGCCCGAGAACATGGCGGCGAGTTCCTGTATCTGACGCATACTCTCTTCATCGGAAAGCAGAGATTCGATTTTACGGGAAATATCCTCCATTATCTCGCCCCTTTTTATCAGAGTTGAAAGTTGAGAGTAGAGAGTTGAGATATTGCAGTAACGCTTATATCCTTGGTTTAAATGCTTTTGTAGATTTAACTCCAATTTATCTCACGGCAGGTATTAATTTGAAAATCACAAAAATATGCCTGAAAGGGTGCAGGCTCAGCCTGCTCTCAACTCTTAACTCTTAACTCTCAACTCTCCTAAAGCTCTTAACTCTTCCAATTGTAATTATTGGGTAAGCTTTTTGTAGAGTGCTTGGACTTGGGGTGTTGTCATAAATTTTTCAAGCATTTTCGGGTTGTTAAGTACCTGATTGAAAGCCGCCGCCTCGGTGGGCTTCATGTTTTTAAGAGCGGCGTCAAACTTCCCTGTTTCAAGATCCCGTCTGAGACTTTCTTTGGAAACTCCCAGCTTGGAGCTTACCGCACCTATGAGCTGATCCAGTTTCTGCGGGTCTGCTTTTATGTTTGCCATGTAAGATTTTCCTTTCGTGTGAAAATTCTCCGCAAAATTTTAAAATTGTTCTTTCTTTCTCTTACAGAATATGTTATAATAGCTTTAAAAAGAACAAAACGGCAGATTTTTCATTTCTGCGGATAATACAGTATATGAAGGGGAGAATTTTTTGTGAGAATAATTGTGGTTTCCGATTCACACGGCTCGCGGGTACAGCTTGAAAAAGTTATCCGCGCCAATCCCGAAGCGGATATGTTCGTCCACCTCGGCGACGGCGAAGCCGAAATTGCCGAAATGAAGATAAAATATCCGGATATTGATCTGCGAAGCGTCCGCGGCAACTGCGATTTTTCAAAGGATTCCCCCGACTTCCTCGTTCTGGAAGTTATGGGCAGGAAAATTTTCTGTACCCACGGTCACAGATATTACGTCAAGGACGGAACGGAGACCCTCCGCTCCGTTGCCCGCGATAACGGCTGCTGCGCCGCGCTTTTCGGGCATACCCATGAACGACTAATCGCCCGCGAGGACGGAATAGACATTATGAACCCCGGCAGCTGCTCTTTCCCAAGAGACGGGAATAAGCCGTCTTACGGCTTTATAGACGTTACCGAGTACGGCGTTTTTATGAATATCATAGACGTCGGTTTCTGAAAGGAAGTTTTTGTATGAAATTTAAAAAATTCGCTGCTTTGCTTGTTTCCGCCGCGATTTGTTCTGTATTTTCGGCTTGCGGTGAAAATTCCGGAACTGCTGAAACTTCGGCGGAAACATCAGCAGAAACAGCCGCGGAAACGCTTTCTCCCGAAGAACAGATACACCATGATATGGTAAAACGTTCCTTTGTGTCTTTTGGAAACACTTACCGCCTTGAAAATAAGCTTTCCAAGGCGGCAGGCGGCGAAACGGTGACGGTGGCGTATCTGGGCGGTTCAATTACCGAGGGGATAGGCGCGCCCGACAAGGAAAGCTGCTATGCAAAACTTTCCTTTAACGCCATTTCGGAAATGAACGGCGGGAATTTTGAATATTTAAACGCAGGATTAAGCGGAACGCCGTCCATTCTGGGCAATCTCCGCGTTCAGAAAGATGTTCTGGACTATTCCCCCGATATTGTCTTTCTGGAATTTGCCGTTAACGACGGCATGGAGAATATTTACAAGGAATCTTACGAGTCACTTGTGCGCACTATCCTGAAACAGGACAGCGAACCCGCCGTGATACTGCTTTTCACCGTGACCGAAACGGGGCATACCTGTCAGGAACATATGTCGCAGATAGGCGAATATTATCAGCTGCCTATGATAAGCGTTCCTAACGCCATTCAGCCCGAAATCGAAGCGGGGCGAATGACTTGGGCGGACTATTCCGCCGACGAAGCCCACCCCAACGCCGAGGGTCACAAGCTTGTTGCGGAATTTATTGAGAATTATTTCTCACAGCTGATGATGAAAGATACTGCCGACCCGTCATATGAAATGCCCGTTCTGCCCAAGTTCGGGAACAGTTACGAAAGCGCGTTTCTTGCGGAAGCGGACTACGGCAATTCAAACGAGGATATACAGATACAGGATACTGGAAGCTTCCCCGTTACCGAAAGACGTATTGCGGATTTTGAGAAAGGCGCGTGGCTGTATTCGGGCGAAGGACAGCAGCCGCTGAAAATGACCGTCAACGGCAATTCCCTGTTCTTTATCTGCAAACGCAATAACAGCAGTTCCATGGGAAAATTTGAGGTTTACATGGACGGCAAAAAGGCGGCGACCATCGACACGAATCAACCCGACGGCTGGGGCGAACCCTACGCTTTCCAAGCGGTGAACCGTTCGGGCGTTCATCAGATGGAAGTGGAAATCGTTCCCACTGCCGACAGCGCGGGAAAAACTATTGAAATTTTCGGCATAGCCGTTTCCCAAAACGAAGAATTTAAATTCTGATCGAGGATCTTTTATGAAAAATTCTATACTATCCGTAATATTGATACTAAGTATTACATTTTGCAGCTGCTCGGCAATTGAGGAAACAGCAGGAACTGTTCCGGAAAGCAGCATGATTTCCGGAACAGTGACGGAGACCGAAGCGGAAACTGCCGTCACTGTTCCCGACCCTTCGGAAACGCTTCTGGAAAGTATGTCCGCGGAGGAAAAAATAGGACAGGTAATTCTTGCCAGATTCCCCGCCGAACCTGTTTCCGATATGGAACTGTACCATTTCGGCGGGTATACCCTTTACGCAAAGGATATTGAGGGGCAGACCCCCGACAGCCTTTCCGAAAAGTTTCGCGAAATAAGCGGCAAAACCGTCGTTCCGCCGTTTTTCGCCGCCGACGAGGAGGGCGGAGAAATAGTCCGCGTAAGCAAATATCCTGCCTTTGCGGAAGCTCCCCTGCCCTCGGTTCAGGAAATGCTTTCCGACGGCGGCGATGTGGAGGCTTGGGCGAACGAAATGGCGGACATTCTCCAAAATGCAGGAATAAACCTGAACCTTGCTCCCGTGGCGGACGTTGCGGAGAGTAAAGGCGACTACATTTACAGCCGGACCTGCGGGCTTGGGTACGAGGAAACGGGAGAAATTATCGGGCGGATAGTTTCGGTTCTAAATGAAAGGAATGTTGTAAGCTGCCTGAAACATTTCCCCGGCTACGGTTCAAATGTTGACACCCACACGGGAATTGCCTTTGATACCCGCGCCCGTGAAAGTTTTGAAAGCGGCGACTTTATCACCTTTATAAGCGGAATAGAATCGGGCGCGCCCATGATAATGGTAAATCATAACATTGTGGCGGCTTACAATGAGGAAATTCCCGCAAGCCTTGCTCCCGAAGTCCACACCGTCCTGCGGGAACTAGGATTTAATGGAATAATTATTACAGACGACTTGGGAATGGACGCAATTTCTCTGTATTCAGACGACCCGTATGCGGACGCGTTCCTTGCGGGGAACGATATGCTTTGCGTAAGCGACGGGGCGGCTTGTTATAACTCACTTTACGCCGCATACCAAAGCGGGGAAATTTCCCAAAAGCGCCTTGACGAAAGCGTTTTGCGAATACTGACTGTAAAGATCGGTTACGGAATAGCTGATTGAAAGGAATGAACGGAATGACAAGGGAAACTCCCATTAACGAACTGAAAGGCGTTGGTGAAAAGCGGGCGCAGCTTTATAAAAAGATGGGCATTTCCACGGTGGGCGACCTTGTTACCCACTTCCCCCGAAGATATATCGACTACACGCAGCCTGTTTCCGCCGCCGAAGCCGTCATAGGCGAACACGCGGTCATAAAAGCTATGGTCATCAGAAAAAGCCCTGCCGCCCGTATCCGTCAAGGGCTTGTACTTTACAAGATATTTGCGGAGGACGAAACCGGGGAACGCTTTACAATAACTTACTACAACAACCGTTTTGCCGCAAACGCTGTCGAGGTGGGAGCGGAATATTATTTCAGCGGGAAAATTTCGGGGAATCTTACCCGCAAGGAAATGAATTCCCCCACGGTGCTGAGCGTTTCCGAAAAAAATCTGTTAAGACCTGTTTATCCGCTTACCGAGGGGCTTACCCTGCCCATGGTGGTGACAAACATCACCGAGGTGCTGAACAGCGCGGACGACAGCTTTTTCACCGATATGCTGCCCGAAAACATACGGCATGAATATTCCCTCTCCACTCTTGAATATGCCATAAGAAGCATACATTTCCCGAAAGACGATTACGCCGTTAAAATCGCACGTAAACGCCTTGCCTTTGACGAACTTTTAAAGCTTCAGCTGGGAATGGTAATGCTAAAGCGCCGTTCCCGCACGGCAAATTCCTGCAAAATGACCGAAGAGTCCGCAAATATGGACGAATTCTTTTCCGCGCTGCCTTTTGAACTTACCGGCGCGCAGAAACGCGCTATCTCCGACATTATCGGGGATATGTGCGGAGATTCCCCCATGAACAGGCTTATTCAGGGCGATGTAGGTTCGGGAAAAACTGCCGTTGCGGCGGCGGCGGCGTATTTCGCGGCGAAAAACGGCTACCAGACCGCGCTTATGGCTCCCACCGAAATTCTTGCTTCACAGCACTATAATACACTTTCGGAAATGCTTGGTCCGCTGGGGATAGAAGTCTGCCTTATTACGGGTTCGCTGACGAAAAAGCAGCGCGCCGCCGTTTCGGAACGGTTAGAGGCGGGGTTATGTTCGGTTGCGGTGGGAACACACGCGCTTATTTCCGAGACTACGGAATTTGACAGGCTGGGACTTGTTATCACCGACGAACAGCACCGTTTCGGGGTGAATCAGCGGGCGGCGCTTGCGGGAAAAGGACACGACCCACACAAGCTTGTAATGTCCGCAACGCCTATTCCCAGAACGCTGGCGCTTATTATTTACGGCGACCTTGATATTTCCGTTCTGAATGAACTTCCCAAAGGGCGGCTTCAGGTACAGACCTACGCGGTAACGGCTAAACTTCGGCAGCGGGCGCTGGGATTTGTGAAAAAGCAGCTTGACGAGGGGCGGCAGGGTTACATCGTCTGCCCCATGATAGACGAGGGAGACCCCGAACTTGCGGCGGCGAAAAATTACGCCGAAAACCTTAAAAACACCGTTCTTGCGCCTTATAAAATCGGAATTCTTCACGGAAAGATGTCCGCCGCAGAAAAGGACGGCGTAATGTCCGCTTTCAAAGCCCGCGAAATCGACCTTCTTGTTGCCACAACGGTGGTAGAAGTGGGTGTGGACGTTCCAAACGCAAATATAATAGTTATTGAAAATGCCGACAGGTTCGGGCTTTCGCAGCTGCATCAGCTTCGGGGACGGGTGGGGCGCGGTCAGTATCAGAGCCATTGTATTCTGATAGTGGAAAGTTTCACGGAGGAATCCCGTCAGCGGTTGGACGTCATGAAAAAGACTTCGGACGGCTTTGAAATTTCGGAATACGACCTGAAATTCCGCGGCGCAGGGGATTTCTTCGGGAATCGTCAGCACGGACTTCCCGACCTGAAAATTGCGGATATTGCCGCGGACAGGGAACTTCTTGCGGACTGCCGCAAGGCGGCAAAGGAAATTATTGACAGCAGCCCCGACCTTTCGGAATATCCGCTTCTCCGTTCCGAGACCGAGGAACTTTTTTCGCGGAACAACAACGCGGCAGATTCGCTGTGACGGGAAATGGTTACAATTCGGTAACAAAACGCATTTTTTCACAAATTATTGTTGAAATTCCATGAAAAAAATGCTATAATGTGTTGTTGAAATATTATTGATAATGACAATTGACTTTTAAATTGTAAAAAGTGCCTATAAAATTGATTTTTCAAAATGCTTTTTTGTATAATCCTACAAAAGTTAAAAGTCAATGCAACAAAACAGCGGGTATTTGCCACTATTTAAATGACAGGTCTTTAAGGACAGAGAAATGTGGTATAATGTCATTATCAACACAAAATAAAAAGAGCGGTTGAGAGGTGATGTTATAACATGGATGCAAATTTTGCCCGATGCGTGAAAAAAGCGCGGGACGGCGATGCGGACGCATTTGCCGAGTTGTATTCAGCAGTTTATAAGGAACTGTACCATATTGCTCTCGTTAACCTTAAAAATCAGCATGATGCTTCCGACGCGGTTAGCGACGCAGTTCTGGAAGCATTCTCCTCCATAAAAAATTTAAGAGATGAAAACGCGTTCAAGGCGTGGATGATCAGGATCCTTACTGTAAAAATAAAAAGAAAACAGAGGGAATATATAAAGAACCGCGATCACCTGACCGACCTTGACGACATCGAAAGTGTAGAACAAGAGAAAGCCAAAGAGATAAATTACGGCGGATTAGAAATAATGGAGGAATTCAGAAAGCTGAACGAGGACGAAAGGCTTGTTTTATCACTGAGCGTGGTTTCCGGCTATACAAGCGAGGAAATTGCCAAGATCACGGGTTCGTCTGCAAACACCGTAAGATCAAAAGCGGCAAGAGCCAAGATAAAACTCAGGAAGATGCTCGAAGAACGCTGAATGAAAGGAGGTCGGAATTATGAAGTTTGAAGAAAGATTGAACGCGCTTATAACTGAGGCGGAAGTTCCCGATGAACTTTCCCCTGAAAACATAGCAGCTATGCTCAAAGCTGAAACAAAACAGTCCCACGTCAGAGCGGATAAGAAAAATATCAGAATGTCCGCAAACGCTTCTGCACAACGTCGTACCATTATGATAAGGACTGCCGCTGCCGCTGCCGCGTGTACCGTTTTCGCGGCGGGAATGTTAGCGTATAACAGCTCCGATACGGAACAGGAAAACATCGAAGAACGCATCGAATACGAGGCGGTTTCTCCGGATTCCTATGACGATCTTTACAATATTTACACGGACATCTATCTTAACGGCGGCGGAAATGCCGACAGGACCGACGGTTACGGAAATGAAACGGCTATCGGCGATGAAACGGCAGTTCCCGATGAGACGCAGCCCATCGAACACACGGTTACTTCTCCGCCGGATAATGTTGATTACGGATTCACCGATTACTACGGTTCGGACGTGAATGTTTCCGAGTCGGATATAGTAAAGAGTGACGGACAATATATGTACTGTCTGAAAGACAAGACATTATATATAGTTTCGCTTGAAACTATGGAAACTGTTTCACAGATAGACTGCACGCTTGATCCGCCTATAGAAGTTTATATTGAGGGCGACAGTATCATACTGGTTTCTACCGAAACAGGGGAACGGCAGGCGATAAATGCCGCGGAAAATGCCGTTCCCGATGTGAATGTCGGAAATGCTCCAACCGAGGCTGATGTTCCAGCAGATGACTCGGACAATTACCAACCGACAGATGATAATTCCGACGTGACAGCAGGACAATCAGCCGATGACAAAACAGGCATACAGAATTCATCGGCGGAGGATATCAGCCCCCTCCGCAACGGGGTATCTGAAACGCCGAAGATAAACACGGCGGTGGAAATTTACGATGTGACGGACAGAACGTCACCGATACATAAAACTTCATACAAACAGAATGGCAGTTACACAGCTTCAAGGCTTGTTGACGGAAAGCTTTATACCGTGACGGCATACACCGATTACAGAGTAAAGCCTCTTGACGAGCAAGCGGATCTTGATAGTTTTGTTCCTGCCTATTATATTGATGGGGAAAAATTTTTCCCCGACGCGGGAGATATAATCGTTCCCGCGGGAGCAAACAGCACAGACTACACGGTAATTTCGGCAATAGACGCGGAAACGCTTTCGGTATCGGTACAAGCGGTACTGGGAACCAGCAGGAACGTTTATTGTTCCGCAGATACTTTATATATAGTAGGTTCGGGAAAAAAAGAAACGGAATACAGCATTATTTCCGCATTTGACCTGACGGAGAACGGCATAAAATACCGTGCAAGCGGTTCGGTAGAGGGAACAGCTCTCGGCAGTCAGAGCATGAACGAGTACGGCGGGAATTTCAGGATAGCGACAAAAATCACGGATAGTGACGGGATAACTTCGCACTCGGTATATGTTCTTGACAAAATGCTGACGGTGACGAACAGTGCGGGGCAGCTTCTCCCGAATGTGAACGTTACGGCGGTGCGGTTCGAGGGGAACTATGCGAAGCTTTTTGACGGAGACAAGGCGGCGGAAGTTCTTGATCTTGCGGCAGATCCGCCCACGCTGACGAAAGCGCAGGCAGCGGAGGCTTCCTATTTATACGGATATTCAGAGGACAGGCTGCTTGGGATAGGGAAAGCCGAGCCGAGCGGAATGTTCCTGACGATGTATGATTCCAAGACTGGGATCACGGTGGGAAGCATAATTTTCGCAGAGGACGAAGCGGAGATATTCTCAGAAATATTCACCGACAGGCGCGCAGTGCTGATAGACAGTGTGAACGGGCTGATAGGAATTCCCGTATACACGCACACGGAATTCGGGACTAAAAACTGTTACTATGTATTTGAATTTGCCGATGATGTGGGATTTATCAGCAAAGGCAAGATAGAATACACCGATATTGACGACAGTTTTGCGTTTGAGCGGGGTTTGGTAAGCGGTGATGTGCTTTACATAATCAGTCCGGGGCGGATAATCGCAGCACAAAAAAGTGATTTAAAAATAATTAATGTGTACTCTTACTAATAAAGCAAGTAATTTGTAATTGCGCTGAACCTTAATAGAGTTGAGAGTGGAGAGTTAAGAGTTGAGATATTGCAGGGGCGGTTATATCATAGGTCTCAACTTTTTGCAGATCAAACTTTTCTTAATGCACGGTATACGTTAGGCTGAAAATCACTAAAATTTGCCTGAAAGCGTGCAGGCTCAGCCTGCTCTCAACTCTCCACTCTCCACTCTCAACTCTTTTTATAAGGGTAAAGATCAATAAAAATTCCCGTCCATATGGGCGGGAATTCGCTGCATAAGGCAAGTTATGTTTTCGTCTTATGTAGCAAGTTATTGCAGACCGAAACTGATGGACAGGGCGCTGTTTACCCGGGTCATGGCGGTGGGGTCAA
>CANRFB010000075.1 GCA_947629785.1 uncultured Clostridia bacterium | reverse complement strand
ATTTAAGGCTTCTCTTAACCCTGATGTCTTACTTTCTGTTCTTTTTGCTCATAAAAAGTAAATGCTGTTGCCGTGGTGAACAGACTCTAGTTTAAACTTTAGGGAAGTGATGTACTATATTTTCACAATTAAAACCAAAGCTGTCGGCTGTTAAACTTGTCAAAAAAATGGAGAACGAAAAAGGGATAAAATTCCAATTAATGACACGGACGGAAGCTGTTAAATTTTTGTCGGAAAGAAATAATTATTTGAGGATAGCTTCATACAGAAAAAATTATCGTACATATAATGGCAAGTATTGTGGATTGGATTTTAAACATTTGGTTGAATTGTCTACGATAGATATGCATTTAAGAAATCTTATAATGCGAATGGCAATTAGTATTGAACATTGTTTGAAAGTAAGGCTGCTTAATGATATAACAAAATCTTCTCAGGAAAACGGATATTCAATAGTAAGCGAATTCCTATCTTTGCCGGAGAACGGGTTTGTCATTAATGATATTTTAAGAAAATCATCATCACAATATAGTGGTGATTTAATACGACATTATTTTAATTATTCTTTTAACTTTGATCAAGCAGGTGCTAAACGCTTTGAATTTGATTGTCCTGTTTGGGTATTTCTCGAAGTTATTTCTTTTGGTGTATTTATCAAGTTTTACAAACATTATTATGATAAGAACGGGAATTTTCCAATTAACGCAAAATTGTTAAATTCTGTTAAGAGTTTGCGAAATGCGTGTGCACATAATAATTGTATTATGCACGATTTGAACCCATCAAAAAATACTAAGCCCAAAGCAGAAATTAATAATATTATCAGTCAAATACCATCTATTGGTAATAATCAGCGCAATAAAAAGCTTTCCAACCAGTTTATTTTGGAGTTTGTAACTCTGCTGTATGTGTATAACTTACTTGTGTCACCTGACATGAAAAAACACACTTATGAAGATTTGAAAAATTTCGCTGATCATAGGTTGATTCGTCATATTGACTATTTTAATAATCAACCTTTGGTAAAAAGTTCTATAGAATTTTTGAGAAAAGTCATTGACTTTTTTGCAAAATAAGCGTATAATATTAATGATATTAAAATCTGCGAAAGTAGGTTTTGTAAGGGCAGTGTATACACTGCCCCCATTTTTTATATTATGTTACGGCAAAGGACTGAATTTGGCAAAATGTAATATTTTACCATTTTAAACAAATCAGGATTTGTCAAGTTTTTACAAGTCGCTATGGGCAAAGAATAAGAGCTTTCAAACAGCGATTACTTAAAAGGCAGTGACATCCTGTTTTTCGAGAAGTGAATCGGAACTATATGAGAGGGAAACACCATGCAATATAATTGGTTTACCGCCCAAAAGATAGACGCTCAAACATTTGCAATCAGCGAGTATAAGCATTGGGAAGAAACGCATTGCTATTTACTTTGCGGGATAGAAAAAGCTGTTTTGATCGACACCGGCTTAGGCGTTGCAAATATCAAAAAGGTGGTCGAAAAATTGACAGACCTGCCTGTTACCGTTATTACGACTCACGCACATTGGGATCACATTGGCGGGCATAAATATTTCCCAAATTTTGCAGTACACGAAGCGGAAGTATCTTGGATTTCCGAGCAATTTCCCATTCCACTGCAAGTAATAAAGAAAAATCTAACGCTGAAGCCGTGCGATTTCCCTGTTGATTTTTGTTTGGACGATTACAAAATTTTCAAAGGCAACCCCACAAGCGTGCTGCACGACGGCGACCTCATTGATTTAGGAAATCGAACGCTGCAAGTCATTCATACGCCCGGTCATTCGCCCGGACACTGCTGTTTCTATGAGCAGGACAGAGGGTGGTTATATTCCGGGGATTTGATTTACAAAGGTTGTCTTTATGCCTTTTATCCAACTACCGATCCACAGCTTTTCTATAATTCTGTAAAGCGTGTGCAGAAATATAAAATTTCAAGAATTTTACCGGCTCATCATCAATTAAACATTCCTGTTTCCATGATAGACGAAATTGAAGATGCGTTTGAGCAAATTAAGAATAGCGGCAAACTTATACAAGGAAATGGTTTATTTGAGTTTGGGGATTTTCAGATCCACATTTAAGGTCAAATTCAAATTTGTCGGCGAGTTATCGGAAAAATAAAAACATAGTCTGTTTTGTGCTTTTTTGTGTTCTTTTGTCTTTGTACCGATAAAAATAAACGGTGATGTCGTAATAATCAAAAACCGTCGTATATCCGTCGTATTTTTGAAAATAAAACATTTTATTTTACGGTATAATGGGGGGTTGCGGTCGGTGTTGGGCAGAACCTCCAAAACCGCGTGCCGTGAGTTCGAATCTTACTGCCCCTGCCATAGAAAAGCCCGTAACTACGTCAGTTGCGGGTTTTTTTGTTTATCTTGCAATTTCCTTATTTTGCTAAATTTTCCGCATTTTCAGCGTGTTTTTTAAATATTTTGTCGTCAAATTGTCGTCAAAAACGAAGCCCGATATTCTTGATTAACAAGAATGTCGGGCTTTATTTTGATAGTTCGGCAACTATCTGTCCGAGTATTGCGAACTGCTCCTGCGTGAGTTTCTTCGCCGCCTGAGCGTTTTTTAAACGGTATGCGTCGATAAGCGACTTAACGGTTTCGGTCTGCGTTTCGCTAAGTCCGTAAGTTGACACTGTACCTTGATGTTTCATTCCGCAAAGCTCGTCCATAGAGATATTGAAAATACCGGCTATTGAGCGGAGGGTTTCAAATGGCGGTATAGAAGTGTTTGCTTCGTATCTGCTGACCATTCCGTCGGTTATATGCAAAAGATTAGCAAGCTGTTGTTGTGACAAATTTCGCTGTTTGCGCAGAGAGCAAATCAATGCGCCAAGATCATATATTTCCAAATTCTGCAACCTCCGAGTTTCACTATATTAAAAATATACCGAAAAATACTTGAATAATATTAGAGTTTGTGTTATAGTATTCTTATATAATTAGAACTTTATGCTTAAAAGTTTCCTGTTATTCAAGTTTTGGAGGTAAAATATGGCAAACAATAAAAACCTTAGTAAGGCAAACAAGGCTAAAAAGGACGAATTCTATACACAGCTTGTGGATATTGAAAACGAAATGCGGCATTACAAACCGTTCTTTAAGGGGAAAACCGTTTTCTGCAACTGCGATGATCCCTATGAAAGCAACTTTGTAAAATACTTTGCTATGAATTTTGCCGCTTTGGGGCTGAAAAAACTGATAGCTACTTGTTATGCAACTTCTCCTGTAATGTATACGCAACTTACATTGTTTGGAAATGAAGTTGAATTTGCCGCTTCGGACAAAGGCAAGAAACCGTATAAGATAGAGATCACAGAGGTCAAGGACGCAAACGGTGACGGTGCAATTGATCTTGATGATTTTGAAACAATGCTTAGAGCAACTCCGCCGAAATTGCTTAAAGGCGACGGCGATTTTCGTTCCGATGAATGTATTGAACTGCTTAAACAGTCAGATGTTGTTGTGACCAATCCGCCGTTTTCTTTGTTCAGAGAATATCTGGCACAGCTTATTGAGTATGACAAGAAGTTTATTATCATAGGAAATCAGAACGCAATTACATATAAAGAGGTTTTTCCGCTGATAAAAGATAATAAAATGTGGCTTGGATATGGCTTTTCGGGAAATGTTGGTTTTTTCATTAATTCGCGTTATGAGGACTATGCAAAATCGAGTCAGCATAAAGAGGGTATGATAAGAGTTTCCGGTGTTATGTGGTTTACAAATATTGATATTCAAAAAAGGCATGAAGATCTGATTTTGTATAAACATTATACTGCCGATGAATATCCGCAGTATGATAATTACAATGCCATAAATGTTGATAAAACAGCAGATATTCCTTGCGATTATGACGGGGCTATGGGTGTACCTATAACTTTTATGGATAAATATAATCCGGAACAATTTGAAATTATAGGACTTTTACAGTCAAGTACTGATGAACAAGCGGGAATTCCAAATTTGAGATATTATAATGACTTTCTGGAGATGCGGCAAGATATGTCGTATACCGGCAGCAAAGGCGGCAAGGCAAACGGAAATCCTGTATTGCAAGGCAAGTCAATAAAAGGCAATTTTCTATACAATGAAAAAACAGGTGAATATGTACATTCTGTATACGCAAGAATTTTAATAAGAAAGAGGGCTTGATTTATGGAGATCAGACTTGAAGAACACACGGTAAGGGAAATATTTGACGGCTACGAGGACAACGAGGAAAGCGGCGTTGTCGGTTACGGCGGCAGGCTTAATATCCGTCCTGCGTTTCAGCGCGAGTTCGTCTACAAGGAAAAAGAGCGGAATGCCGTGATCGATACGGTTATTAAAGGCTTTCCGCTTAATGTTATGTATTGGGTGGAAAACGAGCAGGGCAGCTATGAACTTCTTGACGGGCAGCAGCGCACTATCAGCATTTGTCAATATTGCAGCGGAGATTTTTCAATGATGATAGATAGCACGCCCCGTACATTCAATAATCTTACAAAATATGAAAAAGACAGATTTCTTGAATATAAACTGATGATATATGTCTGCAAGGGCAACGACAAGGAAAAACTCGACTGGTTCAGAACAATAAATATTGCGGGCGCAGTTCTTACCGCGCAGGAACTCCGTAACGCGATCTATACGGGACAATGGCTTTCCGATGCAAAACGTTATTTCAGCAAGAACGGCTGTGCTGCATACAAGATCGCTAACAAGTATATGAACGGTGAAATGAACAGGCAGGCATATCTTGAAAAGGCTATAAAGTGGCTTGCCGCACAAGAGAATATGGGAATAGATGAATATATGTCCGTTCATCAGAATGACAGCAACGCTTCGGCTTTGTGGCTGTATTTCAGCGGTGTTATCAATTGGGTGCAGACGATCTTCCCCAAATACCGCAAGGAGATGAAAGGTCTTGAATGGGGTTTGCTGTTTGATCAATACGGAAACGACAAACTTGATCCTGCGGCTCTGGAAACAAAAATCGCCGCTCTTATGGCAGACAGGGAAGTCACCAAAAAGAGCGGTGTATATGAATATCTTTTGAGCGGTAAGGAAAAATATCTTAGTTTGCGGCAGTTTGACGATGAAGATAAGCGTTCCGCTTATGAACAGCAGCAGGGCATTTGTCCGATCTGCAAGAAACATTTTGATTTTGATAAAATGCACGCGGATCACATCACGCCTTGGCACGCAGGCGGAAAGACCGTATTTGAAAATTTGCAGATGTTATGCAGGGACTGCAATTTGAAGAAGTCGGGGGAGGAGTGAAAAATTTTGTGAATATCGTTGACAGTAGGATAAAATATGATATAATGTAAATAGAATAAACAAGTTGAACAGCTATCCGGACGCGATCTGCGCTCGGAGCGGTAATCAAAAATTTCATTTGGAACAGGAGAAAATATGGCTTATAAAAATATACTTAATCCTAAAAAGTGCAGTGGGTGCTGTAGCAGAGATTTTTGCTTTTTGCGCAAGATTTCTTTGCAAGATTATCCTGAAAGTACGCAAAACTTTATAGTACATATTCCCAGCAGTTTGTTCTATTTTAACGAAACGGAATATCGGTGGTACACAAACTATCAAGCAATTCTTAATCATATTATTGCTTGTTACAATGGTCAGCGCAATATAATACAGGAAAACTTAAGACCTGATTTGTCAATAGATGAACAAAGAGATAGCGATAGGCAATTTATCAGGGAAAAGTTTAAGCAGCTTTTAGATGTTGCTGCTAAAGCAACAGAAAAGTCTGCTCCTGAGGTTTCTATTGTATTTGATGGTATCGGACTTGTTTTAGCTTCTGATTATTTAGAAGCTGTTCATAAGGTTCTGTCGATGTTTCAAAAATACACAGATATAGTCAATCCAACCGGAAATGATTGTGGGTATTTCTCTGCAAATCCCAACTATTGACCGTTGGCAACGTTTTGTCGGCAATTCTTTTTGTTGAGCCGGTTTTAAATATTCTGTCTGGAAAAATAAGAGCTATCTGATTCGCATTTGAATCGGGTAGCTCTTTTTATACTATTAGTTTTTTATTCATATATCCTTCGGAACACATTCGATGATACTGACCAAATGAATCATGCTCATTATAGAACTTTAAGGCTTCATAATAATCCATTCCAAATAATAACACGCACATTCTAACAGCATGAAGAAAATTCTCAAAGCCTTCATATGTTGGATTATCTGATAGTTCCCTAATAGTTGATCTTGAAACAATTGGATTCAACTCAAACAATTGAGGATTGCTAAAGCTTTTCACAATATTTATATTATGTTTCATTACACTATGTTGTCCTTCTATTGAACCTCCTACCTTATTCCATTTTGGAAAGTGTCCGTAGCTTTTTTTATATGCCTCGATTAGGATACCTTCAACTCTTTTTATATCTTTAATTCCTTGTTCGGTTGTATAATTCTTCAAATCGACATGGTTCTCTGCGGCAAATTTTTCATAGTAATCTTTATTTCTATGAACAATAGGTTGTGATAATGGTGATTGAACAAAAATAGAATAACCGAGCTTTGTATGAGACTTAAAGTATTCTTGGATTTGTTCGTATTTACATCCTTCGTTCTGCATAGGTAATAAACCATTATGTTGTCTAAAGCGTTCATATAAATCGCTGGCTAATCCAATATACAAGACTTCATGAGTATTATAATCCCAAAAACAGTAGATTCCTGCTGAAGCCCATCCGTAATTATCGTTAGGGCAACATATATCATTTATTGCATATGCAAGTGCTTCTGTTTCATCTTTTGTATAGGCATCAATTATAACGGTTCCAAACATATTTATACTCCTTACTGCTTTTGAAATTAAGTTTTATTCTGTCCGCCTCTGACCTCGGATGCCTGTATCTCCACTGGTCATACTTCTCACAGATGATTTTTAGTGCCATATTTTATAAATTAATTATAACATATATACTTAGTGTTTGTCAAGATAACATAAATAAAGACGTTTGGTAATTTATGACTTTTATAGCATTTTTATTGTATTATAAAATTTCACCTGCCGATCTCATCTTTCCCCGTGTTTTCCACCTCCGGCATAAGCTCCTGCATTTCGCTCATAATGTCATCGGATATGCAATATTCCTCGTCAATTTTACGGGCGAGATCAGGAAAGTTTGCTTCATCAGCGCATTTTGAACCGTAGTTCAAGATAGCACACATAAGAGCTTGCTGTTCGGAAGTGAAGTTCGCACAGTATTTTGCAAGTCTGCCCTTGCCGCACCACAGGACAGCCGCCGCACAGCATATGTTGCAGATTATTTTGTACGCTTTGTTTACGGCGGCTTTCAGACTTTCTATCAGCTTGTCCCTTGCGGATAATTTTTCGTTGAAACTTTCCGTAAGCGCAAGCTCTTTTTCTGTCATTTCTTGACGGAACTCCGCTTTTAAATCTGCGATCTGCTCGTCCTTTTGTGAAAGAAAGCCGTTCAGCAAATTTATCTCACAGTCTTTTTGGTGAACAGTGCCTGTCAGTACATTTATTTTGCGATCCTTTTCTGCAATTTTGTTGCCGTAGTATTTGTGCGGATCGTCTTGCTTTTGTTCAAGTTCTTTTGACCAGTTTTGCAAAAACTGCTGCTCCTTATCGTTAAGCCTTGCTATTTCGGAATTGTGCTGTTCCTCACGGCGCAGTCTTTCACGCTCTTTGTCAAGTTGTTTACGGCGTTCTGAAATTTCCGCAAGTTGTGTGTTTATTAAAACTTGCTGCTCGTTTCTTTCGGTTTGCCAAGTCGCTTTTTCGGAATTTACGGAGGAAATTATCTCTTCGGCTTTGTCCTGCGCTGATCTTAAAATTTTATCTGCGGAAAGTTCCGCTTGCTTTTCGATTTCGGCTGCTTTACTTTGCGCAGTATTGAGGACTTGTTCCGATTTTTCATAATTCCGATCGGTGTTCTTTTTTATGTTTCTGATCTTTTCACTTGCAGAGGAAATTTCCTCGATAGCGGCGGCAGTTTCGGCAGCGGCTTTCTTTGTATAAACAATATCCGATTCGGAAACAATTACCTTGTCTTTGCCCATGACCTTTGTTACAATGTTTGTGGAAGTTCGGATATTTGTTTCTGCATAACTTTTCAACTTTTCGCTGCTGTTCCTAAGCTGATCAACGGTTTGATTTCCGAGAGCCGTTGCGCCGTTAAGAATACCAATATCCCGTCCGAATACTTTTGTCATATGTGCGGTCAGGTCGGTATGGAATGTTTTAAGTTCGTGCCGTGTAATAACTTCTTTTGCGGAAAGTTTCGGAATGTGCTTTTTCTTATCTTCCGCAACAGGTACAAAAGCATAATGAACGTGCGGAGTAGTTTCGTCCATTATGAACAATATAATGCCCTCTCTTGCAAATTCATCGAATCAATGCCGATAATAATCGTAAATTATAATTATTATCGGCATTTCTTCGGAATTTGCTGCGGAGTGCATTATATGCCGAGATAACATTTTCTTTTCCGTATCTGTCTGTAAGGAATTTGTAACATTCACGGAAAAACGTATCATACTCGGACGGAGAAACATTTTCTGGAAGGGTTACTATCCAGCTGCACATAACGTTGACATCTGCTCTTTCCTTTATCTCGGATAATCTTTTATGAAGAAATTCAAGCTGCGGCAGCGGCTGATCCTGTTGAGCGAGATTGTAATTCAGAGAAGTTCTTGCAGGATCGATAAGACTTGTGCTGCTTGCTTTGTCCCTGTTGTAGTGGGCAAACATATGCCCCAAAGCGCCTGCGGTGTATTTTTCTAAGTGTGCCATAGTGCGATTCCTTTCTTTTGTGTGGAAATGTCAGCGGAAAGAGATTTCGACCAAACAAATTTGGCCGAGCAAGTTATACCAAAATTCCGAGCCACTCAAAAGGCAGACCTTTTTCACTGAATTTTGGTAACTTGCTCGACCAGGACGGTTTGCAGAAAATTAATAAAGATTATCCAAGTGTTTGACCGCTTGCTGCTTTTGCTGTTCTATGGTATGATAATATATCTTCATTGTTGTTCCTACGTCGGAATGTCCTAACAACTCAGATACTACTTTTACATCTACACCTTTAAGAATAAGGGAAGTTGCAAAAGTGTGGCGAAGCGAGTGAATTATATCATTGTTGTTTTTGATAGAGCATTTGTTGAGAATACTGCGGAAATACTTGTGCATATTGTGCGGAGAAACGACCGTGTGGTTAGATGTTGCAATTATCCGTTCTTCATCATCTATGATTTTTCTCAGAGCGTGAAGTGCTTCTACGGCGTTGCTGTTAAGGACAATGTATCTTATGGAATGTTTGGTTTTTGGCGTTTCCTGCTCATCTATTATGTAGTTGGAAGCGGCGTTTTCCTGTCGGTTTTTGTGTTCGGAAACATTTCCGTGAATGTAGATAGTATTGTTTTCAAAATTTACGTCTTTCCATTTAAGATAAAGGGCTTCGCCTAATCTCATTCCGGTATTCAGCATAAGCAGAAAAGCATAGCCGTATCGGTTCGCAGGTTTGCCGTTTCCGTAAGTACGCTTACATTCATCTACGATCGCGGCTATTTCGTTTGGAGTATACGCACGTACTTCCTTTACGCTATGGTTTCTTATGGCAGCCTTTGCCGGAAGTGTCACTGCAATTACAGGATTTCTTATCAGCTCATTGCGCGCCATACCAAGATTAAAACAGGAATTGAGGTTGTTATAGGCTTTTTTCATTGTTGAATACGAATGTGTTTTTGCAATGCTGTTAAACATATGCTGAATGTCATTTGCCGTTAGAGCTTGCATTTGTATATCACCTATGTATGGGTATATCTGATATTTGCAGCTTTGTTCTACACGGTCAAAACCGGAGGGTTTAAGTTCATATATCTTTACTGTATAAAGCCAGTGATCCATATAATCCTTTACACTCAGTTTGCATATATTTGAAAGATCAAATCTTGCGGCTTCGGCGCGGAGTTCGCGAGCTTTTTTCTTTGCCTCTGCTTCGGTCGCTCCGTAAACTGATATGCGCTTTCCGTTTCCAACAGAAACTTTTATTTCAAATTGCGTATCTTATCTATATTTATGAACATAAAATTATCACGGCAACAGCATTTACTTTTTATGAGCAAAAAGAACAGAAAGTAAGACGTCAGGGTTAAGAGAAGCCTTAAATCTCATTCTTTTCTTACTAAGGCGACCA
>CANRFB010000074.1 GCA_947629785.1 uncultured Clostridia bacterium | reverse complement strand
CATAAATATCAGCCTCCTGTGTTATTTTTATTATACCACAGTCGGCTGACTTTTTACAGACTTTTTTTCATAGGGTCAATAGAACGAATGAGCCCGCATGACAGCCCATCAAGCAGACTCTTAGTTGGATAATTTCAACGAAGTAAATCAGTTGTAATGATAATCAAGGTCATTCTCATCAAGAATAGCTTTGAACTGCTCGATATATACCCATACAGCCGCTGTATCTTTATCCAAGTGTATATGTTAAGACAGCAAGATGTTTTTGTTCATAAAATACGAGCCAAAACCATCATAACAAAATTCTATTTTATTCTTTGCAAACAAATTATGATACCTTTTTTCTGGCAACAGATCTTTCAGCTTTAATTTATCAGTTTGGCTTGGATCATCGTCATGATATAGAATTACATCTATCTTTGCATTATTGGAAATAGACTGATGAAGCATATAACGAAAGTCAAAATCAGCAATCGGAAGAGAATATCCTACAAAAATAACATGATCAGCATTTTGTAAGGCATCACGCGCACTTGACCAAAGGTTTGCATATAATTGACCATTTAATGATTTCATCATAGTGGGAGTAATAATTTGAGATTGAAATAGTATCTCTGTATCCCTTATTTCTCCACACGACTTACAAATTTCTGGCGATTCGTCATCAAATAAATGATTACCACAGTCGTTACTGCTAACTATATTTATTTTTCCGCAATTTAGGCATCGAAACCAATTTATTGATCCATGTATTTTAATAACCCGGATAGTTTTTTGAGATTTTGGTTTATAAGAGCCGTCTTGTACAAAATATTCATCATTCAGCGATAAATCATAATTAATCTTGTACTTTTCTAAATATGTCTCCGTTAGCACATCCCAATTTGTGGAAATTATTGCAGCATTAGGTACGTGCTTTTTTAAAAAATTGAAAAATTCAAGATAATCTCCCTTATCGTATGTATGATTTTTACAGTACTTGCTAAAATAGTAAACAAACAGACGAGTTATTGATTCCTTAATTTCATCAATATATTGTGAAGAATACTTATGAAAAAATTCCCTGCTTTGATATGTTTTGTCAAAGGATGTAAAAACATCTTCAAGGCTTACGCTTATATTGGACTTTTCCAAGCACTCCCTGATTTTTTCGCGAAGTATTAATAATTCGTTCTTTTTATCGTCCTCTGATAATATTCCTGGTTCCAATTTAGTATACTTGCATTTTAATAATAATTCTTCAAATCTATCTTTATATTCTATACAATCAAAAGCAGTATAATTTTGTAAAAGAAATATACCTACTGAAATATACGACTTTAAAAATTTTGTACTTTCCGGTTCCGGAATATAAGATAAAATATCTTCGGCAGGTTTTCTTATCATTTCTTGCAATATGCGATCCTGGATTGGCAAATTAGCCGGAGCAGAAAATCCGGCTCCAAGAACAAAAACAATTCTTTCATTTTTACTCATAAATGCTACACCAATCCTGCAAATTATGATATTTTGTCGGACAATACTCAGCGTATCCTTTTAATAGATTCTTCTTCAAAGTATCAAAACTCATGTTCTCAACTGAATTCCACTCATCAACTTTGGCGTGCATAAAATGGATGGCTGCAATCAGAGAAGCCTCCGTTGTTGGGCGATTGCGTTTAATTCCGTTTAACATAGTAAAGTCACTTGATTCATTATATCTCATAAAATTGTCAATATTATTGCCGATAATTTCGCGACACATTTTACAAGCACAGATGTTTTGATAAAAATCTTCACTGGCATTAACTGAACTTTTGGCGAAATAACCTTTAATTGATAAAATGGATGTCACTTCGGAAAGAGATAAACGTGAATGTAAAGGAGGAAAATAATACTTGTTAACAGGCAATCCTCCACCAACCGGTGTAACATGTCGCATTTCACCATATCCAACAGATTGTGCAACGCCGTACATTCTGTATGACAAATCTTTATTGCAAAGAATTATCGAATCATATCCACCATATGCCATAATTGGTTTAATTCCGAGATTTGTCAAAGTCATTAGGAGTGCTTTGAACTGCTCTTGTTGCTTTTCTGTTGCATCAAACAAATTAAAGTTATCAACCCAAATAAAGGCATAATCTATGACATTTCCCTTATAACAATCCTTTATTTTATCTAAAATGCTTGATGATTCGAGAATCCTCTTATCAATCACAATTTGAATTCCAACTTTATATTTTCCTCTATTCAATGATATAAATTTTTCAGCACACAATGAATTTAATTTCATCCAATTATCTATTTCTATCTCCGAGTATGATGATTTTATCATAAAGTAAGGTGCAATAGCTACTGCTGGAGAAGGTCCAATGTTGGCAAAATTTAAATACTTGTCATATTCTTTATTCTTAATATATTTGTCGACATAAGAAGTATCAAATGAATATGTTTTTTCCACCAATTCATCGATGATATCTATTATATCATCAGGCAACAAACCGATTTTTTTATTATAATATCTGGTTTTAAGCACAGATGGCAATTCCGAAAGATATTTATCTACCGACTTCTTAACGGACACTATTCCATGACTGTTCTCGGCTTGCACTGCGGAAATGTTTTGCTGATAAATATGTGTCTGAGGATCTATGATGTATTGGTTCTTGTGTACAGCAACCAAATCAGCTACAGCACTTTTACTATATGCAACTATTGTTGCATTAAAAATAACAGCAGAAAAGTTGTCTTTAAATTTGATTAAAACTTTTTTATCTGTGCCTGTATTATATCTTAAAAGTTTTAAATTATCACTCATAATCTACTCCCAACCTTTGACCTTTTATGTAACGGATTATGCATTTCTTCTGAGCATTCCAAATTGTGCTAACTTCTTTGGGGATACATTCTTTTGTAAAAATATTGCTATCCGAGTCCCATGTAATCAGTCCAATACCTATCTCGATACATTTGCTTTTAATATTGCATAAGCATTTTTCTGTTTTTGGCTTGGGTAAACACAAAACTAAATAATCAAAACAAGTAGATACTGTGATGAGTTGATCTATTGCTCTCTTCCAATCGCTTATTTTAAATTCAACCGCAGTTATTTTGTGTAAGCGGGCATCATATTCAACGAGGTCAACTGATCTGGAGAAAACAGGAATTTCTTTAAATATATTCTTTTTCCCTTGCTTTATTCTATACTGACAATAACTTTCACGCAATAACTCTTCAATATTACTCATCGTCAAGCACCTCGTTTTTTATCAAAGACTTTGTAGTGTATTCTGGATATTTTGAATAAACATACTTAAGCAATTGCTTTGGGTAAAGCGATGTTATTTTTCTTTTGAACATTTCTAATAACGTTTTTTGTTCATCGTTCACGTACGGCAAAATTTTTTCGATAACATATCTTTCACCAGTTTTAAGAATCGAGTATTTATAATAATTACCATCTACTTTTAATGAATAACCTTTGTTTGTAGTCTCGTTTGCAAAAGGAAGCTCTTCCAGATCGTCAACTTCTACCATTTCTTCTGTAGCTTTCAAATCTGTTACCTGAATAAATTTTATGCCTTTAAATAACTCGATTTGTTCATAAACGTCTTTAGAGAAAGGACCAAAATTATATGCAATAAATTCAGGTAATTTATCAGCATCAAGACCTTTTTTCTTTAACAAAGGCGTAATTTCCATGTTAAACAGAAACATCATTTTTTCTAATCTAATTGCCCCTAATATCGGTTCTTTATTATTTAAATATAACAATAGCAAAAGGAAATCAGCGCCATTTAATTTTGTCATATAATCATCTTGTATGATATAGTTAGACCTAAATCATACTCTCCTTTCTCCAAAATGTGATATAATAGAAATAGGTGCTGTGGACTTTTAATAATTTTCTGTAGCTCGACTACTTCAAGGAGTGTAAAGCCACAATTCTATTCCAAATGTTAATAGCTGGATAAGTCAAAGAATTTTCATCTCATGCAAGTTTACGAGGATAGAACAACGTGGCACGTCAGACAGTACCAAATCTTTTCAGGGAAGTGATACCATGATCTATGTGGGAATTGATATTGCAAAGGAAACTCACGTTGCAGCAGCGGTGAATACCGATGGCGTTATACAGCTTGAACCGTTTGCATTTCAAAATAACCACGATGGTTTTCAGTTGTTGAAAACAAACCTCGAAACTCTTAACAAGAATGATCTCATCATCGGTCTTGAATCCACTGCTCACTATGCGGAAAATGTGATCTTTTTTCTTCATTCGCTGGGATACAGACTTGCTGTTATCAATCCTGTTCAGACTGCCGCTGTGCGGAAAACAGGCATTCGCAAGACCAAGAACGATAAAATTGATTCTCTGCTTATCTGCAAAACCATGGTGTTGAATGCTTTTCACCTTTACACCGAAAATGATGTAAAAACTCTTCAGCTCAAATCTTTTTGCCGATTCCGTCAGAATCTCAAAAAGTCCAAAGCACGCTTGAAAATTCAACTCACTTCATATGTTGACATGATATTTCCGGAACTCCAATTTTTCTTCAAATTCGGTCTTCATATCAGAACCTGTTATGAGTTGCTGAAGGTGTATTCCTCACCGGACGACATCGCTGCTTTACACTTAACCAAACTAAGTAATCTTCTCTCCAAAGCCTCTCATGGTCGTTTCGGAAAGCAGGACGCTAAGTCCCTCAAAAGTCTTGCGGCATCGTCCGTTGGTGTGAAGAACACTTACATATCTATTCAACTAACTCAAACGATTTTTTAGGCGAGTATCTCTTTTTGTCTCTTGTTAATTTTCTGTTAATTCTGCTTTTTACTATTGACTTTTCATAGCTGGTCTCCTTGTAATATCAAAAACAATTTATTTAATAGCTCAATATCTTAAAATAATAATATCATATTTCAACTTGAAAATCAAGGGTATAAGTAAAAATTTTTAAGTCAAATATGTAATTTTATTCCAAAATTAAAAACGCATAAGATAAGTACAGTATATTTTTACACATGAACGTGGGAAATATATCCATTCTGCTTGTTTCAATCCCTGAATGGATACCCGTCTAATTGTATGCTATAATATCAATAACGTTGACAAAAAATGAGGTTTACTTGTGTTTTTAATACTTCTGTCTAATTAGGAGGGAAAGTGCTTCGAATTTTATGGTTTGAAAGTGACGTTTGACGTGATATTTTTATATGTTGATATACAGGATTTTAGTGACATTGAAACTGTGAATCGAATATGTGAAATTCCTGCGACTGAGAGTCCTAATCTTATTAGTTTTGTCATATAATGTTCAGATATACATTGTATATCCTTGTACTGTGTTCCATATAGTAAGCCATTCGCGGAGAATCAACGATATACGAAACTTCAAGTTTGGGATTGGTTTCAATTCGCTGTCAAGATATGATTTCTCCGAAAATACTTTTTCTAAGCATCGAGGGACATTTTTCTCAAGTCTTATATTCATCGCAACTCAAACAAAACACAGGAGCTTCGCAGTGCGGTCTTGGGCTACGCAGATACAGCTTCTCCGTTTTCAGCTGCGCATTCGAGGTTGACTACGCAGCTTATCTTCTCCGCCCAATCCCGCACAATAGCTTAACTCACTCTTTCACCCTGCTAAGCCCTATTATTCTCTTGTGCTGAGCTATAGTCGTTAAACGCTCCGTACAACACCCCGCCAGACTTATCAACGCCTGATGTATCTCAATAATATCTCTCCGTATCGTTTCCCTGCTTTGCTTATTGCTGATCCCTGCTTTGCTTAACGCTGGTTAATGGCCCACCCTAAGCCCACCCATATAATTAACGACACTGATATCTCATTTGAAAACCTTGATACGACATTCAAAGACATTGCTATGATATGCAGACAGCTTTCTTGACAAACATCTCGTTCTGCCATATGTTTCCTGCTTCTGAGTTTCGGGACGATTTTTCTCAAGTATTATCTTCGTCGCAACCCCTTGACCCACAAGAGCTTCGCAGTGTAAGATTGGGCTGCCGCCGGCTCCGCTGCTCCGTCTGTTAGACGCGCAGCTTTGCCTTCTCTGCCCAATCTTACACAATAGCTTTACTGATATAGCCTTTTTATTAAACAGTTTTGATATATATGTCATCGTTTGTCATCACTTTTGCTGCAAAATCGTAAAAATATATGCCACGTAATTGCCCAGCTGATGGGTCTTTTTTTTATCTATTCTAAGAATAGATCTCATTGCAAACCTTTTAGATGGTATAAACGGCTTCGCCGCAGATTTTTATTCCCGTTCCGACTCATCTCCACTGCGCTCCAATTCGTCGTAACCGGAATAAAAATCTTGGAGCTTTCAGACGGATCTATTATTCTCCTGATAGATCACTGTCACCCCGAAACAAATTGATTATAATCATACGTTTTTTATCTGTTTAATATAGACATTAAATGTCGTGTTATCACTACATTAAAAACGCTTTTTATACACAACAATAAACTTATGTTTTTTATGTACAATTTATACAGATAAAAAACAGAAAGCTTCATAACAATATGTTTTTTATACACTGTTTATACAGATAAAAAGCAGAACATTTCATTACAATATGTTTTTTATGCAACGTTTATACAGATAAAAAACAGACTATTATATCGATGTGTTTTATATACGACGTTTATACAGATAGATTTCGCATATTATACAGACTGTTATTCTGCGAATCATAGATCCATGCGCGGCATAAAGCCAAATCATAACCAAAATATACCATATTGTATCTATAAATCGCTCCCAAGTCCTTCCAAATTACTTGCTCAAAGAGCCAAGATTTTCCTGCTTCATACTATATATAAAGTCGAAACAAGTGTTCGATATAACACATCAACAGCCGCCAAATTGGAAATATAATACAGTAGAAGTTTACAATTCAAAGACACATATTATCATATCTATTATTGCCAATATCTAACATAATTTACAGGATTTGCTATTACTTCAAACGGGCATTTTGGCAGCGAACATCTCTCCAAAAGAGACTTCCTGATGCCCTTATAGTCGAAACGTTCGTTCTATTCTTAGTCCAAATGCCCCTCTCTTACTGGGAATTAAACCCAAAAACGAGCCTAAAACAGAGTTTGTCGACAGCGTGACACGCACCTCAAATCTTATCGATAAAATCGAAAATTCATACTGCATGCTATGCGTTATAAACAAGCGACACCACCAAACGCTGCGTTCGGGGGTACGCCAAAATTTGGCTTCTCCCCAGCCCGCAATTGCTATCGCAGACTCAAAACTTGCCCCTCTGCCGATCTCGCTTAGGCTTCAATGCGCCAGAGGGGGTTCAAGAGCATAAGGGGCGGTGACACATCTCGTCTCATTCTCCCAACAACTCACTGCGCTCGTTGGGGATAATGGACTCGACGTGGCCGGCATAACCGGCACCGCCGGGCTGCCGACTCCGCTGCGCTCGTCGTCCGTCCACTTTGCCGTCTTGCGACGCCGAAGCCCTTACAAAATCGCTGCCGCAATTTTGGTTTTCAGATAGTCCGCAGGACTATCTGAAAACTGCTCTATTCATAGCTTATTAATAAAAATTCTATGACAAAAATTGGATTTGCCCAAGCGCTTTCGGCTCGCGACCAAGATGAGTTAGTTAGTGCTTGCTTTACAATTGAAGCTAAATGTAAATGCCCCATGTGCAACAAATTGAATATTTTATGAACGATGAAGCTGATAAAAATCATTGACATATAAGATGTGCTTTGGCGCTTGTCAAGACTTGCAGGATCTGGCGAAAGAACTGAAAAAACAGAGCGAGAATACATAGAAGATGCTGTCATTAAAAACAAGAGAAAGGGCTTTGGAATGTGATGCAGATCCGCACCGATCGCATAGCGTTTTTCATTTACTCCGGCAGTTAAAATAATATTAATATAAAATTGATTAAAAATCATTGAATATAGTTCAGCGAATGTAATATAATGAAGCTGTACAAAAGGGGGTTGCAGACGTGGCAAAGAAAATGACGAACCGGCAGATCGCCGCATTGGAAACCAGACGAAAGCTGTTGGAGGCGGCGAAAAAACTGATATGTGAAAAAGGCTTGGTCAACACATCTATCGAAGAGATCACAAAAGCCTGCGGTGTATCAAACGGCACGTTCTATACCTATTTCAAACGCAAGGAAGATGTGGTTTTTGCGTTAAGTCAGGAGATGTATCAGGGCATCTATGAGGAAGCACAGGCTTATGATAGTTCCTTTTTAGAACGGCTGGTATTTTACATGGTGAATTTCTCCGGACACATTGAACGTGACGGGCTGAAGCTCTGTCAGGAATGGGTGCGTAACACCGTGGATCCCGATCTTGTGGAGGCTCCGTACAACGAAGATAAACTCCGCATGGATATTGACTCCATGAAAGGTATGATCGAAAGGGGCGTTGAGCAAGGCGAGCTGACGGCCGATACACCCGTAGATGCGCTCGCTAATGCACTGGTAGATGTGATCTACGGTGAAATGCTTTGTTGGGATATGTCCGGTGGTGCATACAGCTTTGAAGAACGGACAAAAGAATTTTGCAGACTATTTTTACCGACTATGATATGTCCCTATATTATTGAAAAATAAAAAACAGGAGGAACAAACAATGAGTGAGATCAAGAAACTGGGATTTGGGCTGATGCGCCTTCCTCAGAAAAGCGGCAATGCGGCAGACATTGACTTAGAGCAGTTTAAACAGATGGTAGACCTTTTCCTTGAACGGGGATTTACCTACTTTGATACCTCCTATGTGTATCATGACGGTGCTTCTGAAACTGCGATCAGGGAAGCACTTGTCAAACGCCATCCGCGTGAGAGTTTCCTGTTGGTGTCAAAATTTCCTACCTTTCAGATACCTTCCAAGGACAAGGTGGAGTCCATTTTTCGGGAGCAGCTGGATAAATGCGGTGTTGAATACTTTGACTACTATCTGCTCCACAATCTGAACCGCTACATTTATGCTACGGAAGTCCGTGACGCTCATCTGTTTGACTATATGAAGCAGTGGAAAGAACAGGGGAAGATCCGCCACATAGCATTCTCTTACCATGATGACGCCGCCCATCTGGATCAGATCCTGACCGAGCATCCGGAGGTAGATGCCGTTCAGATCGTTCTGAACTACTACGACTGGGAGGAATCGCTCATTCAGTCTAAGAAGTGTTACGAGGTAATACGCAAGCACGGCAAGCAGGTTATCGTCATGGAGCCAGTAAAGGGCGGCGCACTGGCTAAAGTTCCCACCGGTGCGGAACACATCTTTCAGGATATTGATCCAAACGCCTCCCCGGCGAGCTTTGCTATCCGCTTTGCCGCCTCGCAGGAAGGTGTGCTGACAGTTCTCTCAGGCATGAGCAATCTCGAACAGGTGAAAGACAATACCGGTTATATGCAAGACTTCAAGCCCCTCACCGACGTGGAAAAACATGCTTTGACTGAAATGAAAGAAAAATATCAGGAAACTTGGAAATACCGCTGCTGCGACTGGTCTGCCCTTGACGATAATTCCTACGGCGTGCCCGTATCCGGTATTATCAGGGCGTACAACAGTATGTTGATCCAACCCAATCCCACTTTCTGTGCAGAGCTGAACTACTATAAGAGTTTCCGCAGCGCCTATGACCGTGCCTTTGAAACAGGTGACTACACGGCGCAGACCGAGAAGATCGGCGGGGCGTTTGACGTTACGGCTGCTTTGCAGGAATCCGTAACATACCATGCAAAAAATAACTATCAGACCTATATGGATTAAATACGAATGAAGGAATTTATCATGGCTAAGAATCTGATTATCTACTACTCCCGCAAAGGGGAAAATTACTGTAACGGCGGTATCAAAAATCTCGCCAAAGGCAATACGGAGATTGTGGCAGAGTTCATTAAGGAAGCCATAGGCGGCGATCTTTTCCAAATCGAAACGGTAAAGGAATATGCGGCAGACTATTATGCCTGCACCAACGAGGCAAAGAAAGAACTGCACGAACAGGCAAGACCGGAACTTAAAAAATACCTTGACAGCATTGCGGATTATGACAACATCTTTATCTGCGGACCGTGTTGGTGGGGAACTTTCCCGATGGCAGTGTTCACTCAGCTTGAAAAACTGGATTTTACCGGCAAAAAGGTTATGGCAGTTATGACACATGAGGGTAGCGAGCTCGGCTCCTGTGAACGTGATTTGAAGAAGATCTGCAAGGGTGCGTCCTTTGGAAACGGGCTTGCTGTTCACGGTGCAGATGCCGAAAAGTCTGAAAGCACGGTAGCCGTTTGGGCAAAAAAAGTATTACAGTAAGAGGAGGATATTTATGGAACGATATTTCGGAGAAAATACCCCGAAGCTGGGATTCGGGCTTATGCGTCTGCCCAAACGCGGCAATAAAATTGATATAGAGCAAGTCAAAAAAATGGTAGATATGTTTATGGAAGCAGGTCTGACCTATTTTGATACCGCTTATGTATACGACAGCGGCGATTCTGAATGTGCTGCGAAAGAGGCTCTGATAGATCGTTATCCCCGTGAAAGTTTTACTCTTGCAACTAAGCTGTGCGCTTGGATGGGCGCTCACGATGAGAAAAGTGCAAAACAGCAGTTTTATACCAGTCTGGAGCGAACCGGCGCAGGCTACTTTGACTACTATCTGCTTCATGCTTTGCAGGCGGGAAACTACAAAACCTATGACAAATACCATATTTGGGATTTTGTAAAGGAGCAGAAAGCAAAAGGACTTATCAAGCATTGGGGCTTTTCTTTCCATGCAACGCCGGATATTCTGGACGAATTGCTCACTGCCCACCCTGATGCGGAGTTTGTGCAGCTTCAGCTCAATTATGCCGATTGGGA
>CANRFB010000073.1 GCA_947629785.1 uncultured Clostridia bacterium | reverse complement strand
TGCAGCATTTTTACCACCTCTATCTTTATTATATCACTCGTGTCAAGCTTTGGCATTATTTTGGTGGATTGCTATAAGTACAACCGTTGCGATCCTTGCAGCGGATCAAGTAGAGATCAAGTTCGGCAAAGAATCCTTTGGTATTCTTGTTGCAGGGATATCCACTTTTATTCTGGCAGAAGCAATGTTTCATAGATGGTTTCAACGGGATATAACACATAAAATCAGAATACAGCGGGTACTTGAAGCAAAAAATGTATCATTCTATGTTTCAAATATCCAGGGTTCGATGATTGTTATTGCAATCATTATAGACATACCAATTATTATTTGGTATTTACATGATGTGCTGGGAATTGCAGGTGGATTTGGCGGGGCAGTAAGGGCTATAACTGTACAGAATGTTGTTACATCGTGGGACGATGCAATTTTAAATCCAATTTTAATACAATTGATGAAAATAGTCAAAGCATTGGGTTATATATCAGGATTTGTTTTGATACAACGGATTTTAGTCAAAGAAAAAGGAATTCTTTACACAGCAGGACTATTAATGCTGATAATTTTGGGACAAGTATCGGCGATAGTTTCAACGAGTAGGGGGGAAATACTTCAATTTTTAACGGCGTTGTTAGTGTATTATAATATTCTTTGGCATCAAAAAAACGGTTGGCATCGTAATCTTTCTTGGAAACTTATACGAATAGGAGTTATATGTGTACTTATCGGAATACCTGTTTTTTATTATGCAGTGCTTTGGCTGGGAAGGACAGCTGCGGAAGATATGAGAACGATAACTGAAGTCACAAATATCTATTTAGGGTATCCCATATATTTATTTGATATTTATGTAAAAGATCAATCTATATTGCCGCCGCTTTCATTTGGCGAGGAATCATTAGTTGGTGTGAATACGTTTTTGAATAAATATTTAGGAATTAAAACATATGTCCGAAATGTAAATCTTGAACCCCGTTATGCAAACGGATATTTTTTAGGTAATGTTTACACATTTTTCAGAAGACCTTTGCACGATTTTGGATTTGTAGGTATGCTTATATTTACCATCCTTGTCGCGTTGCTGTTTTCTTGGATATATTATGGCAAGATAAAGTGGAGACCAAGAACGATCGGCACTGATTGTTGGAGTCTCATATATGGATATTTGTTTTATTGGATAGTTATATCTTCAATTGCACAGTATAGTCAGAATTATGTTTCGCTAAATGTTCTGATATTTTTAGTAATAATGACTGTTGGTTATCGTCTATTGAATAATATAGTAATTACTTTAACAGGGTTAAAGTATAGAAAAAGAAAAAATGTTCAAGTATAAAATTTTATATCAAGTTTACTGAAATATAGTTAAAATATATTCAGCAGTGAATTCTTTTGATAGCAAGGAGTTCTTTTGAATGAAAGAACAGATCAATTTAAAGCGGAACTATTTTTTTAAACTTTCTTATCAAATTCTGTCTCTTATTGTGCCTTTGATCACAACACCTTATGTTTCACGGGTATTGGGGGCAGATGGGATCGGAATATACAGCTACACTTCCAGTATCATGACATATTTTACGATGTTTGCTTCACTTGGAACATTAAATTATGGAATACGTGAGATAGCTCAATGCAGAGACGATAAGGAACAAATGAGTAATGTTTTCTGGGGAATAGAGTTGATGACTGCCTGCACTACACTGATAACTTTAGCTGTATGGTTTATTCTTATATGCTTGTCGTCAAAATACAGAACAATATTCCTTGCTTTGACGCCTATGCTTATAGCATCAGCGGCAGATATTTCCTGGCTGTATACAGGAATAGAAAAGATCCATTATACAGTTATCATAAATTTTATATGTAAACTGGCAGGAGTTGCTGCCGTTTTTGTATTTGTCAAGGATAAAGGAGACCTGTTTTTCTATGTTTTGATCATGTCCGCTGTTACATGCATCGGAAATATGTCGATGTGGTTTTTTCTGCCGAAAATTGTGACTCGTTTGCGGATCAAAGAGATAAAAATAGGAATACATTTTCGCGAAACTTTAAAATATTTTATTACTTCTGTTGCAATATCAATTTACACAGTTCTTGATAAAACAATGATAGGTTTGCTTACGCATGATTCATTGGAAAACGGATATTACGAGCAGGCGTGTAAGCTCGTCAATATTGCAAAACCATTAGCATTTTCATCTGTAAATGATATTATGGCTCCGCGTATGTCCTATCTATTTGCAAAAGATAAAAAAGAAGAAATTACAGAAAGGATCAATTTTTCTCTTGGAGTAGAGCTTTTGCTCAGTGTGGGCTGTTGTTTTGGTCTGATATCTGTTGCGGACATATTTGTACCGTTGTTTTTTGGATTTGAATATGAACCGGTAATACCGCTTTTAAGGCTTATGTCGCCGATTTTGATATTTATATGCATCAGCACCTGTTTTGGCAGTCATTATTATGTTCCAAGCGGCAATATTCTTGATGGTTCCAAACTCACTATAATCGGCTCAATAGTTAATATTTTTGTCAATGCACCTATGATAATCCTATTTAAAGCAAATGGTGCTGTAGCTGCTTCATTGATAGCAGAAGGCGTGATCGCGATCCTATATGCTGTATCCTGCAAAAGCAAGGTGAAGTATATGGGAATATGGCGTCAGCTATACAAAAAGCTTATTGCGGGTGTACTTATGTGTATTTTATGTTTATGGATCGGAGCTGTAATAAAATGTACGCCAATATTGTTGCTATTGATCCAAGTCGTGTCAGGAGCTGTGTTCTATATTATGCTTTTAACCGTTTTGAAAGATAATTCAGTTATGCTTATTTTAAAAATGATAAAATCTAAGATTGGGAGATGAATTTATATATTAAAATAATGCTGCCTTAAATTAGCGGTCAAAAATTTAAGCGGCTCGTAAGTTAGTGGTTTTATTAAAAAAGGAGATAATTATATGTCAAAAGTAAGTGTTGTGATATCTGTATATAATAAGGCTCCATGGCTTGCAAAATGCCTTGATTCGATTATTGACCAGACGTTTTCCGATATTGATATTCTTATTATTGATAACGGATCTACAGACAATAGTTCTGATATAATAAAGGAATATATGAGCAAAGATAACAGAATACGTTTAATATCACTTAAGAAAAATATAGGTCCCGCAGGTGGAGAAGCAATAGGCATAGATAATGTTAAAACAGAATATTTTACTATTTTTGATGCTGACGATTATGCAGATAATAATTATATTGAAGTTCTATATAATGAAATTACATTGGAAAATGCTGACATTGCTATGTGTACAAACGATTATGTATATGGAGACGGCAAAAATAAAATAAATAATCGACCGATTGAAAGTAAAATCATTTTTAATGGAAAAGAAGTAAAAAAGTTATTGCCTCAATTGTTAGACCATAAAAGCAACGAATATCTCGGCTACTATCTGACAGAGATCGGTGCGGCGTGGTCAAAACTTTATCGGACAAGTATGGTTATAAATGCAAGAATTAATTATGAAAAAGATGCTTGGATATGGTCAGATTACCTGTTTAATTTCAGAGTATTAAAAGAAACAGAAAGATTTGTATATACAAAACAAACTGTTTATCACAATTTTATGTCAGAGAATAGCACAATACGTTCAAAACAATTAAATAAAAATAGGATCAGCGAAATGGAATATATATTAAAAAGATTTGCTGAAGAATGCAAAGATATAGAGGATAAAGATCACAAATTGTTTCTGGCAAGGAGCAGATTTAATGCTCGTGTAATATTTGGTTTGGTTGGATATTATGGAAGATACTATAAAACGAGTTTAAGTTTTAATGATGAAATAGAATATCTGAAAAAAATTTGTTCTTTGCAGGCAACTAAAGAAATGAGATCCAGGATTCATAAAACAGCAGTTCCATTTTACAAAATAAGGTCATTCCTGCTTAAACACGGATTTTACTGGGCTGAAATAATGTATATGGTTTTAAGATATGGGAAAGGAAATTAGAAATAATGAAAACATTAATATTATCCGGCGGCTTCGGCACGCGCATATCCGAAGAATCCGCCTTTAAACCAAAACCGATGATAGAGATCGGCGAAATGCCTATTCTGTGGCACATAATGAAAGGTTATTCTGCATACGGGATAAATGAATTCATTATCTGCGCAGGTTATAAACAGCACATCATAAAAGAATGGTTTGCAAATTATTTTATTCATACTTCTGATATAACCTTTGATTTTACTAACGGCAACGAAATGATCGTTCATAATAAAAAAGCAGAGCCATGGAAAGTAACAGTCGTTGACACGGGGCTTAACACTATGACAGGCGGACGCATAAAACGTGTCAAAGATTATGTTGGCGACGAAACATTTATGCTTACATATGGTGATGCTGTCGGGGATATCAATATTACCGAACTTTTAAAATTTCACCGTAAACATGGTAAGATCGGGACTATGTCAATGTACAATTTCGGACAAAGCAAGGGTGTCGTTGATATCGGAGCAGACGGCAGTATAACAGCTTTCCGTGAAAAATCTGATTTTGACGGCGATCTTATCAATATAGGTTTTATGGTATTTGAACCCCAAATATTTGACTACATAGACGGAGATAATTCTATTTTTGAAAGAGAACCTTTAAATGATCTTGTTGCAGATAATCAATTAGCCGGATATGTTCATAAAGGTTTCTGGCAGTGCATGGACACAAAGCGTGAAAAGGACAAGCTTGAAGAACTTTGGGCATCCGGTCACGCGCCGTGGAAAGTTTGGGAGGATTAAATGGATCTGTCATTTTATAAAAATAAACGCGTTCTTGTAACGGGACATACCGGTTTCAAAGGCACATGGCTATGCAAAATTCTTGTAAATGCTGGTGCAAATGTAACTGGTTACAGCCTTGAACCGCCGACAAAACCAAATTTATTTGATATTTCCGGACTGGAAAACAAAATGAAAAGCGTTATTGCGGATATTCGCGATTTTAAAAAGCTGAAAGCAGTTTTTGCGGAAGCGCAGCCGGAAATTGTTTTTCATCTTGCAGCACAGCCAATCGTCCGTGAAAGCTACAAAGACCCACGCTATACATATGAAACAAATGTTATGGGAACGGTCAATCTGCTTGAATGTGTACGGTTAAATCCTTGTGTAAAAAGCGTTTTGAATGTTACAACCGACAAGGTATATAAAAATAATGAATGGTGCTGGGGATACCGTGAGGATGAGCCTCTTGACGGTTTTGATCCCTATTCAAATTCAAAATCTTGTTCTGAACTTGTTACGCACAGCTATATAAACAGTTTTTTTGCGGACGGGAAAACGGCAGTCTCCACAGCAAGAGCGGGAAACGTTATCGGTGGAGGAGATTTTGCAAGCGACAGGATAATTCCCGACTGCGTAAGAGCGATATCGGAAAATAAAGAAATAATCGTACGGAATCCGTATTCCACAAGACCTTATCAGCACGTTCTTGAACCGTTATCGGCGTATCTTCTTATCGCAAAAAAGCAGTATGAAAATAAAAAATATTCCGGCTTTTACAATGTAGGTCCGGACGAATGTGACTGTGTTCAGACAGGAGAACTGGTTGAATTATTCTGCAAACACTGGGGAGAAAATTCCTCATGGAAAAATATTTCTGAGGATAATGCCCCACATGAAGCAAATTTCTTAAAACTCGATTGCAGTAAAATACGAGCTGTTTTCGGCTGGAAGCCGTGCTGGCACATTTCCAAAGCTGTGGAAAAAACTGTAGAATGGAGCAAAGTTTTCTATAACGACGGAAATGTTGTTGAAGTAATGGAAAAACAAATAACAGAATATTTCGGAGGTGCATTATGAAAAAAGCTTTGGTTACAGGCGCCAACGGATTTGTAGGGAGTGCTTTGGTACGCGAACTTCTTAAAGAAAATATTGAAGTTATCGCTCTTGACAGAGACGGCTGTAATAATAATATCCCGAAAAATGTAAAATTTGTACCGCACGAATTGTCGGACAGTTCAGAACTTTCCCAAATAATTAATGACAGAGATATTGATGTTTTTTATCATTTTGCTTGGGCAGGTTCAGCGGGCGTGGCAAGGGCAAACGCTGAATTGCAGCTTGACAACGCAAAATGGACTATTGAATGTTTGCGCGCAGCTAAGGAAATGAATTGTAAAAAATTTGTCTGCGCTGGTTCAATAATGGAGCATGAAACTATTTCCGCAGCATACAGACAGGAAAATAAACCGGGTTTAGGATATATTTATGGCAGTGGAAAACTCGTGGCGCATACGATGTGTATGTCTGTTGCGGCGAATATTGGAATTGACCTTGTATGGACTGAGATCACAAATGCTTACGGTGCAGGTGAGATGTCACCAAGATTTATAAATTCAACATTAAGAAAAATAATTTCTGGTGAACCGCTGCAATTTACAAGCGGTACTCAGAATTACGATTTTGTATACATAGACGATGTAGCAAGAGCATTCAGACTTATAGGTGAAAATGGCAAACCTTTCTGTCATTATCTCATAGGAAGTTCAAATGCAAAACCTCTCAGAGAATTTATTCTTGAAATAAAACAAACTCTTGCATCGGAAAGAGAATTTATATTCGGAGATGTTCCGTTTGCGGGTGTAAATATACCACTTAAAGAATTTGATTGTTCATTGACCGAAAAAGATACCGGCTTTAAAGCCAAAATATCTTTTTCGGATGGAGTGAACCGAACTATGGAATGGCTGAAAGCGTTGGAGAGTGATAATCAATGAATCAAAAATGGGAATTTAATAACACCAAAATTCCGGGACTTATTGAAATAACGCCGTTTAACGCGGACGATATCCGCGGGTGCTTTACTAAGGATTATTCAAAAGAAATTTTTGAGGTAAACGGAATAGATCACGATCTTGCTGAAGTGTTTTACACTACTTCGTACAAGGGCGTTATCCGTGCTCTGCATTTTCAGAGGGAAAAGCAGCAGCCCAAACTGGTCAGGTGCATATACGGTCATGTTTATGATGTGGTCGTCGATCTTCGTCCGAACAGTCCCGCATTCAAAAAGTGGCTTTCATTCGATCTGATAGGAGAAAAGCACAACGAAATTCTTGTCCCCGGGGGCTGTGCACACGGTTATCTGGTTCTTGAAAACAGTATAGTTTCCTATAAATGTGGAGAAAAATTCTATGGTGAATTTGATGACGGAATAATGTGGAACGATCCGGATATCGCAGTTGATTGGCATCTTGAAAAAATAGGCGGATTACAAAATCTGATCATATCAGAAAAAGATAAACACCTTATGTCTTTTGCACAATATAATGAATTATTAAAAAGGAGTAACTTATGTGGTTCTGCTAATACATAATAACTTCAGGGAGTGAAAAATAGTATGAATGTGATTCTTGGTGCAGGAATGGCGGGAATGGGCGCATTTTACCGTGACAATTCATTTGAAGTATTTGAAATGGAGGATCAGGCAGGCGGACTTTGCGGACGATTTTTTGCAAGATCTGACGATAATAGAACATTTTATTTTGATAAAGCAGTGCATCTTTCATTTACTGAGGACCCTATTGTAAAAGAAGTATTTTCAAAAGTACAGCAGAACATATACAATCCAGTACCACACAGTTGGTTTAAAAATATGTGGATCCAGCATCCGGCGCAAAATAATCTGTTTCCAATGACAGTTGAATTTAAAGTAAATGCGTTAAAAGATTTTATAGGTCGTAATCAGAAAGACGAACCTCAGAATTTTAAGGAATGGCTTCTTTTTCAATATGGGAAATATTTATATGATGAGCTTTTTGAACCGTATAATAAAAAATATTGGTGTACTGATTTAGAAAAAATGGATACTTGTTGGGTTGGAAACAGATTCTACAGGCCAAATATTGATGAAATTCTGTATGGAAGTTATACAGACAAAACACCTAATACATATTATGCCAAAGAGATGCGCTATCCGCAAAAAGGAGGTTATCGCAGATATATTGACAGTATTATAAATGAAGCTGAAAATGCAGATAAGATCCATTATGGGTTCAAAGTAAAAAACATAAATTTGTTGGATAAAACGATCAATTTTACAAGTGGACAGCAAATTAAATTTGATAAAGTCATGTCTTCCATTCCATTGCCGACTCTAATTAAATCTATTGAAAACGCACCTGCGGATATATTGAAAAATTCAGAAAGTCTTGCATATACAAGTATTGCTTTAGTGTCTTTTGGATTCAAAAGAATTATTGATTGCAAAGATATCTGGTTTTATATTTATGATACCGATATTTTAGCTGCAAGAGCTTACCTGCCTTCACTTAAATCATCTGAAAATGCTCCGGAAGGCTGTTCATCTATACAATTTGAAATATATCGCAGCAATAGTAGTGAGCCGTTTGATTCAGAAAAATGTATCAGAAATAGCATTTATGCTCTAAAAAAAATGAAACTTGCTGATGAAAGTGACATAATTGCAAGAAATTTCAGAACTGTTAAATATGGAAATATTATTTTTCATAAAGATACGCGCCAAAAGGCAGACAGCATAATAAAGTGGCTCGAGACAAACGGTATATATCCGATCGGTCGCTTTGGTAAATGGGATTATTTGTGGAGCGATCAAGCGTTTTTTTCAGGATACCAATTGGCAGGTATAAGGTAAAATTTTAATAGATTATATTTAAACAATTAATTGTGATGATATAATACATGATCGCTTTCTTAGAAAGGAATGCTGCTCTTTTTAAGAAAGCCATACTTCAAGGAGAAATACAACGCCTTTTGACTGTAATGATTTATAATCTCACATTTCTGTGCGATAAGCAAGAGTTTTTATATGGGTTCTCTTTAAATTATCCATTAATCTATTATATAAGGAGTCGTATGATTTAGGATTAACTATATCATACAAGAAAACTATGAAATATGATTATCTAATAATCGGTTCCGGCTTATACGGTTCCGTATTTGCGCACGAAGCAAAATCAGTAGGAAAAAATGTTCTTGTAATTGACAAACGTCTGCACATAGGCGGAAATGTTTACACAGAAAAAATTGAAGGTATAAATGTACATAAATACGGCGCGCATATTTTTCATACAAATAATAAGACCGTGTGGGAATATGTAAATCGTTTTGCGGAATTTAATTGCTTTACTAATTCTCCGGTAGCAAATTACAAAGGTGAATTATATTCAATGCCTTTTAATATGTACACATTCAATAAAATGTGGGGCGTTGTTACTCCGGAAGAAGCTGCTGCCAAAATCGAAGAACAGCGAAAAGAAATTACCGGCAAGCCTGAAAATCTTGAAGAGCAGGCAATTTCTCTTGTAGGACGTGACATTTACGAAAAGCTTGTAAAAGGTTACACTGAAAAGCAGTGGGGACGTGACTGCAAGGAGCTTCCTGCGTTTATTATCAAGCGTCTGCCTGTTCGGCTGACCTTTGATAATAATTATTTTAATGCGCTTTATCAGGGGATTCCCATCGGCGGATATACAAAACTTATTGAAAATCTGCTTGACGGAATAGAAGTGCAATTGAATGTGGATTATCTGAAAAATAAATCAGAGTTTGACAAACTTGCAGAAAAAATTGTTTATACCGGACCGATTGATGCTTATTTTGATTACAAATTAGGAGCGCTGGAATACCGTTCTGTACGCTTTGAAACGGAAATTCTGGATAAGCCTAACTTTCAGGGAAATGCAGCGATAAACTATACCGACCGTGAAACGCCGTGGACGAGAATTATCGAACACAAATGGTTTGAATTCGGCAAGGACGAAAACGGAAATGATCTTCCCAAAACAGTCATAAGCCGTGAATATTCTTCCGAATGGAAACCGGGCGACGAACCATATTATCCGGTAAATGACGAAAAAAATTCCACACTTTATGAGGAATACAAAAAGCTTGCGGAACAGGAGAAGAACGTTATTTTCGGCGGACGTCTGGGAGAATACAAGTATTATGACATGGATCAGGTAATTGCGGCAGCACTGACTAAATTTAATGAGATTTTTAAATGATAATGGAGGTATATGTTATGAAAATTGCAATGTTTGCTCCATATTTTGCTGGACCCGGCGGAGGATTACCGAATTACTATGAATATTGGCAAAAAACAGTTGCTGCTAATAAAGACGTTGATTTCTTCATTCCAACAAATTTAGATGTAAGTTGTTACAAAAAATATGATAATATTCATTATATATTCATGACAGCTGAAGAATTTTGGGATAAACTTCAGAGTATTCTCAACTTTCCAATCTGTAAGGGGTATTATAAAACAGGAGAGTATAGGATCTTTTTTGGAATCATTTTTTATGATATTATTAAAGATTACGATTATTGGGGCTCAACAGAATTTGATATATTCTATGGCGATATTATGAAATTTGTTATGCCTTATATAGAAAAAGGAGCAGAAGTAATAGGAAGTACAAGTCCATTCAGAATAATCAAAAATACACCCGAATTAAGAAATATGCCTTTTTTTGAAATTAAAGGATTTAATCATCCGCTTACTCTTGAGGTTGCCTACTCTACAGAATATTGTTGGTATTTTGATGAATTAGTTGGCATGAATGTAAGGTATCATCAGGCGGGCGTAAAGGTTTATTCTTTAGAAGATTTTTATGCTGATATAAGTACAAAGTATAAATATCTATCAATTGTTAATAAAAATGGGAAATGGTCTTTTGAATGGAATAATGGTAAGCTTTACGGATATAATGAAAAAGGTGAAAAAAAGGAATTTTTAATAGCACACTTCCAGAAGCGAAAATTAAGCTGTGAATCAGAGACTATTCCTGATAAATTTTACATAATCCCTAACTGTATTTTAAATATATGTGATGATATTCAAAAATATATTCAAACAAATACTTTTCTGTACACCTTAAAAGTATGTTTAAAAAAATATATGAAGATGATATTTGAAAATCACAAAGAAGGCAAAGGAACTAAAGAAATAAAAGAAGAACTGTATAATTATTGTACCAGCAATGGCATTTTCCCAAATAAGACATATAAGAATCCAATAATAAAACTTATTTATAAAATTAAAAGAAAAATATTGTGGTCTTAAAAGCTACTTTTGTGTTGATTAATTTTGTCAAGTCAATGAGGTGAAGAAATGCCGGTAAATCAAATTGAATTGTTGCTTGAAAAAATTGCGGATAAAA
>CANRFB010000072.1 GCA_947629785.1 uncultured Clostridia bacterium | reverse complement strand
AGGGGACAGGCAAAACGGGAAATTTTCCGGCATAAATATTAGCAAACGGAATTTAATTTAATTATGAAACAGGCAAGGAGGGAAATTTCCGGTGGCTTTTTCTGATTTGGAAATACTTGCAAGAATAATAAAATGCGAGGCGGGCGGCGAAGGCGAAAACGGAATGAAAGCCGTTGCAAGCGTTGTTATGAACAGGGTGCATATCACCTACGGCGAATACGGCAGACTTGAAAAAACCATACGCGCCATAATTTATCAGCCGGGGCAGTTTGACTGCGTCCGCGAAACAGTGGGCGGGCAGTATAATCCGCAGACCATTTATAATATGCGCCCCGACCAAGTGCATTACGATATTGCAAACTGGGCAATAGCGGGGAACCGCCTTTCAAACCTCGGCTTTGCACTTTGGTATTTCAATCCGTTCAGCCCCACCTGTCGGCAGTATTTTCCGTCGCAGGTAGGAGAATTCGTCATACGCATAGGCGACCATTGTTTCTATAACCCCACCGCCGCCTATGCGGAAACATAGCAGAAATTTTTCACGAAAGGAATGTTTTTTTATGAACGGCAATTACGACAGACCGGTAAATCAGCAAAGAAACAGGAATATGAACGGCATGAACAGCATGAACGGAATGAATAATATGAACGGTCAGAATAACATGAACGGAAATATGAACAGCATGAACGCCGACCTGCCCGACATTCAGGAATTGATCGAGCGGAACAGGACAAGGAGCGAATTTTCCACGCCCGTGCAGCAGACTTTCAATTCCGAGGAAATGATAGGTTCAATGCAGAAAATACTTGCGGACAATATCGGCGAGTATGTGGTGATAGAATTCCTTATCGGCACGGAGCGAATGCAGAGGAAGCAGGGAATTCTTTTCTTTGTGGGAACAAGTTACGTTACGCTTTATGACGACGATAATCAGAATTTTATAATATGCGATATTTTCTCCATAAAGTTCGTGTATTTCTATTATCCAAATCAGCGCCCCAACAGGAACTATAATATCCTGCCCAACAGCGGCGGAAGCGTCGGATAATAAATCGGGCGGGGAAATTTCCCCGCCCGCAGTTCTTGATTTAAGGTGATAATATGGAAATTTACATTGTCCGCGGGGGAGATACGGTGTATTCCATAGCGGAACGTTTCGGCGTGTCGGCGCAGAGGATAATTTCGGACAACGGACTTTCCGCAGACAGGGCACTTGCGGCGGGACAGGCGCTGCTGATACTTTTTCCCGAAACAGTGCATACTTTCAGAGCGGGAGAAACGCTTTATTCCGCGGCGCGTATGTACGGCACGGACGTTATGGAACTTTACAGAAATAACCCCACGCTTATCGGAGCGGAATATATTCCAGAGGGCACGCAGATAGTAATATCTTTCCGCGGCGGGAAAATTTCAGAAAAAGAGGTCAGCGGGTTTGCCTACAGCCATATAAACGGCAGCGTTCTGAAATCGGCTTTGCCGTATCTGACATATCTGATAATTTTCGGGTACGGATTTACCGAAAGCGGGGAAATTATAACCGTTGACGACAGCGAAATTATCCGCACCGCCCACGATTACGGAACGGCAGTCCTGTTAAGCCTTTCTGGAATAAACGCCGACGGGACTTTCGGAACGGAAAAGTTTGAGAAGCTTTTCGGGAACGCGGAATTTCAGGAAACGGTCATCGGGAATTTTACGGAAGTCATTCTTGAAAAAGGCGCGCAGGGTCTGGACATTGACATGGAATATATTCCCGCCGAATATCGTGAAGCCTTTGCGGCATTTGCGGAAAACGCCCGCAGCCGCCTTGAAGAATACGGACTGAAAGTCCATGTTGACCTTGCGCCGAAAACTTCGCCCTACCAGCAGGGAACGCTTTACGAAGCCCATGATTATGAACTGCTTGGTTCGGCGGCGGATATGGTTTTCCTTATGACCTATGAATGGGGCTATACCTACGGTCCGCCAATGGCGGTAGCGCCTCTGCCGAATGTCCGCCGCGTTCTGGAATATGCCCTTACGGAAATCCCCGCGGATAAAGTCTTTCTGGGAATACCGAACTACGGCTATGACTGGAAGCTTCCCTACCGTCAGGGGGAAACCAAAGCCGTTACTCTGGGAAATATCGGCGCCGTTCGCCTTGCCGCGGAAACGGGCAGCGAGATACTTTTTGACAGCTATTCCCAAAGCCCCTATTTTCACTATACCGACTTTTCGGGAGCGGAACACGTTGTTTGGTTCGAGGACGTCCGCAGCCTGCGGGAAAAATTCCTGCTGACTTCGGAAAAGGGCATACGCGGCTGCGGTTACTGGAACATTATGCGCCCGTTCCCCCAGAACTTCCTGCTGCTGAATAGTATGTTCGGGATAATAAAGACAGAACAGCCGTTTCCGCGGCCGTATTTGTAAATTTTGCTGAAATATAAAAATACGCTTGCTTTTTTGAGGATAAAAAGGTATAATAAGAGTATGTATGTATTTAGTGTCTTACGGAGGAAATTATTATGCCTATCAAGTATATTTTTGTAACGGGAGGAGTTGTGTCCGGTCTGGGCAAAGGCATCACCGCCGCGTCTCTCGGACGTCTGCTGAAAGCCAGAGGCTACCGCGTGACTATCCAGAAGTTTGACCCCTATATAAACCTTGACCCCGGAACTATGTCCCCATATCAGCACGGCGAGGTGTTCGTTACCGATGACGGCGCGGAGACTGACCTCGACCTCGGTCATTACGAGCGGTTCATTGACGAGAATCTGTCTGTAAATTCCAACGTCACCACGGGAAAAATTTACTGGACCGTTCTCAATAAGGAACGCCGCGGCGACTATCTGGGCGGAACAGTCCAAGTCGTTCCGCATATCACCAACGAGATAAAAGAACGTGTTTACCGCGTGGGAAAAGAAGCCAACACCGATATAGTTATTACCGAAATAGGCGGAACTGTCGGCGACATCGAATCCACACCGTTCCTCGAAGCTATCCGTCAGGTTGTCACCGAAGTGGGACGGGAAAACGCCATGTATATCCACGTCACTCTTGTTCCGTACATAGCGGGTTCGGAAGAACTCAAGTCCAAGCCCACGCAGCATTCCACAAAGGAACTGCTTTCCATAGGAATACAGCCCACCGTTATCGTCTGCCGCTCCGAAAAGGAAATTCCCGATGAAATGCGGAAGAAGATAGCCCTTTTCTGCAACGTCAGAAGTGAGGACGTTATCCAGAACCTCACCGCGCCCTCTCTTTATGAAGTTCCGCTATGGCTGGAAAAAGAGGGTCTTGCGGACGTTGTCTGCCACCATCTGGGACTTGAAAAGCGCGTTCCCGACCTGACGGAATGGAAAGAAATGGTCGACCGTGCTAAGTCGGCTTCCAAGAAAGTTACCATCGGGCTTGTGGGAAAATATGTAGTTCTCCACGATGCGTATCTTTCCGTAGCGGAAGCGCTTCGCCACGGCGGGATAATAAACGGCGCGGAAGTTGAGATAAAGTGGATAAATTCCGAGGAAGTCACCCGGGAAAATGCCGCGGAAATGCTTTCGGACTGTGACGGAATAATCGTTCCGGGCGGTTTCGGAGACAGAGGAATTGAGGGCATGATAGAATCCATCAGATATGCAAGAGAAAATAAAGTGCCGTTTTTCGGCATATGCCTCGGAATGCAGATGTCTGTAGTAGAATTTGCAAGGAACGTTGCAGGATTGGACGGAGCCAATTCCACGGAATTCGGAGAAACACAATACCCTGTAATTGACATTATGGAGGATCAGAAAACCATTACCGAAAAGGGCGGAACCATGCGTCTGGGACTTTACCCCTGCAAGATAACCGAGGGAACGATATGTTCGCGGGTATACGGCGAGCCGCTTATTTATGAAAGACACCGCCACCGCTGGGAATTCAACAATGCGTTCCGCACCCACCTTCAGGAAGCGGGACTTACAATTGCGGGAATTTCTCCGGACGAAAGGCTTGTGGAGATAGTGGAACTGAAAGACCACCCATGGTTTGTAGGCGTGCAGTTCCACCCTGAATTCAAATCCCGCCCCAACAAGCCGCAGAAACTTTTTGCGGATTTCATAAGGGCAGCCACCAAGGCTGAGCCTTGACAGCTTTATACGAGGAAAAAGAAAATTATTTTTTAAAATCATTGACAAAACAATATTATTATGCTATAATAATAACAACCACGAAAGGTAGTATGTTCATGCGGACATACAATTGATCCTCACAAGAGTACCGGTCTTGTGAGGATTTTTTTACAAAAAATTGATTCATACAAAAATATCCCCACAAAATCACCGACCTTGTGGGGATAATAATTTACAGATTGCGCTTTACTTTACCTCACGGCAGGCATTAATTTGGAAATCACTAAACTTTGCCTGAAAGCGTGCAGGCTCAGCCTGCCCTCACGGCAGGCACATTCGGAAGATAACAAAATAACACCTGAAAGGGTCAAGGCTCAGCCTTGCTGAATGGGTCAAGGCTTTAGCCTTGTTGTTTTCTTGGCGGCTTGACGTTTTCAGCGGGAGCAGTGCTGCCGATTATCTCACCGTTTTCCTTTTCAAATTTTTTGATATTGTCGCGGATAAGCACAAGCACATGACTGTTTATGGAACGCCCCTCATAATCGGCAATATATGTGAGTTTATCAAGCATTTCCTGCTCGATTCGTATAGATACACTTCTTACAGACATTTTTCTTCCCCATTTTTAGATATATTGTATATTTATTTTATCTTAAAATCATGGTATAATGTATTAAATAGATATACTGTATATCTAATAAATTTTTAAACAGAGGAAATTGATATGCCAAATCAAACTTGTTTTTTTTACGGGTCATAGGTCATTTAGCAAAAATAGGGAAAACGTGCAAGAACTTTTAAGGGATATACTGCTTATTTTAATTGAAAGCGGCGTAACCGATTTTTATGCCGGCGGCGCAATAGGCTGGGATATGTTTTGCGAGTCGGAACTTCTTAACATGAAAAAGCAATATCCGCAAATCAAATTACATATTATATTACCTTGTCCGCCTGAAATTCAAACCCAATTATGGAATGATGAAAATAAAAAAGAATATGCTCATATTTTAAGTGCCGCTGACAGTACTGAAATAGTTTCGGAAATATATAGTAAAGATTGTATGAAAATGCGCAATACCCGTCTGGTGGACTCGGGAAATATCTGCGTTTGCTATTTTAACAGAAATTCATCACGCAGCGGAACAGCACAAACCGTCCGCATGGCATATAAAAAAGGAAAAACAATTTTAAATTTGTATTACAGCAGATAATTAACGTTATAGAAGCCTGTTCTTGAATTACATTTATGCGGACATACAAAAATTATCCCCACAAGAATATAAATCTTGTGGGGATATTAATTTGCAAATTGTACTTTACTTAATGCACGGCAGGCATTAAGTTGTTCTCTCTTGCTACCTCTGTAACTTCTTCAAGAGTTAAACCACTGTCTTCTGCAATCTCGTCAAAAGTCAGCTTTCCTCTTTTCAACATATTTTTAGCAACATTATAAGCTTTTATCATCTCAGCCGTTTTTGCTGCTTCATTCATAGCATCTTCCATAACTTTACACATTTCGGATTCTCCTTTCGGTGTTTCTTTCAAATATCTTGTTTTCTCCGCAAGACGTTCATTGTGCATATCGGCAGCGTTGCTGCACATAAAGTCCTGCATTAATCTTCCGATTTCCGTATCGCCTTTAAACGCTCCGTTTACATACAATATATGTTCATCATCTTCAAAGGGGATTTTCATATCAACATTTATTCGCTCAATGCGATAAACCTCTTTGTTTCCGCCGAACACGTCGTTTTCGGTGATGAAAATAGTGTATGTAACGGGAAGTTCCTCAAATTCCTGTCCTGCTTTAAGGTTTTCAATATCCATGGCAGAGGAATGATACCTTGCTCGCTTTGGTGCTGCGCCGTAGTCGGCTTTCTGGACTTCTATGTCGTACTTTACTCCATTGCTGTCGGTGGCGTAAACGTCCAGACACAGTGATCTTGCTCCTGCAAGACGTTTCATATCGTATTGAGTTTGTTCGGAAAGAAGAACCAAGTCGTCTTTCTGCAAAATAATACGGAGTATCTCCTGCGCAAGGGGTAAATCGTCCTTTAACAGAACCCGCATGAAATCATCATCAATAGGGCGGAAGTTTGCCAGACGTATCAGATCTTCCTGATGCTGTTGTTCCTTGGTTTTTATGATTATTGACATCGGTATCACCGCTTTCTTAACTGTTATCTACATTTTACCACAAATCTGCAAAGAAATCAAGGGGAATTTTAGTAGATTTGAAAGTTAAGAGTTGAGAGTTAAGATATAAGCGTTTCCGCTTTATCTCAACTCTCAACTCTTAACCCTCTACTCTATAATTACACATTATAAAGCCTGTTTCAGCTTTATTTATTGGGAACGATTTTTTCCAGTCCTCCCATGTACGGACGGAGAACTTCGGGGATCTTTACCGAACCATCCGCGCAGAGATTGTTTTCAACAAAAGCTATTAACATTCTCGGCGGAGCAACAACAGTGTTATTCAGCGTGTGGGCGAAATATTTCTTTCCGTCCTCGCCGTTTACACGGATCTTCAGACGGCGCGCCTGCGCGTCGCCAAGGTTGGAACAGCTTCCCACCTCGAAATATTTCTTCTGGCGGGGCGACCATGCCTCAACATCGTAGGACTTGACTTTCAGGTCGGCAAGGTCTCCCGAACAGCATTCAATGGTGCGGACGGGTATATCCATGGAACGGAACAGGTCAACGGTGTTTCTCCACAGCTTGTGGAACCATTCCATGCTGTCCTCGGGCTTGCAGATAACTATCATTTCCTGCTTTTCAAACTGGTGTATGCGGTAAACGCCCCGTTCTTCTATGCCGTGTGCGCCTTTTTCTTTCCTGAAACAGGGAGAATAGCTTGTCAGGGTGTGGGGCAGAGTCTTTTCGGGGATAATGGTATCAATATACTTGCCTATCATGGAGTGTTCGGAAGTTCCTATAAGGTATAAGTCCTCGCCCTCGATCTTGTACATCATGGCGTCCATTTCCGCAAAACTCATAACGCCGGTGACAACGTTGCTCCTTATCATAAACGGCGGCACGCAGTAGGTGAACCCTCTGTTTATCATAAAATCACGGGCATAGGAAATTACAGCGCTGTGCAGACGTGCGATATCCCCCATAAGATAGTAGAAGCCGTTTCCCGCCACTTTCCGAGCGCTGTCAAGGTCAATGCCGTTCAGCTTTTCCATAATGTCGGTGTGATAGGGAACTTCAAAATCGGGTACTATGGGTTCGCCGAAACGCTCCAGTTCTACGTTTTCGGAATCGTCCTTTCCGATGGGAACGGAGGGGTCAATGATGTTCGGGATAGTCATCATAATTTTGGTAAGCTTCTCGCTGAGTTCCGTTTCCTTGACTTCGAGAGCGGCGAGACGGTCGGCAAATTCCGCAACTTTCTTCTTGGCTTCCTCGGCTTCGTCCTTTTTGCCCTGCGCCATAAGCCCGCCTATTTCCTTGGAAGTCTTGTTCCTGCTTGCGCGGAGTTCGTCTGCTTCGGTCTTGGCGGCGCGGAGTTCGCTGTCTATGGCGATAACCTCGTCAACCAGCGGCAGTTTGCTGTCCTGAAATTTCTTCTTGATATTTTCTTTTACAACGTCCGGGTTCTCGCGGACAAATTTAATATCCAGCATAAAAATGCTCCTTCTTTCCTGATATAACGTCATACGCTGACAATATATAGAGTACCACATTTTCAGAATTTTGTCAATAGGATTTTTCTTTCAGGTTTTATTTAGTAATTCCCCGCTTTTTGCCTGCTGTGAGATAAAGTAAAGCACATTCTGAAAAACAAAATCCCCGCCTATATAGGCGGGAAAAATTTTGCAGATTTCGCCTTGCTTTGCTTCACGGCAGGCACACGCGGAAGATAACCAAATAATGCCTGAAAGGGTGCAGGCTCAGCCTGCTCTTAACTCTTAACTCTGACGTCAAGGCTGCGCCTTGACGTTATTTGAATTTCCGCAGGAAAGTGGGTCTGAACCACTTTTTGTAGCTTATTATAAGTAATGTAAGGGTGTAGTCGTAAAGCAGGAAAATAACATTCCCCGCCAGAAGCAGCGCAGGGATAAGCCACTCATTGTAAAACCCGAATTCCTCAAAAAGATCCACCGTTCCCAGAATGTTCATAAGAACGTAAAAAATTATTATGACCGATATGTTGAACGTGATGAGCTTGCATATCCAGCCAAACGCCTTGCTTTTCATATTCTCGAAAAACGATTTTGCCACGGGATAGTACCCGAAAAGAAACGTGAAAAATAACCACGCCTCTTTGTCCGGAGTGACAAAAAAAGATAGAAAAGCTACGGACGCATATGTCACAAAAGACCATGAAGTGCTGACTTCTATGGCGACTACCGTTATAAGAACCCCCGCAAAAAGCGGCAGCGTAATGCTCAGCAAAGGGAAAACAGCCGTCAGGAACATCAACAGCAAGCATAACGACGAAACTATCCCGCCCACGGAAACTTTATAGCTGACTTTCTTCATTTCTGCCCCCTGTCAGCAGCACGGAATGAAATCGCCGCCCATACATTCGCAGCAGCAATCCGTGCAGATAAGTCCGTTGCATATGTCGCATACGCCGCACCTTACACCGCCGGGCTGATCGCTCCCGAAAGGTCGGGCGTTGGGGTCGCCCTGCATATAGCCTTTCTGACTGTTCTGCATATGCCGCAGCGCGGAGTTGTACTCCTGATTGTACGGCTCCATTCTGCACGCCTGTTCAAAATTGGTAAACGCGTCATTCAGCCAGCCGCGGGCATAGCAGACGCTTCCGTTAAGGAAATACCATTCCGCGGTCTTGTCGGGAATGGTTTTAAGAAGCGCGTCTGCATCATTGTAATTTCCATCGCCGAGCAGGCGGCGCACTTCCGAGAAACCGTTCCCGCCTTGGTTTCCGCGCCTTGCGTCCATAATTTCATCATATGCGTTTGTGAGTTCGTTTATCTTTTCCGTATCGTCCGAATACTGCCTGATAAGGGTCCTGTAAGCTGTTCTTATTTCATCATCAGAGGCGGAGGGCATTATTCCGAGAATATTGTAAGGGTCTTTCATTCAGGAGCGTTCTCCTTTCCCGATTCCTGTTTTTCTTTTTCGTTTATAATATCGTAAAATGCGTTTTTGAGTCCCATGTAAACTATATTGTCAATAATAGGCTTGAAGCGTTTCATTTCCAATTGTACATAGCAGTCCGCCAAAGCGCCCAATGTGAAATTTACACTGTCCTCGGCTTTTGTGCGGACTTCCGCCATGTCAAGGTCGTTGACGGTCTTGTTTCCTCTGGAAAGGGGGTTGAAAGCGTTTGCCTTGAAGTCCTTTTCCACATCGTCAAAAGCGTCCGCAATATATATGAACCGCCCCAGCAGATACCCGAATCTGTGGAGTATACGCTGTTCGTCCTGATCGCCGCTGAGTCCCTCGGCAATTTTTCCGAGAATATTTGAAAACGGCTCGGAGGCACGGTCTATGGACTTGCAGTTTTCCTTTTCAAGCTTTGCCTGACGTTTCATCTGTTCCGAAACGTAATCCGCAAGTTCCGGGTAGGAACGTTTAGCTTTATTATATGCTTTTCCGGTAATTTTAAGCATTATCACCGGACCGAGTTTTCCGAGGAATTTTCTGTCGTTCTTATCGTCCTTTATCTTGTGGTGAATAAGTATCGAAGCGGCAGCGGCTGTGTATTCCAGACCTGCTTCCGAGACCATGCAGGGCGATTTTTTGAAAGGGTGGGCAATACAGCTGCATTTGCAGATTTCGGCGTCAGCATCGTTCAAGCCGAGAGCCATCAGCCCCAGAAAAGCAAAATCATAGCTGAGGGTCAGCCTTGCGGTGATCCCGTAGCATCTGCCAAGGGTCTTGCAAAGACCGCAGTAAACTGCCCTGTATGTTTCATATTCGCATATTCTCAGCTGAGGTTTAAATGGTTTAACATAGCCGAACAAAGATCATCACCCGATCCATTCAAGTCTTTATGATATTATAACACATTCCGCCCTGCTTGTCAACAATTTGTCAATATAAAAAAGCCGTGCAGGATCTTGCATATCCGAAGTCCTGCACGGCTTAATTATTAAAATTCTTTTTCCAGCTCGCTTATCCTGTGATCAGCGGCTTTTAATTCCTCGTCAAAAACCGCGTCATGCTGCTCCAAGAGATAGACCCGCTCAATAAGATTATTGTGTTTTTCCACTTTCTTTTCAAGCTGTTCAATGCGGTAATTTGACAGCTTGCTTGAAATTATGATCCCGCCGAAAGAACCGATGATCGTTCCGATAAGCGCGATAAGCGCGGAAATTATTTCAACATTCATTCCTCCACCTCCGGCAAGCCTGCAACACTTGTAAGCAAGGACAAGATTCCTGCAACCAAAGCCGTGGAAATGACTATTTTCCAATTGACTTCAGATAAAACCGCAGAAGTTCCGATGGTAGCAGCGGCAGTCTGAGCAACGGTTTTCAACGCTCGGATCCCCGCAGCTTTTAACCATTTTAAAAAATTGCTTTTCATAAACTCACTCCTTTATCTGTTTAACGTTCATGCTCAATTCAAGACAGGCGGTTTTGATTTTATCTGCTTTTGGGAAATCAATTCCGTTGATTTCCGCGGTTACGGAATATGTATCGGTCTTTTTAAAACCGTTCAGCCCCGCGTTTTTGATTATTTCCGGAAAATTTCTGTAACATTTGCTTATGTCAAAATCGCAGGTATGTTCCGGAATTTTTTCTTTCCAAGAATATTGCCACATATCATATACAGCATAGCTTTGCGGCTTTTTGCCATCGGTTCTTGCAATCCATAATGAATATTTCTGCGGAATTGACTTATCCAAGTTTGTTGTGAAAAAGCTGTCAAAACTGTATACCCCGCAGAAATATCCTGCATTTTCAAGCGTTTGGCAAAATGCTTCCGCAATTTCCGTACATATTGTTTTTCCGAGTTTGACCTGTTTATTTTCTTCAATATCAAGATATAAAGGCAGCTCAAAAGTTTTATTTTTAATTACGTCTAAAAATGTCAGCGCTTCAAGCCTTGCTTCATCTGCATCTGATGCGTATGAATACCAGTAAGCGCCGACATTTAAATTATTTGCTTTTGCGTTTTTGTAATTTACATCAAAAAGCTTGTCCTTTTGTGAAATTATTTTTCCGTATCCCGCACGAATAATGACCCCGTCAATTCTTTGTGAAATCACTTTTTTAAAATCAACATTTCCATTATGACTTGAAATATCAATTATCTTCATATTGCGCCTCCTTTAAGTTTGGGGAAAGTATTTGTTATGCAGCGCGGTTATGTTTTCTTCAATGTGGTCAATGTTACTG
>CANRFB010000071.1 GCA_947629785.1 uncultured Clostridia bacterium | reverse complement strand
CCCTCAAGAAGCGCTTCACTGTAATGTCCGTAAGCGTCGTAAATATCGAATTCAAGCTGACCCGTGGAAATTCCCGACTCGCCGAAACCGCCTATCCGGTGCCTGAATTTAATATTCCCGAAAGGCAAATTAATGCTTGAATTACCGAATTTTAAATCCCATGAATAGGGGGTGCTAAAGACCGTCGCCCCTTTTTATATTTCTTGAAAGCGTGAAGTCCATCTCCCAGATGTTGTCGGTATCGGAAGTCCGCCCCGCGTATGACATAGCGGAATTATATCCGCCGTCACAAATGAAAGGCACATCGCTATTCCGAATAATATTGCAGTCAACTGAAATTTCCGCCTTGTCAAGCTCGGAAATTATATTGGTAAGCTGTTCCGCCGAAAGATAATTGAGCTTGATCTTCAAACTTTCCTTATCAGCCGTAATATCGGAAATAACATTTCCCGAAACGTCCGTGAACCCGTTCCCGCCCTCAACGGGACTTTTTGAAATGCCCGCGCTTTCCACATGAGCCGACACATCAAGCCCGTTCATAATGAATTTTATCATAACTTAGCACCTCCCGAAATTCTTTCGCGCTGTATCTGTTTATTTGTAACGACCTTTGCAAGCCGTTCACCGTCAAGCTGTACCGTTATATCGTCCGTAAGGTCAATGTTTATAACATTTCCGCGGCTTATCAAAGAATTGATCAGCTGAACGATAACATTCAGTATTTCGAGAATGTCATTCAGCAGCGCGGTGTTTTGTGAATTGTCCCGTTCCGCTCCGTCATTTATGCTGCGGGGGGAGGGTATGCTTATGCCTGTAATGTCGGGCAGGGGCAGCGTTCCCGAAATATTTTTCAGGGAATCGCCCGTCACGGCGTTCATGGCATTAACAGCAGCTTCCGCATTGCCTGCAAGGGAATTATACAGAACATCGTACAGCTCCTTGTCCTTGTCAGCCATGGCTTTTATGAAACTGTCGGCAAAATCCTCGGCAGCGTCAGTCCCCGAAAAGTTATCAAGACCTTTTTCAAAACCCGCTCCGGTACGTTCTCCGAAGTCTTCCGTGACCCGTGACGGAGAATGCACATCAAGTTTCTTCTGATATGTGCTTATGACCTGATCGCACTGTTCCGAAACAGCTTCGATCAGATCGGTATTGTCCCCCGTGAACCCGTCAACAAACCCCTGAACGGCTTGTTTTGCCATAGTGCGCATATCTTCGGGGAGGGAGTCGAACGCCGCGTAAATTTTCCCTAAGAAATCGTTGTTTATAGCGTCGATCTCGGGCTGAAAACGGCTCTGCGCCCGACTGTTTACAGTGGAGATAAGCTTATCGTACTTGTCCGAATAGGCTTTTAGGGAACTGTCCGACATCTTTTCAAGGGACTGCATCATCATGTCGCCCTCGTCGGCGGAAAGGCTTATAATGTAGTCGGAAAGTCCCTGACCTGCACCCCTGTCTTTGAGTTTCTGTAAACGGTCGTCGTATTTTTCAATTGTCTTTAACTGCTCGTCAAGATTTTCAAGGGTAAATGAACCGGAAATGTTCCCGTTTTCGTCTTTTTGCGTGTCATTTGTGAAAATATCCGTCAGCCCGAGGAGCTTGTTCTTGTAGCTTTCCTGCTCCGCGGCTATGTCCTGCATTTTGGAATTATATTCTGATTGAATGCCCTTGATAGTTTCGGAAACGGAACTTATCTGCTCCTGCTGCTGCTTTTTCGCCTCTTCCGAAAGCTCTTTCGTAAGCTGCTGCCGTCCCTCGGCAATTTCCTTGTTATATTTCTTGTAAAGATCACTTTCTTTGGAAAGACCGTTTACAATGTTCTCAAACTCATTGTAGAACATTTCGTCCGTCATGTCCTCGGAAGTCTCTTTGCGCTCTTTTAAAGCCGTTACCTTATCTTCTATCTGCTGTTCATAAGCCTGCCGCTGCTGTTCGGAAAGCTCTTTGAAATGTTCTTCCGTCTCATCGTAATATTTCCACCATACCTCCGACTCCCTGTCCATATTTTCGGAAAGTATCCGCCGCCGTTCCGCCCAATATTCATCATCACCGATAGCGTGGATATTCTTCTGCCGATCAAGCTCTTCCATGTCGGAATTGAGTTTGTCCATGTTTGTCTGCTGCTTGTCGGATTCTTCTTTCAGCCTGTCACAATAGTCCTTCATTCCCTGTGCGGAACGTTCTGCATTTTCCCTTGCAATTTCCTGTGCCTTGTCCCCCGCCCAGTCAAGGGACGTCTCAAAAGATTCCTCCGCACTTGCGCCGAATCCCTCGTAAACGCCGTCTATCTCTTTCTGAATGCCATCTATCTGCGCTTCATAGCCTGCAATAGCCGCGTCCGCCCTTGCCACGTCCGAAACGGCTTCATTGTATGCAAGAAAATCGTCAATGGGTATCTCGAAACCCTGATCCCGCCGCTCGTCAAAATAGCTGAGATCGAGGAAACCGTCATCACCGAGTTTTGCACCCTGCGCCATAAGCGAGTCTGTAAGCCGTTCAAGTTCTTTCCTCTGATCCGCAACAGCCCTGTTGACCCGGATCTCGGCATTGACAATTTCGGAAATTTCATTGTTGAAAGCCTCGATGTAGGCTTTTTTCTTCATGTTGTTTACAACGTTGTCTATCTCGCCTGCAAGGGAAGCATACGCGCCTGTTTCCTCATCAATAAGCGTGATGTTGTCGGGCATATACTGTTGAAGATCGTCCGCAAGCCCTTTCAGTTTTTCTTCCTGTTCCGCCGTCCTGTTCTGAATGACCCGCAGTCCTTCATACTGCTTCATTTTTCTTTCGACCGTCAGAGCTTCCGCATCGGCGGAAGAAATGTAGTCGTCCGTGGCTTTTTTCGCGTCTTCAACGCTTTTGTTTGCATCTTTTATGGCTTTTCCTGCTTTGTCGGAATTCAGAGCAAATGTTATAAGTGCCGCAGAAGCAGCGGCAACAGCCGTCGCTAAAAGTACCCACGGGTTTGCGTTCAGTACTTTTGTAAATGCCTGCGTAACGGTGATGCCCTCGCCGACAGCTTTTTTGAAATCATACAGTGCAAGAACGGTCCCGCCTATCTTCCAGGCGATGAACGCCCCGCCGATGCCGCTTATAACGGAAATTATCAGGTTCCCGTGATCCGCTATCCAACCGAAGAATTCAATTGTTTGCGGAATAGCCTTGTCCGCCGCGAATTTTGCTATCTTTTCGATAGCCGCTCCGAAAGCGGAAGCTATCCTGTTGATGCTGTCTCCGAGACTGCCGCCGTCTATCTGAGTGTTAAGGTTGCGAACTTCCTGAGTCGCCGCCTGAACAGCTTCCCGCCACGCCTCTGTGAATTCGTCATTGACGGTTATGCCTAAACCCTCGAGGGCGGAACTGAGAGCGGTAACATCGCCTTTGAGATTATCCTGCATAATGCGGGCTGTTTCTTCCAGCGCACCGTTGCTGTTCTGTAATTTTTCGTAAAGGCCGTCGTATTCCTCGGAAACGCCGCTTAAAAGTGCCTGTAACGTGTCATATTGAGTTTTTCCGCCTAATTTTGCGGTAAAGAAGTCTTTCTGCTGCTTTGTGCAATTGTTGAGCGCGTCATTGACGAGACGGAGCGTTTCGGTCATGCCGATAAAATTCCCCTCATCGTCATAAGCGGAGACCCCAAGTTCATCAAGAGCGCTTTCCGCACCCTTGGACGCGCCTATAAGGTTTATCATAATGGAGTTGAGAGCGTTGCCCGCTTCCGCTCCTTTAATGCCCCTGTTTGCAAGAACGCCTAAAATAGCCGCGCTTTCTTCGGTCCGGACGTTGAAGTTTTTAAAAGTACCGCCTGCGGAAACATACGCTTCAAGGAGCTGTTCAAGGGAAGTGTTCGAGCTTCTCTGTGCCTGCGCGGAAACGTCCAGATAGTGTTTCAGATCACCCACCGAAACTCCCATTGCGCTCATGGAATCGGTAACAAGATCGGAAGTCCGTGCAAGGTCAACGTTTCCTGCCTCGGAAGCGCGGAGAATGGGCATAAGCCCGTTCAGAGAAGTCTGCGTGTCCCAGCCTGCAAGCGACATGAACGAAAGCGCGTCAGCCGCCTCGGAAGCGCTTTTGGAAGTGTTCGCTCCGGCTTCCTGAGCCGCGTCACGCAGCTGTTTGAATTCGTTTGCCGTCGCGCCCGAATACGCCTTTACCACCGACATAGACGAGTCGAAACTTGTACCGACTTTTGTTGCAGCGGTAACACCCGCAGCGGCAGCGGAAGCAAGAGCGCCGCCTATCCCCACTGCAATATTGAGAATATCGTCAAGAGCGCCGCCTATTTTGGAACGGAGTTCGCCGCTTGACTGTTCCAACTTCTGCAAAGCCCGCTGATATTCTTCCGTGGAAACGACCGCCTGTTTGAACTGCTGCGCAGTCTTTCCGGCAGCCTGATCCAGCTGACCGACTTGGGTCTCCAGAGCCGCCGCCTGAGAGCGTACCTGTTCAAGCTCACGGCGGTAAGCCCGGTATTCTTCGGGAGAAAGCGAACCCTTTTCGGACATTTCCTTGTCAAGGGCTTTTTTCTGATCGTTCAGATCTTTTAAGGACTGTTTCGCCGCGTCAAGTTCTTGTATGTAACCGTCATAGCCCGCCTTGTCGATCTTGCCGGAAGCAAGTTTTTCGTCCATGTCCTCTTTTTTCTTCTGAAGATCGTCAACAGCCTTTTTTGCTTTTTCGAGGGACTCGGTAAGGGGGGTATATGCTTTCTGAAAATCGGGGTAATTCGCCGCCGCGCGTGCAGCCTTGTCCTGAGCCTGTTCAAGCTCCTGCATTTTCTGACGTGTTTTTCCGAGAACGTCCGCAAGGACTTCCTGCTTCTGGGATAAAAGTTCGGTGTTTCCGGGATCGAGTTTCAGAGCCTTGTCGATCTGTTTCAGTTCGGAACTGCTTTTGCTTACAGCCTTGTCGATCTCTTTGAGGTTATTGGTTATTTCCTTGCCGTCAAGCCCCAGCTTAACGGTGATACCCATAATTTTTTTAGAAGCCATAACAAAACCCCTTTTTTGTAGATTTAAGAGTGGAGAGTTAAGAGTTGAGATATTGACATAAACTGTCAGTGTTCTTTTCTCCGCTTAATGCGCTGCGAGAATTAATTACTAAAATTTTGCTGTTTTCTTTAATTCAAGAGTACAAAGTTGAAAATTTATCTCAACTCTCAACTCTTAACTCTCAACTCTTTTAAAAGCTCTTAACTCTCCACTCTCAACTCTTTTAAAAGCTCTCAACTCTCCACACTCCACTCTCTTAAAAGCTCTCAACTCTTAATTTAGAATTTCATAAAATCCGCTTGAGTAGCGATCCGAACGGAGTCCTTGTGTTTCTTTCCGCTCCTTAAGCTGACGGTCTCCTTGAAAGTATTCAGCAGGAAGTCAATAGGCATATTGTAAATGTCATTTAACGACAGTCCGCAGGCAACAGCGCAAGCGGTAAGACTTTCGCTTGTGAACCGCTCCCCGTCCGAAGATGTGTTATCATCGCTTTCCGGCAGGGCGAATAACGCTGTTATCTGCGGAAGTATTTCGGAAAGCGAAAATTTTTTAAAACTGTTTTTCCATGTGTCGGGATCGGGAATAGAGGGATCGGCAGTCTTTGCAGCCGCCCAGACAAGCCGGAAACCTATCATATAATTCCGCAGATACTTTTCCTTTTCGGAAATATCCACGCGCTTGCGTATAAGTTCCAGCTCGTAAACATCGTCGTAATATTCTTTGCGGAACTGCTGCTTGTAAATACATAGCGTTCCGCCTGTTATCCTGAACCCGACGTTTTTCCCGTCGATCTTTATGGTCTTTTCCAAGCTTTTTGTCCTTTCTTCAAAAACAATTGTCCGCGAGGTGTTGACAAATATAAAAATGTGTGATATAATGAAAATAAGGTTTATTTAATGTTATTCTCCTAAAATCGTATGTTTTCTTTCTTGTTCGCCGCTTGTCTGCTTGCTCCTTTGCAGACAGGCGGCAATTTCTATGTAGAGTTGAGAGCTTTTTATAAGAGTTGAGAGTTAAGAGTTGAGAGTTGAGATAAATTTTCAACTTTGTACTCTCGATTTAAAGAAAACAGCAAAATTTTAATAATTTATTTTTGCAGCGCATTATGAGGAGAAAAGGGAATTAACAGTTTATGTCAATATCTCAACTCTCAACTCTCTACTCTCAACTCTATTGAAGCTCTCAACACTTTTATTGAAACCATGCCTTATAGGTTTCGGAGGTTATCCCCGGCAGGGTGTGGGAAAGGATATGCCCGTCATTGTCGGGGAAAGCATACAGCGGAACGGTGACGGTGGAAACATTTGCCGAACGTTCATCGGTCTGCATATTGACAGCGGGCTTGCCGGCAAAGCACTTGAAAAGCTTGAACCGTTCGCCGGTGCCTTTGTTTTCCCAAAGGAAAGAAAACGGTACAGGAGAACCGTCCGTGTGCATTTCGGTGAGAATGCCGTCCCCGAGTTCATACCCGAAAATATCCACAAAGAACCGCGCGGGAAAGCCTGCGCAGGTGAATTTCCCCTTGTAGCCGATGTTTTCATATCTGCACAGCTCCGGCGGGAGATTGAGGGATTCGGGGGAAAATTCCCGTGTAACGCCGTCAAGGTCTAACCGCACCGCTCCGGGAACGGGAACGGAAGTCCCGTCCGCAAGGCGGTAATAAGCCATAGAAAGCCCGTGCCGTATCTTTACCATTCAGATCTTCTCCTTTTGTTCAGAGTTGAGAGTTGAGAGCAGAGAGTTTTTATAAGATTTGAGAGTTAAGAGTTGAGAGTTGAGAGCAGGCTGAGCCTGCACCCAGTCAGGCAAAGTTTTGTTATCTTCCGCGTGTGCCTGCCGTGCATTAAGTAAAGTTACATCTACAAAAGCATTGAAGCCAAGAATATAAGCGTTACTGCAACATCTTAACTCTTAACTCTCCACTCTCAACTCTTTTAAAGGCTCTCAACTCTTTTAAAGGCTCTCAACTCTCTTAAAGCATTATTCTGCGACAGTGGGTTCCCATACTTTGGTGAACCAATCTTTGTATGTTTCCGCACCTGTTTCATCATTGTCGATAAAGGACTTGATGTTGTGATCGTTCTCACGTGCCATAATGGTAAGTGCAAGAGTGTCGGTGTTCGGCGTGGTGGTGTCTTCTTTGGTCTGGGACTCGAGGGACGGACGATCCGCCTTGCATCTCCAGAGTACATGACGCCGCGCGGAAACATCGCCCTCGAACTGGAACATCAGCGCAAATTCCGAGCTTATCGCATCGGAGTTCTCAATTATCGCGCCGGTGGTCTCGTCCTTGGTGTCGCCGAGAATGTCAACGCGGAAATCATTTGGGATCATAGCAAGCTCAAAATCGCCCGAGTAACCCGCATTTGTAACGGTCTGGAAGTAAACAATGTTATCCGCATAGAACGGATCGCTTGAACCTTCCGCATCAAGCGAAAGACTCACCGCACCGGGCAGGGGCTTGGGAGTGTCATAGGTGTACTTTTGTGCTTCGGTGTCATACTTGGTTATCTTTGCGTAATGAACATTGCAAAGACCGTATTTAACTTTGTTAGCCATAGAAATTAGTCCTCCTTAACTTCAAAGGTGTAAACCTTGATATTACAGTTTTCTTTTTCGGTAAAATACATCTTGTAGGTATAGTTTATACCCGCATTTTCAAGAATGGAATTCACCTTGTATTCGGTGTCCTCATCGTCCTTGTAGAGAGCAAGGTACAATTCGACCCGCATGGAAGTGTAGTACATACCATTATCGGCATAAGTCGTAAAACCGTTCTGCGGCTTAACGACCGTAGCGAAAGGCAGCGGCTCATCGGGAATGCTCCAGCATTCGCAGTGTATTCCTCCATCGGAAATAAGCTTTGAAACATCACTTAACCTCATTTTTATTATCCTTTCTCCAAAGCAGAAATAATGCGCTGAATATAAATTCCGGTATATTTTTCGGCATTGTTTTCAATGTGCGGAGATGCCTTGACTCTATGCCTATCCGCTCCGGCAGGGTGGGAAAATTCAAGCAGATGTGTCAGAGACGGCTTGTCCTTGTTGTAAACTATCGCTTCAATGTCGGAAATGTTAGCGGAAAGCACTGTTTTGACCGACTTTACAGCCCAGCCCTGAAAATAATGCTTATAGTCGCCGTCACGGCGTGGGGAATCGGCGGAAATAGCCGCCGCAAGCTCTTTACCTGTCGTTTTCTGGACTTTTTCAATTTTCTTTAACGCATCGGCAGTGTAATTTGAGAAAAGGTCCATGACCTCACGCATAGCCGCTTGCGCGGATACCTTTACTTCCATAATTTTCCCCTTGCCTTTTTTAAATATAAGATTGGCTTGACCTTACTTTAAAGAGCTTCAATAGAGTTGAGAGTAGAGAGTTAAGAGTTGAGATATTGACATAAACTGTTAATTCCCTTTTCTCCTCTTAATGTGCTGCAAAAATAAATTATTAAAATTTTGCTGTTTTCTTTAAATCGAGAGTACAAAGTTGAAAATTTATCTCAACTCTCAACTCTTAACTCTCAACTCTTTTTTAAAGGATCCGATTATTGATTGCCTTTTCTGTCGATCAAATATAACTCAGTAATTCCGGTTTCCTCATTTTCGTAAATGCGGTATACCGAGAGTATAGAACCCTGAACTTCAACAAGAGTCTCGCCCCTGTAGTCGGAACGGCGTACATCAAGAACGATCTTCGGCTTGATGCCCTCACGCATGGCAAGGTAGAACTCATCACGGCGAACGCTTCCCACAGCGCCCATTATTTTACGCTTTTCATAGGAGCCCCGCTGCCCTGTTACCATGTATACCGCGTGAACGAACCGCAAACGTGCTTTAGCCATCAGATGTCAGCCCCTTTCCGCGAGTGCATAACTGAGTTGCAAGAATATTGAAAGCAGGAGAAAAACCCGTGCTGCCGGCAGTGTTGTTGAGAAGATCGTTGACGCCTATGCCGATAATGTAAAGTTCATTGTCGGAAATATTGCTTTCATCGATCTTCGCCCCGCCCGAAACAAGAGCATTCACCACAACAGCCGCCTTGGAACATACCTGAAAGACAATGTCCTCATCGGTGTCGGTGATACCTATGCTTTTCATTATTTTCAAAGCGTCGTCATTGCTTATCATCGGTTTTCACCCCTGCTTTGCGCTTTCTTGCGGTTTTTGTCACTGCCTTTTCGGGAACCGCCGCCGCTGCGGAAATTTCCGTTACGGAAATCTCCGTTGCCGTCGGCTTGGAAATGACCGCTATCGGATCGGAGTTAATTACTCCGAGTTTTTTTTTGCAAGCTGAACGAGGGAGTTAATGTCAGCGCACTTTCCGTCTGCAAGCATAACAGCCTTGAAAACGGTGTCGTCCGTGTCATTGTCCTCATAGAACTTGGTTGTCAGTTCAAGGTTGGAATTGAGTATGTAGTCCTTGAAATTGTACAGGAACGCGAATACCTTTCCGTCCTCGAGGGTGTCCGACCAGCTGTCCATGTATTCGTCAGCGGCGATAACAACATCACGTCCGAGAATGTTATATTCGGGACGTCCGTTAATGCCCGCGTTAACTCTTGCAATAGGCTGACCGTTAGCGTCCGTCATGCCGACAAATGAAAAGAACGTTTTCTTTGTCATGCACCAGAGAACGCCGCTGTCATACTGGGCAGGAATAGCCGCCTCCGCATTGACAATAAGCTGATAATTTATGGTGTCCGTTTCAAGCTTCTGTCCCTCGTTGGGAGTTTCGGTAAGAATACCTTTGGGCTGACCCGTGCCCGTACCGCTTATAATAGACTTTTCAAGTTCAATGTGCATAGCCTCCACTACCTGACGGACGAAAGTGTCCTCAAATATGGGAAGCGTAACAACAGTGACTTCAAGAGTCATTGCAATAGCGCATCTGAGCTTGTAGTAGCTGAAAGCTATGTATTCGGTAACGGTCTTTTTCTGCTTGTCTGAGCCTTCGCCTTCCGCAACCCATGTTGCCTTCGGACGGGTGGACGCCTTGGGAATGTTCACACCGCCCTTGTAGTTTGTACGGGTTATAAGGGGAAGTATCATGCCGTAATGGGCAAGTTCCTCAATAATGCGGTTTACCAGCACCGTGGGGATAACAGCGGAAACATCGGTGGTCTTGGTTACTTCACCTGCACGGAGTTCGGCAGGAATGGGCTTTTTCCTGAGCACAAAGTCCATAAACGCCTTTCTGTATTCAATGTCTGAGTCCGCCTGTCCGCGTTCATCAGGAATATTAATGTTGTTTCTGATAATATCCGCTCCGATGGGTCGCATTGTCCTTGTTTCGGGAATATCGTCCTTGTCTGATCTGACAGCAGGGTCAGCGGCTTTCTGTTCCTCTTCGGAAATGCGTGCGCGGAGTTCCGCGATCTGAATATCCGTCTTTCTGAGGTCAAGTTCTATGGCGGAAAGAGCCTCGGCGGAAGCCGCTCCGTCAATGCTGTCAATAAGCGACTTTCTTTTTGCGGAAAGTTCTTCAAGCTGTTTTCTTAATTCATTGATTCCCATGATAATAAGCCTCCTTGTATTTGAGAAGTAGTCTGCGTTTTTCAAGTTCAAGCTTCTCCAAGCCTGCGAACCCGCTCTCCAGCAGCTCCGCATTTCTCGCATAAACGCTTGTTGTATCATAAAAAGGCACGTCAACGATGCTGACATCGTAAAGCCTTTCTATAGCTTTGATAGTGCGCAGTGCGCTTTTATTGTCCTCTTTCCAGTCCTCACCGTCGGGAGCAACGGTGAACGCAAAGGACATCTTGTCGATAAGCCCCGACTGCACGCATTTGTAAATATCACGGTTCTGGGAAGTGTCAATAAGTTCCGCCCGTATAAATAACCCGTGTTCATCGGTGTTTAATTGCAGACTGCCGTTCCGTGTCCGCGCGGCAATGAGCCAAGTGTCATTGTGGTTGTACCGAAGCGGAACATCGTGCATATCGCAGTTTGTAAGCGCGTCGGGAAGAATGACTTCGGTAAATTCCCGCTCCCCGTATTTGTAAGTGGCGGGAGAATTGAACACAATGGCATAACCTTCAAGTATCATTTTCCCGTCATTATCGGAAACGGAACGTATTTCGGCGAACCTCTGTTCGCCCTTGTGATTTTTATTAACCATATTTCTACCTCACTATTATAAGAGTTGAGAGTTAAGAGTTGAGAGTTGAGATAAATTTTCAGCCTTGTACTCTCGATTTAAAGAAAACAGCAAAATTTTAATAATTTATTTTTGCAGCGCATTAAGAGGAGAAAAGGGAATTAACAGTTTATGTCAATATCTCAACTCTTAACTCTCTACTCTCAACTCTATTGAAGCTCTCCACTCTCAACTCTTTTAATATGCGTTTTTTGGCTATTTCAAAATAATTCCCGTCAAGCTCTATGCCGATAAATTTCCTATGCAGATTTTTTGCGGCGACACCGGTTGAACCGCTTCCCATGCAGTTGTCAAGAACGACTTCACCCTCATTGGTGTATGTCTTGATAAGGTATTCAAGCAGCGGTACCGGCTTTTGCGTCGGGTGCTGTGTTGTCTTATCATTTGAACCCATACAGCCCGCACCGTTCCAGTTACTGAACTCTAT
>CANRFB010000070.1 GCA_947629785.1 uncultured Clostridia bacterium | reverse complement strand
ACAGCTGCTTCGAGGTTACCATTGTCAACGGGTAGAGCCGGGTGCCGCTGCCGCCGGCGAGAATTATGCCTTGCATTGTTTGCTCCTTAGATTATTAAACATTTTATCTGTATCCAGCGCTCCATGGACATTCTTTTTATAATCTTTTATGCCCAACTTAATATAGTATAGCCTTTCTTTTTTGTTATTTAAAAACAGCAAATGCAACAGCGGACGCAACGTTAATATTAAATGGAATCTAACTTTATACTTTAAAGGTATATATTTTTTTCTAAGCAGATATTGACAATCTCGTGTTTCGTAATATTCTCTTATAGGCTTAGCAACCCTCAAAGTAATAGGACCTATTTTCTTTTCGCCTTCACCTATTGAATGCTGTAAAATTGATGCATAAGACATAACACATAAATATCCTCTTTCACGCATTCGCCAGCATATATCCCAATCTGCGAAGTCAAGAAAAACCTCATCATTCCAAAAACCTATAGATTCAATAATATGATATTGCGTTACCATAGACGAGGTCATTAAACTGCTGACACTGAAATTGACTTTGTCGATTGTTTCGTACAGCTTTGGAAGTTCAACTGATTTGTGGGAAGTGTTATAATAAACAGGACCTAAGCATCCTATCAAATGACCTTGCTTTGTCAAAGCATTAAATTCGTGTATCAATTTTTCTATATGATTTTTCGGAATAACAGAATCTTGATCAAAAAAAACTAACATGTCATCTTTATGCCAATCAATATCATTATTAACTATAGCCCTATTAAACGCTCCTGAGATTCCCAAATTTTCCATATTAGCTATGTATTTAGCATTTTTGATTTCCGAAAATAATTTCTCGTTGCTATCGGAACTATTATCGCATATGATTACTTTATCGCTTTGCTTGGCAATCAACTTGATGTTTGACACATGACCTTTATTTGGAAAGTAAACAGTTACTAATGAAATAATTTGAAACATAGCAATACTCCTAAAAACTACTTTGCTGTTTTATACTATGAGATAATTCGCTTTTCCTATTGCTTAAAGACAAACTCAAGTAATTCAGCATAAGGATTGTGAAAATATGAGTAGAGTCAAAACAGTACGGATTCCAGAACGTAAAGATTAAATAAAACAAATATGAATACGCTACTTTTCTATCGCACTTTAAATAAGGTGCAAATGTCAAAATATAAAACAGTATAATGGCAAATAAACCTATCTGGCTGTATATATATAATGTCTGCAACTCAAAATATGTATTTCCATTGTATAATCTGTCTACATTCCATCCACTTACTACATTACCGAGACCATTTCCGCTGATTGGGTTTACATTTAAAAATATATCAATCTGTCCAAGCCTGATAAGGTTGGACCATGACGACTTTGCCTGCCAAGTTTTTACAGAATAAAACCCAAATGCAATAATTAAAACTATAAAGAGAGGCATAATCACCATAATTCGCCAATTTTTACTGGTAAGCCATTTTAAAATACTATTTCCGCTCAGTAAAAAAACGAATAATGTAATTCCCAAAACATAAGCAGAATTACCCACCATTAGAGCAGCAATAACCATAATTATTGAGGTAAAAGTTATTTTATTGTTTTTTAGAATTTCTATGCCAAAAACCATAACAAATAAACTTGTCCCATTTAATTGAATTCTTGGGAGTCCGTTCACGATATACACATCACCAACGCCCATAGTTTCTGCCCAATGACGATATTGCAGAAACTCTTGCTTTCTAAATACAATCACCCAAAATACTACTACGGTCAACGCTTTTAAAATCGACAAGTATTTTAAAATTTTCCATTCAGTTTCCGCGTTTTCTTCTCGAATACATGACGAAATCGGGATAATAATCAATATGGCAAAAAATCTCAAAAGCAACGAAAGCGAATTATTATTTATAACGCCGACTATCGCACTTACTGATAGCAGCATCACATATAACATGTATCCTTGAGCCCAACCATTTACTAATTTTAAGTTTAGATTTTTCAGTTCCATGAATAGATAGCCTAACAAACATGGAATTATCAGACATGACAGCATCGGATAATAGCTTTGAAAAAAGTATCCGATTAAAGCCAACGCCCAAAAATAAAGTCTAAAATTATTAATTTTGCATTTCAGCATCTTTAATGCCTCTCATTCGTTATGAATAATAATCAAAAGGGCTGATTGACTTTTTAAACAAAACTGACCGAAACAACCTCTTTTTGATATGGCGCTTTGTCGCCTTAATGTAATAATAAGTAGCTTATGCGTTAACAAATCATTTTTATACAGAACTCGTTTTTGCCGGCACCCCAACTGCGGTTGTATTTGCCGGTACATCTTTTACAACGACCGCATTCGCACCAATTTTTGCATTATCGCCTATTACAACCTTACCGATAATTCTTGCTCCAGCTCCAATAAAAACGTTGTCACCTATAATTGGAGCATTCCCTTCTGCGTCCAATCCAATAGTAACCTGTTGCATAATTGTGCAATTCTTACCTATCTGAGCATTATATGCAACAATTATTCCGTTTAACAAATGCGGTAATATCGGCGGACTGGCAAATATTGACCCCCCGAATCCCGTTCCCATTGAAGCATTATTGAATGCGTCGCTTCTCTTAATTTGATACAGCCAAATCAGTCTTATCAATTTAGGAACCTTAGAATTGGGATTGATAACCTCTGAACGCCTTGACCAATATTTTTTATGATTATAATGTTTTATTCTACTTATAAAAAACATTACGATTGGATTGTGTTCATCAATTCTCATAAGCTAACCTTAATAATTCAGCACGAAATACATCATATGGTCAAAAATCATATGCAAGTCCTCAGAAATCTGCATATCGTCAATGTTCGCATCAATATGATAATCCGCCAACGCTTTAAGCTTTCCGCCGTTATATCCCGTAATACCTATAACAGGCGCGCCGATTTTCTTTGCATACTCAACGGCATTTATAACATTTTTGCTGTTGCCCGAGCCCGAAATCCCGATTACCAAATCGGTAGGCTTAAGCTTGCCATTAAGCTGGTATCTGAAAACTTCATCATAAGAAACGTCGTTTGCTATCGCCATCATCGTGGGGACATTATCGCTCAAACACACAAAATTAAACTTTTTATCCTTATTTTCGGATATTCCCTTGTTGAAGTCGCAAACAAAATGTGACGCCGTCGCTGCGCTTCCGCCATTGCCGAATATGTAAATAGTCGCTCCGCGCTCATATGCGCTCCAAATTGCGCTGACGGCTTCATTGATTGCGTCAATGTCAAGCTTTTTAATTGTTTCGATTTCTTTGTCGAAATAACCCTTGATGAGGTTTTTCTGTTCTTCTTTATTCATGGTGCTGTATGGCATAATTCTTCTCCTTTACTGATTTAATATTATCTCAACGGCTTCATTCAGATTCTTAGCAATATGATCCGGTGTACAGTCGTATTTATTTGTCTTATTTTCATCGCCCGAGCTAAGCAGAACCGTTTTCATACCTGCGTTTTTACCCGTCTGAATGTCCTGATATGTATCCCCGATAAACCACGATTGACCGAGATCAATATTCAGATCCGCAGCAGCTTTTTTAAGCAGTCCTGTTTTCGGCTTCCTGCAATCGCAGTCAATTTTCAGTTCTTTTACTTCGCCTTCAAAACCGCTTTCGGGGTGATGCGGGCAGTAATAAAGTCCGTCCAGATATGCACCCTCATTTCCCAGAAGCGTATACATTTTATTGTGAATACGTTCGAGTTCCTCAAAACCGCACTCGCCTCTTGCAATGACAGGCTGATTTGTTATGATTACTGCAAGGTATTCCGAGCCGTTTATCTTCCGTACAGCTTCCGCCGCAGTCGGCACAAGCTCCATTTGATCGACAGTTCTGAGAAATCCCACATACTTATTCACCGTGCCGTCGCGATCAAGGAAAATACATTTTTGCTTGTTTGAAAGATTTCTCTTTTGACAAATTCCGCTAAAATAATCTTTTGTGACTGTTTCAAGCCGTTCGGGCGTTCCCAAATCCTTGACGTATTCGCTGCTCTGATAGCCGTAGATGTTGTAGGCTTTTCCGTCAAGCAGTTCCGTAATAACGTCCTTTTCCAAATCCACCTTTTCTTTGCCGCCACGTTGAATTCTGGAAACATATTCCGCTATTTTACGGTCAAGGACATATATCCCGGCATTGACAAGGTTTTTGTAATACTCATCTCTTTCCGTATTCTTATAGAGCCAACCGACGATCCTACTGTCACCGTCTGTAATCACGATATCGCTGTCATACGGGTGAGAGTTCGGGTGAACGAACAGCGTCGCAGCGGCGTTTTTAGTCTTGTGAAAATCAATAAATCTTCGGTAATCTATGCAGGTGAACAAATCGCCAAATAAAAGGATAAAGTCCTCCTGCAATCTGTCTTTTATCTTGCCGAGTGCCCCTGCCGTTCCGAGCGGAGTTTCTTCGGAATAATAGCTGATATTCACGCCGAACGGCTTGTCCGTCGACGGTGAGATACCGCTACCGTTCCCGAAATAATCCTTTATTACATTGCCAAGATAGCCTGTCACAAGGATAATGTCCGTGATTCCGTTTTCTTTGAGGTTATCTATCTGATGTTCCAAAAGCGGTTTGCCGTCGATCTGCACCATCGGCTTCGGAATATCTTTTGTTACGGAGGAAAGTCTTGTCCCCTTTCCTCCCGCCATTATCACAGCCTGCATGGTTATATATCCAATGAATCGAGAGTAGCCTTGACCGAGCCGTTTGAATCGTGCTCGGGCTTCCAACCTGTCGCCTTTATCTTGCTAAGGTCATACTGGAATCTCGGAACGTCGCCTTTCCAGCCGATGTTGCCGCCCGTGTACTTATACTTTACATTCTTAAGCCCGAGCCGCTCGCAGACCATATCCGCGATCTCTTTTACGGTCGTGGCATTTTCGACGCCTATGTTGAAAATCTCAACACCTTTTCTTTCTTTCATGCTGTAATGGTAGATTGCGTCAACAAGGTCAATGACATAAAGATAAGGCTTGCACTGGGTACCGTCGCCGAGAATAGTCAACTCCTCGGGATTGGCTTGCAGCTTTTTGATAAAGTCAAAGATAACGCCGTGGGTAAGATTCGGCCCTATTACATTCGGAAATCTGAAAATAAGAACTTCCAAGTCGTTCATATGCGCGTAGGAAGATATAAACGCTTCGGAGGCGAGCTTCGCCCCGCCGTAATAGGAGATCGGAGCCAAGCCGCCGATATCCTCGGTTACATTAACGTCCGTCATTTCTCCGTAGACTGCAGAGGTCGAAGAAAAGAACAGTTTTTTGCAACCCGTTCTTCTCATCGCTTCCAGTACACCATAAGTCGTATTGAACGTGTTGCGGTAGTCAATCATCGGATCCTTTGCGCTCTGCTGAATGTCGGAATTGGCGGCAAGATGATATACCCTGTCTATCTTATTCTTGTTCATCAACGCTTCAAGTTCGTCAATGTTCTGTACGTCCATCTCTACAAGTTCAAAGTTTGGATTTCCGGCATACGCCGCCACATTTTCCTTTCTGCCGAGTGTAAAATTATCTGCGGCAATAACCCTATTGCCCTCGCTCAAAAGTCTGCCGACAAGATGCGAGCCTATAAATCCCGCTCCGCCTGTTACCAATATATTTTCCATAGTTCTATCCTCTCTCAAATAAAATCGGGCTTGTCCCCGACATATATGACCGCGCTGCCCTGCCTGTCAAACGCCATCGGCATCTGCGGAAGACCTGTCGCCTTTTTGACGTCTTCCTGCCTGTCTTTCGGCACATAGAACAGCAGAAATCCTCCGCCTCCTGCACCTAACAGTTTTCCGCCAACCGCGCCATTTGCCATTGCGCGGGAATACATTTCGTCAATTTCGGGATTTGATATTCCGCTCGCGAGCGTCTTTTTCAGAAGCCAGTTTTCATGGAGTATCTCGCCCATCGCTCCGATATTGTTGTTCTGGAGCTCGTCACGAAGAGTTTTGGCAAGTTCGCATATTTTCAGCTGATTCTTCTCTTTATCGCCCGCGGTAATGTTACCGCTCTGCTCTTTGAGGATTGCCGACGCGCTGTGAAGCTGGCCTGTATAGAGCATCATAAGGTTTTCTTCAAGCTTCCGCCGTGCGTCCTCTTTCATAATGACTGGCTCCACGACAACGCTTCCGTCTTTTCGAAATTCGTAATAATTGAGCCCGCCATACGCTGCGGCATACTGATCTTGTTTTCCTATGGGATTGCCGAGCTTTTCAATCTCGATTTCGCAAGCTTCGGAAGCAAGACGTTCTTTTGAAACAAACTTGCCCTTATAGCTATAAAGCGCGTGAAGCAGACCGACTGTAAATGAGCTTGACGAGCCTAAACCCGTTCCAGCGGGAACATCGGCAGTACTGACAATCTCCACACCTTTAATATTTAGCTGTTCAAGCACCTGCTTAAAATATACGTGTTCAATTTCCGAAAGCCTGTCCACGGTTTCGGTCTTTGAATATTTCAGCACCGTTTCCTGCGCCGAAAAGCTCGGGTGAACGGAAATATACATATACTTGTTTATTGCCGTGCTAATAACGCAGCCTCCGTGCTTTTCATAAAACGAGGCTATGTCGCTTCCTCCGCCTGCAAAACTCACGCGGAAAGGGGTGCGGGTGAGTATCATGATTTAATTTCCCTTTCTATCCTTATTTCTCAATAGCCTTTCGTATATAAAGGCTCTCAAATTATTTGGCATTAGGACTAAAACACAATAGTTTACCACCTTTTGAAAGCATTCCTCTACGCTGCTTATTAGTCCCACATACTTTTTATATTCAATTGATTTTTTGACATAGTGATATGCCTTTTTCCCGCCACGTCTTTTATACATGTCTTTTCCCGCATGTACAAGTACAAGATTTTCTTGAATATTTGCAAATGAAAGATTACGCGCATAAAATGATGTCCACAAGTAAGTGTCCTCGCAGGATTTCATTTCACAAGAATAATTTCCTGCCTTCAATACGCTTTTCCGTCTGAACATCGCTGTCATATGGTTAATAGGATCTCTGCGCTTAAGCATTTTTTTACAGTCATCGTCTTTTTCGGGCACATTACGATATGCTGTGATAATGTCCGGTGAAGTATCAAACTCCGCAATGTTGCTGCCTACTACATCGACATCAAGATGATTTCCAAGATATTCCAATTCTTTTAACAGCCTATCAGGTTTAGCAATATCATCTACATCCATTCGAGCTATATATTCTGAAGTGCAGTTCTCGACCCCAACATTAAGAACTGCGCCTAAACCACTTCCGCGCGGGCAGTAGCATTTTACAATTCTAAAAGAGTATTTTTTACTAAGTTCATCTAATTCCTGTTCTATCTTAGGAGATGAGGGATCGTCTAAAGCACAAACAATCTCATTCGGAACCAATTGTTGATTTGCTATACTTGCAAAGCATTTTTGTATATTATCAACTGATTCCTTATAATAAATCGGAATTAGAACGCTTACTGTTGACACTTCATAAATCTCCCATCAAAGTTAAATACACTATAGCTGAACCTGCACATCATCTTCCGAATGAATGACCATGCTTTGCTTTTGCTCTTTTCCACATACCGCCAATACAGTCATAACCATTTTCTTAATATCCCTGAAGAACCCAAACTCCCTTATCTCTCTAAGGTTATACTCCATCTTCCCCGGCAGCACCTCATTTATGTACGTCCTATCGGGATCATCGGCAGCGTCCAACAGCTCTGCCTCGTCCTTGTAATAGATGCTTGCAAGGCTCGTTACGCCTGCGGGTAAAAGCAGCGTTGCCATCATCTCGGGAGTGTAGTACTCAACATACTTCGGAACCTCGGGGCGGGTGCCTACAAAGGTCATTGTTCCGCGCAGTACATCTATCAGCTGACTTATTTCATCAAGCCGAAATTTGCGGATAAACCGCCCTGTTCTTGTTATCCGGCAGTCGTCTTTTACGGTGACTGCCGTGCCGCTTTTGTCGGCGTTGTTGACCATTGAGCGGAACTTGAATATCCGAAAATGCCTGCCATACTGCGTGACACGCTCTTGTCTGTAGAAGACAGGTCCCGGGGAATCAATCTTAATCGCAATCGCCAAAATTAAAAATATCGGCGACAGGATTATCAGCATAATCAGCGAAACAACAATGTCAAAAGCCCTTTTGAAGAACAGGCTGACCTGTTTCTTTTTTAAGATGTCGTAGTACTCCCTGACCTCGTCGCACTGCATTTCGGGCGGCAGGTCTTCCCACTTTTTAAGCATCATCTTATGCTTTCAACCGCTTTCCCGTATTCGTTTATTACCAGCTCTACCTGCTCATCTGTCAGACAAGTATGCAGCGGCAATGTTATTTCATTAGCAAAATTGTTGTAAGCGTTCGGATAATCCTTAATATCAAATCCGAGCTTTTTATATGCCGTATGCATCGGCAAAGGCTTATAGTGGACATTAGTCGCAACGCCCTGCTCCGCCATTTTCGTGATTATCTCGTTTCTCTGCTCAACGGTTATATCCGGCACTCGTGTTATGTAAAGATGCCCCGAAGATTCGTATTCATCGGTGTAGTGATCAAGCGTCTGAATACCGAGCGGGCGCAACGCCTCGTCATAGCGGCGGATTATCTCTTTTCTTCGCTCAAGCATTTTCGGATAACGTTCAAGCTGTTTTAAGCCTATCGCGCCCATTATGTCGGTCATGTTGCATTTATAATAGGTGCCTACGACGTCGTACTCCCACGCGCCTAACTTCGTTTTAGCGAGAGCGTCTTTGGACTGACCGTGAAGGCTCAGGAGCTGTAGCTGATGATATATCTCCTCGTCGTCGATTCCGTCGATCGTCCTCCAGGTAAGCACGCCGCCCTCTGCAGTAGTGAGATTCTTGACCGCGTGAAAGCTGAAGCTTGAAAAGTCGGCTATGCTTCCGACCATCTTGCCGTGCCACTTTGCTCCGAAAGCGTGGGCAGTATCCGCGCAAACGGCTATTCTGCCTATCGCGGCTTGAATGTCGTTGTTGGGTTTGAACAGATTCTTTTTGCATTCTACTATCTCAAATATCCTGTCATAGTCACACGGCACTCCGCCTAAGTCTACAGGAATAATTGCCTTTGTCTTTTCGGTGATGGCTTTTTCGAGGGCGTCGTAATCCATTTCCAAACAATTTGGCTGAGTATCAACCAGAACAAGCTTTGCACCGACGTGGCAGACGACAGAAGCCGTCGCAGTGTAGGTGTAAGTGGTGGTTATAACCTCATCACCCTCGCCTATGCCCAAAATTCGCAGAGCCATCTCCGCGCAGGCTGTCTGAGAATTGAGGCAGCAAGCCTTTTTCACGCCTATGTAATCGGCTATTCTTCTTTCAAGCTCCTTGACCCTCGGGCCTGTCGTTATCCAACCCGACCGAAGTGCCTCGGCAACCTCGTTTATCTCCGCTTCCGAAATGTCTGGAGGTGAAAACGGTACGTTCATTTTTATTTCCTCTTTTCAAACCGCAATCGGCTGTTTTTTCTCTTCGGGAGTATAGGTGTCGACCACCTCGGCAACCCGCTGTTTCATATCCTTTTCGTTTGAATATGCCGCCTGCATAAGCTCTTGAAGCTTCTCCAAAAATTCGTCCTCGTCGAACGGTATGGGTCTGCCGATGTGTATAAGATGATTCGGAGTGGTCTTCATGCCCTCCTCTGCCATAAGCTTTTCTTCATAGAGCTTTTCGCCCGGGCGAAGTCCTGTATATTCAACCTTAATATCCACATCGGGAGTATATCCCGAGAGTTTTATTAGATTTCGCGCCAAAAGGTCAATCTTTACGGGGCTGCCCATATCAAGAACAAAAATCTCCCCACCCTTTGCATACGTTCCCGCCTGTAAAACAAGGCTGACCGCCTCGGGGATAGTCATAAAATATCTGACTATATCGGGGTGGGTGACGGTAACAGGTCCGCCCTTCGCAATCTGCTTTTTGAAGATCGGAATGACCGAGCCGTTTGAACCCAAGACATTTCCGAAGCGCACCGCGACAAAATCCGTCTTGACATTTTCGGGGATCCTGACATTTTCAAGCAAATCTCCGTCCTCGCCATGGGTGAAAAGCCTCGGAAGCTCGTCCGCCTTGCCCTCTCTTATCTTTCGGTCAAATGTCTGAACGACCATCTCGCAAAGCCGCTTTGATGCACCCATAATATTCGTCGGGTTGACGGCTTTATCCGTAGAGATAAGCACAAACTTCTTGCAGCCGTGGGTCATAGCGGCATAAGCGGTCTTGTATGTGCCTATCGTGTTATCCTTTATCGCCTCGCAGGGGCTGTCCTCCATCAATGGGACGTGCTTATGCGCGGCAGCGTGGTAAACAATGTCGGGATGGTAATCCTCAAAAATCTGATTCATTCGCCGACTGTCGCGGACAGAACCTATCAGCACCTCTAAATCGAGGTCGGGGTATTTGTCGCGAAGTTCGAGCTGAATGTCGTAAGCGTTGTTTTCGTAGATGTCAAAGACAATAAGTTTTTTCGGAGAGTGATAGGCAATCTGCCTGCAAAGCTCAGAACCTATGGAACCTCCGCCGCCTGTCACCAGAATCGTTTTGCCCTTGATGAACCCGAAAACCTCGTCCATATTGACCTTAATAGGGTCTCTGCCCAAGAGATCTTCTATCGCGACGTCCTTCATATTTCCAATCGTGACCTCGCCGCTGACAAGCTGGTAAATGCTCGGTAGGTTCTTGAGCTCGCACTTTGTTTCCTTGCAGATATTCAGAATGTCGCGCTTATCTGCGGCAGACGCCGACGGAATTGCAATGTAGATTTTCTCAATTTTGTACTTTTCGCAGTTTGCTAAAATATCCTCACGCCCGCCGACAATCGGCACGCCGTTTATGTACCTTTGCCACTTGTTTTTGTTATCGTCGATTATGCAGAGGACTTTATCTTCGGATTCCCTCGCGGACTGAATGTCTTTGAGAATCATCTGTCCCGCTGCACCCGCGCCGATGAGCATGACGTTCGTCTTTCGCCCCGTGCGGGTTTCGGATTTAAGCGTCAAGAAAAATCTGTATGCGAACCGCACGCCGAGCACAAGTATAAACTGAATAATCGTGCCGAAGAGATAGTAACTTATAGGCATACGCTCGAAAATCACGGTTATGAGAACGGTATGCAAAATTCCTGTTACCGCCGTCGCGATGACCACGCGAACCAGCTCGTTAAAGCTTGCAAACCGCCATACTGAGCGGTAAAGCTTCAAAAGAAGGAAAACGACGATGCAGATGACTGTATAGATGGGAGCAAACCTTGCGAAGCTATGAAGATACTCAACTTCAATTTGGGTGTAGCGGCAATCAAACCTCAACCAGAGTGCGAGAAAATACGACAGGTTTATAGCTATAGCGTCGTAAATCATCAAATACACCGTCACGACGTGCCAATGCTCGAAGCCCTTTTTCATCTTTTCTCTCATTTTCTCACCTCGTCATTCAGACGAATTTTTTGGGGTTATCCCGCATTCCCGTCCAGTCTGACCCCAATTTCCGCCAGTTTGCGGACTTTTTCGGACTCCAGCCTGCCGCTGCGGTAGCGCCGCTTCTGCGACCTCACCCACTCGCCGAGCGGGTAGCCGTCCGGCGTGACAAAAGTCTGCGGGATCGGCAGCCCGCCGC
>CANRFB010000069.1 GCA_947629785.1 uncultured Clostridia bacterium | reverse complement strand
ATATTGATTATGCTTTTGAAATGGCGGGGGAGAGCGTGGACGGGGATAATTAAATTCACGGTAATTGCGGCGGTATCGGTTGGTATCGCCGTTAAATTACCTTTTTAAATAAAAAAGTTTCGCAAATTTTTTTCATTTGCGAAACGGGATATTTTAACTTAAAACACATTTTAGCACAATATTTTTGGCTTGTCAATATGCAAATTTTATAAATTTTGCAGTAAAACAACAGCATTTGACAAATATAAGCCTGTTATGGTAGATTTTTATAGTAATTTTTAAGTGTGATTTTTTATTTTTACGGTTTATTACCGTCAAAAATTTCGTCAGTAAATTTATTGAGAGGGGATATTATATGGCAAGACGCGGAGAGAACATTTACAAACGCAAGGACGGACGTTGGGAGGGACGTTATAAGAACGGTTTCAAGGCGGACGGGAAAACAAAATATTCTTCTATATACGGTAAATCATATGCCGAAGTGCGTTCTGCTTTGGTAGAAAAGAGGGTACGGCTTCAGACCGAGGCTCCCGTTTGCCGCCTTAAATTCGGGGAAATAATTCAGATGTGGCTGAAAAGTCTGAAAAATACGGTTAAGGAGTCCACTTATTCAAATTATCTTATGAAAACGGAAAAGCATATTTTATCGCGGCTCGGCGGTATTTCATACGATAAATTGACGGTTGAAACTCTTAATGACTTTGTTGCTGAACGGCTTGAAAGCGGTCTATCAGCGAAATACGTTTCGGATATTTCAATTTTGATAAAGTCCGCGACAAAGTTTGCACATCGTCAATTTGGGTATGCGGATAAGGCGGAATTTATGTCCCTGCCTAAAAAAGAGAAGTCCGCAGAAAAGCGGCTTTTGAATAATTCCGAGCAGAATATTTTAACGGAGCGGCTTATGAACGACATAAATCCCAACAATGCGGGGATATTACTTTCCGCCGCCACGGGTATGCGTATAGGTGAGCTTTGCGCCTTGAGATGGTCGGATTTTGACTTTGAAAAAAGCACAGTTACCGTCAGCAAAACTATGCAGAGAATTAAAAATCGGGAGGGTAACGGTACTAAAATTATCGTAACATCGCCCAAGAGCCGCACTTCGTTCCGCGAGATACCCATTCCCGAATTTTTGAAAAATACTCTTGCCGAAATGCGGACAAACGCCGATGATTACGTACTTTCGGGCAATTCAAAATTTGTTGAGCCGCGCACAATGCAGTATCGTTTCAAAAACATTTTAAAGCGGCTTAATTTGCCGCAGGTGAATTTCCATTCGCTCCGTCATATGTTTGCGACGAAGTGCGTTTCCCTCGGAATTGACGTGAAAACCTTGTCCGAAATTCTCGGACACAGTTCCGTGAAAATCACCCTCGACCGCTATGTACATTCCTCTATGGAAAGAAAACAAAGTTGTATGAAGCTGTTCTCTGACAATGTTTTGGCGGCATAATAAGGGTATTTACCGTCGGTATTGCCGTACAAGAGCTTGAAAATATGACGATTTTGCGGTGTTTGAGAAAACTTTTTCTTAAATGAAAAAAATTTGCGAAACGCCTTTTATATTAGTATATCATTTTTTATCGGTAATAAACAGGGTTTGGAGGGATTTTTTTCTGACGATTTACTTATGTTCCTTGTCAATTAAAGAGAATAGATTTTGTAAATGGCTATTTACTTCCGTAGAATTTTGTGATACAATGGAAAAAATGTCATAATTTAAACGCATGATCAGGAGGATATAGCTATGTTAAGGATCGCAATTTGTGATGATGAGATGTCTACTGTTGAAAATGTGGAAAAACATATATCAACTTTTGGCAAGTTGCATGGATTCAATGTTGAAACATTTAAATTTTATGATGGGGAATCATTGATAAGTTCCGATATTAAGTTCGATATTATTTTTCTTGACTGTCAAATGAACGGAATCGATGGTATTGAAACGGCAAGTTTAATTCGAGAAAACGATATGGATATTACAATTATTTTTATTACAGGATTTGCTTATTATAGTACCCCTGCACATACGGTTCACTCTTTTGATTTTATTGAAAAACCGTTTAAATATGAAGATATAGAGCGTGTGCTGAATGATTTTCTCCGCACAAACAAAAAAGAAAAAATGACTATTCTTGATATTTATGATGAACAGGGTCAACTTATAATGCAAAATGTTGATGATATTATTTGTTTTAAAAAGGAAAAGAACTGGAGACGAAAAATCATTATGTGCACAGTAAAAAAGGACATATATATAAATGGAACAATATCTGAAATGTTTTCAAAATTGGATGGCAGACAATTTTTTATACCTCATGCATCATTCATTATAAACTTTCGTCACGTTATTACTTTAGACGGTCTTTATACAATAATTTTGACAAATAATCTTGAAATTCCGTTATCACAAAAACGGAAAGAAGAATTTAAGGATAAATTACATAAATTTGCTATCAAATAATTTATTGTTGAATGGGTGTAGTATAAATATGGAAATACTTCAATTTACAGGACAATTTGTTGTTACTATTGTAATAAATTTGATTACATTTTTATTGTTTAAAAATATGTACGGCGCTAAATATGAAAAAAAGTCATTTTATTTTCTATCGTATTTCTTTATTGTTTGTTTAATGATATTTGTCAATAAAATAGGCAATCCATATTTAAATGCTGTGTATTTATATTTTTTGATTAATTTAATATGTTTGACTTTATTTGAATCAAATTTTAAAAAGGTATGGCTTCATAATTTGCTGATATGGTTTATTTATGTCTTTTGTGATACAAGTACTGTATTAATATGGTCAGCAATTAATGGTAAAACTTTGGAAGGAATACTTTCAGATGAACAACTAATGATTGGCAGTAATATTATGAATATTATTTTTATGTGTGCAGCATACAGAATTTATTTAACATTTAATCAAAAACTTAGGTTCAATTCAATACAAATAAAAATTGCCGTTTTTATGATAACATTAACCTTTTTTGAAACTTGGGTTGTGATTAGTTATGCGTCACAGATTTCCGACAGGCGGGGAGGTCTACAAATTATGATTATTTTAATAGGTTTTTTGTTAGTAGATCTGTTTTTAGCTTATATATTGAACCATGTAGCAATGGCATATAAATATGAAAATGAGCTAAATCTTATAAAGCAATTACAAAAAATGCAACTCGAAAGCTACAAAGAAACAGAAAGGAAATATCGGGAATCAAGAGCAATTATTCATGACATAAAAAAACATCTCGATGTTATTGATGAATTGCGGGCAAACGATAAAGAGAAGGCGGATGAATATCGAAAGCACATTGATATTCAGATGGAAAAAATATTCTGCGGATATCATTGCTCCAACAGGATAATGGGAATTATTTTGAGCCAGAAGATGTCAAAAGCCAAATCTGAGGGTATAAAAGTTGCTGTTTCGGTAGATGAAATAAATATTGACTTTATAGATGACCTCGATATTACAGCTATATTTGCAAATCTTTGGGACAATGCTATAGAAGCGTGCGCAAAAGTTGAAAATAATAAATACATTAAGTTTTCTTTAAGCAGATACAATGGGTTTTTATTAATTGATCTTGAAAATAGCTTTGATGGAATTTACAAAAAAAGCGGAAATAAATTTTTATCAACAAAAAAACAGCATAATGGTGTAGGAATTTCAAGCATTGCTACATCAGTAAGCAAATATGACGGATTTTTTTCCGCAAGCGAGAGCGGTAATGTTTTTAAATCTGAAATTACAATTCCAATACCAATAAAAAGGTAAAGAATATTAAATTATACAGCTAAGCAACAAATATTGTGTTGATTAGCTGTATAATTTTTCCTTTTAAATAGAAATATATCCCACAGCATTCCCGAAAAATGTTGCAATTTGTACGAAAAACCAAATTATTGTAAGTTTCGCCAAAAGTATTGACTAAAAAAAGCTAATAATTTATACTGAAACTGAAAATATAATTGGAAAGGAGCGATATAAATGAATATTTGTAAAAATGCCAAAAAAGCATTGCTTAGTGCTGTTGCTAAAAAATCTGTATCTTCGTCTGTAAAAAGCGCAAATACAGCGTGCGCTGTATGGCAGTATCAGCCTAAGGCTTCCGAAAAAATTAAGAAACTTCGCAAATTCTAAATGCCTCGACCGTGTTTTTTTACGAACGTTTAATATTTTACAGAAATTTAAGCGTTCGCAAAATGCGCGGTCAATTTATTTACTTATAAACTGTACAAATGCCGCAAGGCTTTACATAGATGAATAAAGATTTATTTGGAGGGTTATAAATATGACAAGCTTAAAAAAGAAAAGATGTTTTAACAGAATAATATCAGGTATATTATCTGCGGCTATGGTTATGACAATGGTTCCCGATATATGGCTGCCTGTTTATGCCGAAAATGTGAGAAAGAAAATTATAAATGATGAATTGCCAAACATTACAAATGATTCTATCGAAACAATCGAAATTGAAAGCACAGCTAATAATGTTGACAATAATCCTAATTTAACTCAAGACAACGGATCCGATCTGATGCCGGTTGAAACCACAGCTCCAGTAGAAGAACCTGCCTTATTTGAGGCATTTGAAGGATATTCGCTTCTTGATAATAGTCCATCAAATACAGAGGATGATTTACAAAAATATACATATAAGAACAATACCTATTCGATTATTGACCTTGGAATGTCATGGACAGAGGCTGAAGAATATTGTGAAAATTTAGGCGGTCACTTGGTTACCATATCAGATGTCAATGAGCAGAATTTTATAAATACCACCTTACTTTCTGCAGGAACTAAGAATATGTACTGGATAGGTGGATACAGAAATAGCTCTTCTGACAACTGGCATTGGGTCACGGGTGAAGATATACAGTATTTTAACTGGTCTGCCGGAGAACCTAATTCCAGTAACGAGCATTATATACATATGTATAGATCCAATAATACTGTAGGCACATGGAATAACACATATGATTATAGCAGCGGTAGTTGGTTCTATGGAACGGTAAACAGCGGCTTTATTTGTGAATGGGATGGCATCACAGAAGATACTGTTCCTACAGTTGATACGATTAACTATACCATATTTTCCGGCAGCCAAACACAAGGAATAAGTCTCTACGGTTGGAAAAGTAATTTTAATGGAAATATTTATACAGGAAATAATTTTATCTATGGCGGTTCTGAGCTTTATGTAAGCGGCAGAATAGACGCAGCGGGTACTATTACAACAAATGGGTGGATAACTGAAATTACCGAAAAAAACGAAACGGTAAACGCGATTGCTATGCCCGATTATGACGCAGCAATCGAGGATAACGCCCAGCCTTATGAATATTTTGAGGAAAGCCCCGCTTATGTGCAGGACAGAAATATCATAAACAGTTCCATAAAGGTCGGCGGTGAAGTCATAATCAGCGGCACGACTTTTGAGGGCGACTGCTACATAATTGCCGAAGGAAATATTACATATAACGTTCAGGATTTTAATACAACGGGACGTGTTTTCCTTTATTCAAAAGGCGGAAATATAACCATAAACGGTTCGCAAATAAATATAAACGGCGCAATGTATGCTCCAAACGGAAATGTTACTTTTAATACCTATGACACAACTGTAACTGGCTTTGTATGCGCCGATATAATAAATTTTAGCGGAAGCCTTTTCAATATCACAGGCGCAAACTTTGATATGGTAAAACCAAAATCAAAGGGAATTATTAAGACATATACATTAGATGAAGATTTTAATGAAGGCTCTTTAGACGGGGTCAGCCTTGCTGTACCCGATCAGCTTATTCTTGCGGATAAGGCAGAGGGTGCTGATGTTTCTTTTGAAAAAGTTTACGGCGATACCGAAGGCGGAAAGGGCGTTAAAGTAACGCTTAAATCCGATAAGACCGTACTTTCCGAAAATGATGACAATGTAAATATTGAATTTGGTTTAAGTGGTTTCGGAAATGCAGATGTCAATGAAAACCCGATTGACCTCATTCTTGTTGTTGATCAGTCGGGAAGTATGAGCGGCAGCAGATTGACAAACACAAAAGCGGCGGCAAAAGAAATTATTGCGCAAATGAAAGACAACGATCGCTGCGCGGTCATAGGATTTACATACAGTTCAGACGTTAAACAAACGCTTACATCTGATAAAACAGCACTAAATAATGCTGCAAACAGATTATATGCAAGTGGCGGAACAAATATAAGCGTCGGTATTAATAAGGCACTCGATATGTTTAGTACAATGAGCGATGACAGCCGGCAGAAATACATAATACTTCTTTCCGACGGTGAGGACGAATATGTTGCCTCTTCGCTTAACGCTGCTAAAAAAGCGGGAGAAAATAATATCCGTATCTTTGCGATGATGATTGGCACAGGTACGCTCCAAATGCAGAATATCGCTATTAACAGCAACGGTATTTATAAAAACGCTCCTACTGCTGCCGACATTGGCAAAATTATGTCATACTTCGCCTCCGAGGTATTTAATGTTGCGGGAAGAAATACGACTTTCAGAACAACAATTACAGACAAGAATTCCATAGATCTTACCAAGATAACGCCCGAACCCGCCAATGTTACGGGAAACGCTGACGGCAGCGTTACTCTTGAATGGAATCTTGACAGAATTTCAATTGAAGATGTAAACAGCATTACGCTGCCCATATCGGTAACAAATTCCGAGGACGGATTCGCGGAGCTTGTTCAGAATACTTCCTGCGTTTATTATGACAGGGATGGAAAACCTCACATTATTTACATTGAGGACGTAATTCTGCCTGTAAGCAGATATGCTGAGAGCGGCAGCTGGTCTGTTGTATTTGACAGCGAAAAGGATAATATCAATTGGTCGCATATTTATTGGAACGGCAAACGCTGCGGTGACGGAAAAATTTCCGTAACGGCGGCTGCAAGCGATGACGGAATTAATTTCGGAGAAGCTGTTTCCGTAAAAAATTATGAGGATATTTCGGGATTTTGCGGACGTTACGTTAAACTTGACGTAACAATGACCGCTTCGACCGACGGAAAAACTCCCGAACTTTACGATATTACAATTATGTCCGATGAAGCGGAGCTGCCCGAATATTCTGACAGTGAACCTACAGCGGAAATAATTTCAAAGGACTCTACCAAGGTGAACGTTCCTATGAATGTTCGCGCCGATATTTCGGACGACTGTCTTACATCGGACGTTACAGTTGAATGGTCAAGCGAAAGCGACAAGGTGACTTTTGCCGACAGCGCAAGCCTTATTACAAATGTTTCAATTTCCGAAACCGGCAATTATGAAATATTATGCATTGTAAATGACGGTAATAATACCGTTATCGCAAGAAAAATGATAACCTCCGAGCCTGCGGACAGTTATGCGGATATCGACCCCGACAATCAGGAAGCGCCCGCGCCCAAAATAGCCGTTGATCTGCCCGAATACGCTGACAGAAAACAGGTTATTAACGCAAAAATTGAGAATCTTAACAATACCGAAATTTCTTGGTATTCCGTAATATTTAACGGCAATACTCCCGTAACCGTTGACGATGAGGGCAATTTTACTCTTACCATGCCAAACAAGGATGGTAAATTCCCCGTTGTTGTCCGCGCCTTTGACTGGGCGGGAAAATCCAATATGAAGGAATACACAATTACCGTTGACAGCGCAGTTCCTACAGTTTCAATAACCACTTCCGCCGAAAAAGTAACAACAGGCGAAGAAGCATTTTTCACGGCAGTTATTACAGCCGAAAATAAAATAGCGGCAATAAAGTACACCCTTAACGGCGAGGAAGTAACCTTGTCCGAGGGCGGAAAATATGTCCTTGACACGAGCGTTGCCGGCGAGTATGAATTAACTGCGGAAGCCGAGACTTTGGCGGGAAAAACAATTACCGCTTCCGCAAAAATTATTGTTGAGGAAGCTGTTGAAATTGACGAGGAAGCCCCCGTCGTTGAGCTTGTATTTGATAAGGAATCGTATTCCGTCGGCGATACAATTACCGCCGAAATAATTGCGACCGATAATATCGGCGTTACAAAACTTGAAGCGTTTATTAATGACACAGAAAAAGAAATTGACGAAAATAACTGCATAAAAATTGAAAACGCCAACGAGGGCGAGTATGTCTTTACCGCTAACGCATATGACAAAGCGGGAAATATGGGTACAGTCACATACACTGTAACTATTGTTATGATTGACACAAAAGCACCCGTTGTAACAATTACTCCCGATAAGGAAATATATTTTGAGGGCGACGATATAATATTCACAGTAACGGCAGAAGACAATGTTGGCGTTACCGAGCTTGAAGTAACCGTTAACGGAGTTGCCGTTAATGCCGATGAAAACGGCAATTATACTATTAAAAATGCGGAGCTGAAAACATACGAAATTATTGCAAAGGCATATGACGCTGCGGGAAATGTCGGTGGCATGACCGCGACTATTTCCGTAAATGAAGTTGCCGATACCGAAATTCCAACCGTATCAATTAAATTTGATAAAGATACATACCTTGAAAGAAACGACATTGTATTTACCGTTACCGCCGAGGATAACGTGGGCGTTACCGAACTGGAAGTAACCGTTGACGGAGCTGCCGTTAACGCCGATGAAAGCGGCAATTATACTATTAAAAATGCCGAACTGAAAACATATGAAATAATTGCAAAGGCATACGACGCTGTGGGAAATATGGGACAACTGACGGCAAGCGTTCCCGTAAACGAAGCCTCCGCGCCTGTAATTACAGCGGTCTTCGATAAGGAAAGCTACTGCGAGGGTGACAATCTGACCGTACTTGTTACTGCGGAAGGTCAGCGAGAAATTAAGGAAATAGCGGCTTTTGTAAACGGCGAAGAAAAATCTTTAGATGAAAGCAGTACTCTTACTCTTGAAAATCTTGCGGTGGGAGAATATGTTTTCCGCTTTACCGCCGAGGATATTAAAGGCTTTACTTCCGAATGCGAAAAAACAATTATTGTCGCTCCCGCAGATACCGAGGACAAGCGTCTTACCGCCGAAATAGAACCATTTGTGGAGTACGGTGAAACCGAAGTTCTTGCTGTAAAAATTTCTGAAGAAATTAATGCCGATACGTTGAATGTCACACTTGATGGCAAGGAAATTTCTTTGACAAGCGAGCTTACATATGAATTTAAAGCCGAAGAACTGTTTGAGCATGAATTCGTGATAACTTCTCAGACAAACAGCGGCGAAAATATTGAAATCAACGTTAGCACTTATGTAATAGACAGTGTTTGTCCGACTATGACAATGACATTTGATAAACCGGACGGATATTATGACGGTGAAGATATTACCGCAACTTTAATTGCAGAAGACAATGTAGAAATTAAACGTATTGAATATACTTTTGACGGAGTGGAATACCCGATCGATGAAAACGGAAATGTTACCGTTCCCAAAGTATCCCTTACCACTCATGCCGTAGTTGCTAATGCATGGGATACATTCGGCAACTGCATAACTCTTACCTGTGTATTTATAGTTGTTTATGAGGACGGAGAGTATATCATCAAAAATGAGGAAGATGTTGACAATGAAGAACTTATATGCAAGATCTACTCTCCCAATGACGGACAGTCAATAACAGCCCCGACCTCCATAGTAGGTACGGCTGCCGGTACTGAATTCAAAAGCTACAAGCTTGAATACGCTCCGGTGGGTTCTTCAAACTACACTCTTATCAAGGAGGGTACTGAACCCATAAATGCAAATCTTCTCGGAAAGCTTGACACCACACTGTTGAATAACGGTCTGTACAATATCCGCCTGACTGCATACAGCGAAAAAAAGAATATAAAAACCGAGATTGTAGTTTCCGTTGAGGGGAATATGAAGATAGGCAATTTCTCTATCGCTTTTCAAGATATGGATGTAAATGTTGCGGGACTGCCGCTTACCGTTATTCGCAGTTATGACAGCCGCAGCAGAAATACAAACGGCGATTTCGGATACGGTTGGGATATGTCCACGTCGGGACTTACCCTGTCTGAAAGCTGTGATATGAGCAAATTCTGGACATACAGTTCACAGACAGACACATGGGGACTAAGCAGCTACATTATCAGTGGAACAAAGGCTCATATCGTGACCGTAAATTACGGAAACGGTAAAACAGACAAATTCAGAATGAATGTTTCAAATGCTTATCAATATTATCCGCCTGATTATGGGGTGAACATAAGCTTTAAAGCCGAAAACGGTTCAAAATCCAAGCTCGAAATAATAGGCGCGGATGATGAAATTGCCCTTAACAGCGGAATGCTCCTTAACAGATACAGCTTTTCACCGTTCAATTATACTCGTTACCGCCTAACAACTCAGGACGGCACAGTATATGTTATCCACAAAACAAAAGGCGTAGAATATATTACCGAACCTAATGGCAGCACAATCACATTCTCAGACAATGGTATAACCCATTCGGACGGCAAAGGAATAATATTCAATCGTGACAGCAGTAACAGAATTACAAGCATTGTTTCGCCCACCGGAAAAACCGTTACATACACCTATGACGGAAACGGTGATCTTGCTTCCGTGACTGATGTTTCGGGAGAAACTACACGTTTCGAGTACGAAAATCATTATCTGACAAATATTATCGACCCGCGGGGCGTAAATGTTTCGAGAAATATTTACGATGACGACGGCAGACTTATTAAAACAATTGACGCTGACGGAAACGAAATCAAGTACGACCACGATATCAACGGTCGTGAAGAGCGCGTTACCGACAGAAACGGAAACATTACCCGCTATGTTTACGATCAGTACGGAAATATTCTTTCTCAGACCGACCCTAACGGAAATACTATTAAAAATACCTATGACTCAAACGGCAATCTTTCCACCAAAACCGACGCAATGGGCAACACCACAAATTACAATTATGACGGCAGCGGCAATATGCTTTCCATGACCGATGCGGAGGGGCATACCGTAAATAATTCCTACAATTCAAAGGGACAGCTTACCTCAATAAACGCAATGGGGATCAACGCAATGACCGTTCAGTATGACAGCAAGGGCAACACGACCTCGACTACGGACGCGCTTGGCAACGACATTAATTACAGCTATGATGGCAAGGGACAGCTTACCTCCGTTACCGATGAGATAGGAACATATATGAATATGACTTATGACAGCGACGGAAATGTTGTTTCCGCAACAAACGGCGCGGGAACTACAGCTCAGTTCACATATGATTCCGACGGAAACTGCACGTCCAAAACTCTGACCTATACTTCCGAAGGCGTTATGAAAATTGTTACCGAGCAGTATTTCTATGATGCTGCGGGCAATCTTATCAAGATAATTGACAGCGACGGAAATATTACAACAACCGATTACAACAGCATGGGCAAGGTGTCCTCCGCCACAGACGAAAAGGGCAGGACTACCACTTATGACTATGATGATTTCGGAAATCTTATCGGTATGTCCTATCCTGACGGAACTTCCGAAAAGTTTACCTATGACCGCGAGGGCAACAATCTTACAGCCACCGACCGCATGGGCAGGACTGTAACAATGACTTATGACAAGGTCGGAAATCTTCTGTCCAAGACCTATCCTAACGGTGCAAGGGTAACTTATTCCTATGACGCAAATTACAATCTTATTTCCGAAACAAGCGCAAACGGAGGAACTACAACCTATGAATATGACAAAATCGGCAGAAATACCGCTATTATTGACGCTCTCGGAAACAGGACGGCGTTCTCCTACAATGCAAAATCCCAGCTTGAAAGCATGACCGACCCTATGGGACAATGTCATCAACTTAAGAGCGTTGATTCTGATGGAACTTAGCGGAATAATGCTTTTTGTGTCTAATAAAAGATCTG
>CANRFB010000068.1 GCA_947629785.1 uncultured Clostridia bacterium | reverse complement strand
TGGGAAGAAAATTACAGACTGTTGGCTGATTTCACAAAAGAAAATCCCGGAAAGCCCGTTCCTGCGGACATGAAAACCGTTCGGGGCGGTTCTTTGAAGAACTGGAAAACATCGCAGATAACTGCATATCGTCAAGGGAAATTAAGCGGCGAAAAGACGGAGAAATTGCAGGAGATAGGGATATATCTTTCTGTTTCTGACAAATGGATGGCTGCATTTTCATATGCGAATAAGTTTTATGATAAAAATCATCATATGAATTTTCCCGGAAATTGTGTTATTAACGGTATCTGGATGAAAGTATGGTGGGAAACGCAGTTGGACGCATATTTCGGAAAATCGAAAAGACAACTCACAAACGAACAGCGGGAATTACTTGAAGTTCTGAATATTAAGAATCATAAAAGTGTTGCTGAAAGGCGTTGGTTTGAATATTACGATTCCTTAAAAGCGTTTTGGCTGAAAGAAAAATCTTTAGATGTTCCCGCTGATTTTACGGCGTCAAATCAAGGAAATATGCGGAAATGGATATGCTCGCAAAGGACAAAATACAAAGAGGGAAAACTTTCCGAGGACAAAATTGCGCTTTTAAACGAGATAGGCATGGTATGGAATATTGACCTTTTTCAAGATGGTTTTTCCCACGCGGAAACGTATAAAAAGGAATTTGGAAATCTGCTTGTACCGGAAGCATATGTTTGCAGCGACGGTTTCAGGCTGGGAGAATTCATTGTGCGCATAAGGCGGCAGAAAAAGAAAGGTACATTATCACAAAACAGAATTGTTTCTCTTGAAAAACTGGGCATGGTCTGGAATGTGCTTGATGACAGATTTTATGCGGCTTTGGAGGATTGCAAGGCGTTCTATTCGGAACATGGGCATTTGCGTATCCCGCCGGATTTAGCAGGCGAAAAAAGCGGCGTTCAGCTTAAAAACTGGGTGGCTGATTGCAGACGGAAACTTAAACAAGGGAAGTTTCCGGCGGATAAGATTGCGGAATTAAGCAAGGCACATATTACTGTTGATCCTGTAAAAAGAAGTTCTGAGGGAAATGCTGTCGGGGTCAATGGGACGGTTTGATAAATTTTTCTTAGCAGAAAAAGAGGTGAGATAGGTGAGCGAGGAAGTGCTTGCAGGAACGGCGGTTTCGGACGAGCCGTTGATAATGCCGAAAGTGGTTCTTCCGTTTGAAAAAACGGGAGAGTATTACATAGAATCGCTGGGCGAACTTCCGAGAAAGCCCGTCTATTCCTTTATAAAACGTACCATGGACATTATCCTTTCGGGAATTGCTATGATAATCCTTGCTATCCCAATGCTGATAATTACAATAATTGTAAAGATCAAGTCTCCCGGTCCGGCTTTTTACAGTCAGGACAGGCTGGGGTACAATGGCAAGAACATTACTATTATAAAGTTCAGGACAATGAACGTTGACGCCGAAAAGGACGGTGCGCAATGGTCGCAGGGTGATGAAGATCCTCGGATTTATCCTTTCGGAAGGATTCTTAGAAAATTCAGGTTGGACGAGCTGCCGCAGCTGTGGTGCATTTTTAAAGGCGATTTGAGTATAGTTGGTCCTCGTCCGGAAAGAGAAATTTTCTACAATGAGTTTGAAACTTATGTTCACGGTTTTCGTGAACGGTTGAAAGTCAAGCCGGGGCTTACCGGTCTTGCGCAGATCAGCGGCGGTTACGATCTGAAACCGGAGGAGAAAATTCTTTATGATGTGGAGTACATAAAAAAGAGGTCGCTATGGCAAGATGTGAAAATTATGTTAAAAACAATAGGCATAATTTTGAACGGGGGGGGGGCAAATGATTACCCCGAATCAAAATATTTGCTTACCCGAAAACAGCATTTTTATTTATTATTTAAAGGCATTTGCGATTTTTTTGTAGCGTTGGTTTCGCTTATAATACTTGCAATTCCGTTTCTGATAATAGCAATTATTCAAAAGATCGCCGACCCGAAAGAACCGATATTTTTCGTGCAGGAACGTGTGGGAAAAGGCGGAAAGATCATAAAAATTACCAAATTCAGGAGTATGAAAAGTTCCGCACCGGCGTACTGTTCCACAAGCAATTTCACCAATGACGGTGAATACATAACGCCGTTTTGCAGGTTTCTGAGGAATTCAAGCATTGATGAATTGCCGCAGCTGTTTCAGGTTTTTACTGGAAAGATGTCGCTTATCGGTCCGCGGCCGCTTATCCCGCAGGAGGAAAATGTACATAAAATGCGTGAAGAAGCAGGAATTTATCAGCTTCGTCCGGGAATTACCGGTTGGGCGCAAGTAAACGGCAGGGATCATGTTGAGGATAGTGACAAGGTAAAACTTGATCTTGAATATCTGGAAAATCTGGGTTTTAAGCTCGATTTGAAAATATTTTTTCTGACAATCAAAAAAGTGCTGAAAAAGGCGGATATTGAAGAAGGGATTTTATCCGATGACGTAAATGGGTTACATAATAAACAAGAAGTGATAAAGTAGTGAGTAGTTTATGAGAATTCTTATCCATACAGATCAATATTATCCGTTATGCGGTGCGGGAGCGTACAGAATGAAAGTTCTTGCCGATGCTTTGATCTCAAAAGGACATACAGTGACCGTTATTGCAAGTTCTGTCAATTTGGAAGGAAAATCAGCAGAAAAATTAACTGAAAAAGTAATATATTCTCCTACAATAAGAATGAAAAAGAAGACAACAATAATGAGATTTTTGAATAATATAAGTTTTGCGGTAACATCGTTATTTTCTTCTTTTAAAGCGGGCAAAGCAGATGTTGTTATTACAACGTCACCTCCAATACTTGTTAATATATCAGGTTGGATAATTGCTAAATTCAAAAAAGCAAAACTTGTTTACGACGTGAGAGATATATGGCCGGACGTGGCTTTGGAGATGGGGAGTTTCAGCGATGAAAGTATATATTTTAAGATCTTCAATAAAATTGCAAACTTTATGTATAAACATTCCGATATGATAACTACCGTTTCACCGGGGAAAGTAAAGAAAATAAACTCGCATATTGATAATTTAAAAAACAAAGACAAATGCTGCAAAAACGTTGAATTTGTCGGAAACGGATTTGATGAAAGAATTCTCGAAAGTAAAATAAATAATGATATAATTGAAAAATATCAATTAGATAAATGTCCTTCTTGTGTTTTTATAGGTAATATAGGACTTGCGCAAGGCTTGGGACATATTCTGAATATTGCTGAAAGATCAAAACATAAAGATATTCGGTTTTTGCTTTTCGGAACGGGCGCAGAAAAGGATATTCTCGAAAAAAGTGCAGAAGAAAAAGGACTCGATAATGTTCACTTTTGCGGTGTTCTGGAACATGAAAATGTTTATACTGTATTGAATAGTGCAAAATTGAGTTTTATCTCGTTAAAAAATTCCGCTATGACAGACAGTATCCCTACAAAAATGTATGAATCTCTTGGCGTAGGCTGTCCTGTCTTACTTGCTGCCTGCGGTGATTCTTGCGATATTCTGAATGAAAGCAAGTTGGGAATGTGTGTTTCGCCGGACGATCCTGATGGTATCGTAGAAGCCTTTGATAAATTTATTGACAATTATGATAAATTTATCAAAAATAAAGAATATTCAAAACAGCTTATGAAAAGTAAATATTCACGTCAAAGCATTTCAATGGAATTTGAAAAAAAGCTTTGCGATTTTATAAAAATGTAAAGAGGTAAAAAATATGGTCAACGTAATAGGACTCGGCTACATAGGACTTCCCACCGCATTAATGATGGCATCTCACGGCGTAGAAGTCGTAGGTACGGATTATAACAAGAAACTGGTAGATACACTTAATGCGGGAAAAACTACATTCAAAGAAAAAGGTCTTGACGAACTTTTTAACGAGGCGGTAAAAAGCGGGATAAAATTTACAACTGAATATCAGGTGACAGATACATATATTGTTTCCGTTCCTACGCCTTATGACAAATTCAGCAAAAAAGTCGACGCCTGTTATGTTGTTGATGCTGTAAAAGCCGTTATGAACGTTTGCCCGAAAGGTGCTACTGTTGTTATAGAATCCACAATTTCTCCCAGAACTATAGATAAATTTGTACGTCCGGTAATTTCCGAAAATGGTTTTGAAATAGGAAAAGACATTAACCTTGTTCATGCACCGGAAAGGATTATCCCCGGAAATATGGTTTATGAACTGCTTCACAATAACCGTACCATCGGCGCGGACGATGCTGCGATCGGTGAAAAGGTAAAAGTACTTTATGCTTCATTCTGTCAGGGCGAAATTGTTGTAACGGATATCCGCACAGCTGAAATGACAAAAGTTGTGGAAAATACTTTCCGAGCTGTAAATATTGCTTTTGCAAATGAACTTGCAAAGATCTGCCGCCATGATAATATGGACGTTTATGAAATAATAAGAATTTGCAATATGCACCCGCGTGTTAATATTTTGCAGCCGGGTCCCGGTGTTGGCGGACATTGTATCAGCGTTGATCCGTGGTTTCTTGTGGGAGATTATCCGCGCCTTGCAAAAGTGATCGACGAATCCATGAAAACAAATGACGGTATGCCTGATTTTGTGCTTGAAAGAATTTACGAAATAATGAAGGAAAACAATATTTCCGATCCCGGCAGAGTAGGTTTATACGGACTTACATATAAGGAAAATGTAGACGATATGCGTGAATCACCTACATTGCAGCTTCTTGAAAGTCAAGAAAAACATCTTGCTAAAGGCTTAAAAGTATATGATCCGTTTATCTGTGATGATGTTGTTCCGAAACAGTATCACGATCTGGACAAGTTTCTTGAGGACATTGATCTTGTTGTTATTATGGTCAAGCATAACGAGATAAAAGAAAATATTGACAAGCTGAACGGCAAGATCGTTTTTGATACACAGAATATCTGTAATTTAAACGGAACTTATAAACTTTAAGGTGAGAATATGAAAACCATAATGCTCGTTTTCGGCACACGTCCCGAAGCAATAAAAATGTGTCCGTTAGTAAATGAACTCAAAAAACATTCTGAATTAAAAACAATAGTTTGCGTTACCGGACAGCACAGGAGTATGCTCGATCAGGTTCTTGATGTATTCAATGTTGTTCCTGACTATGATCTTTCAATAATGAAGGACAAGCAGACGCTTTTTGATATTACGGCAAATATACTGCTGAAAATAAAAGATGTTCTTGAAGAAGTAAAACCGGACGTTGTGCTTGTTCACGGCGATACTTCCACAACTTTTGTTACAGCCCTTGCCTGCTTTTATATGCAGATACCTGTGGGTCATGTTGAAGCGGGACTTCGTACATATAATATTTATTCTCCCTATCCGGAAGAATTCAACCGCCAAGCGGTAAGCATTATAAGCAGATATAATTTTGCACCGACGGAACTTTCAAAACAGAATCTTATTAAAGAGGGTAAGGACGAAAATACGATTTTTGTAACGGGAAATACCGCAATTGACGCGCTGAAAACAACAGTCCGCGATGATTATTCCCATCCGGAACTTGAATGGGCAAAAGGCAGTCGTTTGATAATGATAACTGCACACCGACGTGAAAATTTAGGCGAGCCCATGCAGCATATGTTCAGGGCAATAAAGCGTGTTATGGACGAATTTCCGGACGTAAAAGCGATTTATCCGATACATATGAATCCCGTGGTTCGGGAAACGGCAAATTCCATTCTTGGAAATGACGAGAGGATACATATAATTGAACCTCTTGACGTATTGGATTTTCATAATTTTCTTGCAAGAAGCTATATGGTACTTACCGACAGCGGCGGAATTCAGGAAGAAGCGCCGAGCCTCGGAAAACCTGTCCTCGTAATGCGTGACACAACAGAACGTCCGGAGGGAATAGCCGCAGGAACTCTTAAACTTGTGGGAACAAACGAAGAAACGATTTATTCCGAGTTCAAGAAACTGCTTACGGACAAAACGGCTTACGATGATATGGCTCATGCTTCTAATCCGTATGGCGATGGGTATGCGTGTGAGAGGATAGCGGATATATTATGTCGGAGATAAGATAATGTTCAAACAACTTTTTCTTTATTTTAACACAATTAAATATCTGAAACCAAGTCAAATATATTATAGAATAAAAAAGATTCTTAAAATGAATTGTTCATTAGGTGTTTACCCACAAAAATTGACAGAAGACCTTGTTCCTAAGCCTGTTGAAACCATTGAAGAACTTGATTTTGATAAGGTCTTTCTTTCAAGATTTCCAGTTGATGAAATTATGTCGGACAATGTAACGCTTTTACACGAGACTGAAATTTTTCATTGGAATGAAACATGGAATTTTCCTGAGCACACTCCGCTGTGGAACTATAATCTGCATTACTTTGAATACCTGTTCCCGCTTGTTAAAACATATAAAGATACAGGCAGTGAACAGTATTTCAAAAAAATAAAAGATATTATCAGTGCATGGATAAAACAAAATTCCGGTGGAACAAGTCCGGGGTGGGATCCCTATCCTATCGCATTACGACTGACAAATTGGCTTTCAATCTATACTCATCTGGGTTCTGATTTAAAAACCGATACGCAATTTCATAAAGAATTGATATATAATATTTGGAATCAGTATGATTTTCTTGCACATCATCTTGAAAAAGACCTGCTGGGAAATCATTATTTCGAGGATCTGAAAGCACTTATTCTATGCTCTTTGTTTTTCGGAGATGAAAAAATGCTCAAAAAATCGCGTGCAGAATTTTACAAGCAGTGCCGTGAACAGATCTTGCCTGACGGAATGCACTTTGAACTTAGTCCGATGTATCATAAACTGATTTTGGAAGACGTTATGCGCGTGGCTGTTGCCTTGCGAGGTTCTGATAATAAAGATAATGAAATAGAAAGCTATTTACAATCCATGCTTGATGTTGCTTATTCTCTTGAGGAAGGTTTGGACAGAATACCGCTTTTCAACGATTGTGGAAACAATGTGGCAAAAAGCCTTGACGTACTCTGCAAAGCTGCAAAAGTGCATTTTGATATAACTCCGAAATATAAAGGCAAAATGACAGACAGCGGTTATTACATTTTCAAACAAGGTGATTGGAAACTTATCGTTGATGCGGGGCAGCCCGGACTTGTATATCTTCCCGGACACGCACACTGTGATGCCATGAGTTTTGAACTTTTCAAAGCCGGTAAGCCGATAATCGTAAACTGCGGAACATATGCGTACCAATGCGAAGAACGTTCTTTTTTCAGAAGTACTGCTGCGCACAATACTGTACAAGTCGATGGTGTGGAGCAGTCAGAATATTGGGGCGTGTTTCGTATGGGGAAAAGGAGCAAGACACGCGTAAAAGCTATAGGTGAAGATTTCATTGAAATGGAAATGACAGATCAGAAAAGAAATTCCATTACACGAAAGATTACGTGGAAAGACTATATTACTATTTCTGATTTTGCGGAAAACGGAACTGTTAAAACATACTTTCATGTATTTGAGAATTCTGATGATTGTGAAGTCATTTCCGGTGGATTAAAAGAGACTGACAAATGTATTTATGCCGAAGAATTTGGTAAAAGTGAGATGATTTCTCAGCTTCGGCTCTCAGCAAAAAATAGAATTGATGTGCTAATCAAATCGCAAGTATGTAAATAACTTTAGGAGTAAATTATATGGATATAATGAAGATATATGACCATTTACCTGTTTGTCTACAGAATATAGCTGTTTCAGTTGAAGGCTGGCGCATTCAAAAAACACGGTACGGTAAAGAATTTGACGCAGCTTATAAAGATTTTATGGGACGTAATACATGGAGCTATGAGCAGAAATGCTATTACCGTGATAAAATGTTACAAAAAATGATTGAGCACTGCTATAAGACGGTACCCTACTACCACAAACTCTTTGATGATTTAAGAATAGACTACCGTGAAATTCGAGCCCTCGACGATTTACAGATGCTGCCAATCCTCGATAAGAAAACTGTGAAAGAAAATTTTGATGATTTTATCTCCACTGAGTATAGAAAGAAAGATTTAATTCTACAACACACAAGTGGGAGCACAGGAGAAGGCTTTAAATTCTATATGACAAAAGAAGCATATGCCGCTGAATGGGCTCATGTTTGGAGAGAAAATCATAACATAGGATTAGAAAGAGACATATGGTGTGGCTACTTTGGAGGAAGATGTATTATTCCTAAAAAGCAACAGCATCCACCCTATTATAGAATCAATAGGGCTGGCAAGCAAATCATGTTCAGCGCTTACCATATGCGTGCGGAAGTTTTTAATGAGTATGTTTCAATTTTGAATAAATATCAACCGTTTTGGATACAGGCATATCCTTCTTCCTTAGTTCCTCTTGCACAATATATGATTGAAAAGAACAATTTTTTAAATTATACACCGAAAGTCATAACTTTATCAAGTGAAAATGTCTACGATTGGCAAGCGCATATTATAGAGGAAGCATTTGGTGTTTTTCCAATACAAAATTATGCACAAACTGAAGCAGTAGCAACTTTTCGCCAACGTCATGATAAAAAGATTTTTGTTGTTGAGGATTTTTCTGCAGTTGAGTTTGTTCCTTCGGTGCAATCGGGTTTATATAAAATTATTGGAACTACGCTGACCAATTATGGAATGCCTTTTTTGCGCTATGATACAAAGGATTTTGCAACATATGAAGAAAATGATGAGGGTCGAGAAATATTAAGTTTAGATGGAAGACAGGAAGATTTCATAAAACTCAAAGATGGGAGTGTTCTTGGAAGATTAGATCATATATTTAAAGATCAAGTTGATGTTGCAGAGGCACAACTGGTTCAGAAGAGTTTAAATGAACTTGAAGTACATATTGTAAGACGATCCGAATATTCACAAAAATCTGAAGTGCTTTTAAACAGTATGTTAAAAAAATATCTTGGCGGCAAGATCGGTTACAAGATTTTCTATGACGACAGTATTCAAAGGGGTCGGAACGGAAAATTACGGTTTGTTATATCGGAGCTTTAATGCAAATAGTATGAACTTATTTAGGTACAAAGGAGACAATATGGCACGATGGTATTTGGGAACCTTCCCGCCGCCTTTCGGTGGAGTGACTACTAAAAACTTAAATCTATATACTGCATTAAGCGAAAATACCGAAATTGGAAAAATAGATTTCAGCGAAATTAAAAGCAAGGATATTTCCAAATTACTTAGACTTATTTCTGTTTTCTTTAATTGAGACAACATTTTTGCTGATGTTGTGAAAAAATACGAGAAAATTTTGTAAATACTTATATTTCTTCAATCGGGAAAACTTGTAAAGTACAGTAAAGAAGTTTTAAAAGAGGGTAGAGGTACGCATGACTAATTTAAAAAAAAGATCACGAAATAAGAAGAAACTAAAGGTTGCCATTCTTGGCCCGTTTGGCAAAACGGAAACCTATTCTGGAGGGCAAGTGGTAAAATGCCGCAATCTTTATCAGGAACTGAAAAATAATACGGATTGGCAGATACAAATAATTGATACAGACAATAAGAATAAAAATACTCTGAGATTATGTTTACAATTATTGAAGCATCTGCTTACCAATAAACACATGATTGTTCTTTTGGCCAAAAACGGCAGAAGAATTTTATTTCCAATGTTGTATTTGTTTGCAAGGATATTCAAGACTAACATTTATCATGATGTGATCGGAGGCAATTTGGCCGTTGATGTAAAAAATAATACTAAAATGAAAAGATATCTCAACTCTTTTCGGGTCAATTGGGTGGAAACTGAACTATTAAAACAGGAATTGGAAGAACAGGAAATTAGAAACGTTCAAATTCTACCAAATTTCAGGTGTATTGACCCACTTGCTCCGAATGAGCTAAATGTAAAATTTGAAGAACCGCTTCAGCTATGTTATTTTGCGAAAGTATCAAAAGAAAAAGGCGTTGAAGATGCGATTTCTGCTGTAATAAATGTAAACAAATTTGCAGAAAAAAAAGTTTGCGAGCTGATGATATATGGAGCTGTGGAAGAATCATATAGCACTCATTTTATGGAGCTAATAAAAGAAGCAGGCACTGCGGTCAAATACAAAGGAAGTGTACCCACTGAAAAAGCTCAATCAGTACTAAAAGAATATTATGCAACGGTTTTTCCAACACATTGGATTGGTGAATCAAATGCTGGAACTGTAACTGAAAGTTTCTTTGCCGGTGTGCCGGTGATTGCTACTGATTGGCGTTGCAATGGAGAGATGATTACTAGCGGTTGGAATGGTTTGTTATATCCGAGCACACAGGCATCTACATTAGAGGAAGCTATTATTTGGATGATTAGACATAGAGATGAAATACTGACAATAAAAAAGAATTGTCTGATATCAGCAGAGCGATATACATCCAAGTCTTGTATTAAGCAGGTAATTAAATGCCTCGAACAAGAGAATGAATAAACCTACAAGAACGAACAATAGCATATTACCCTTTCTTAAATGGCGATTCGATTTGGTATATGAAGCTAAGTATTATTTTGAGAATTATATCGAAGATATTAAAAAAACTGGAGGAATGAAAATGAACGCAATAGTAATGTATAGAATTGAAAGATGGCTTTATTTACACCATTTAACACTTTTGGCAAAAATTGTTCGTGGGGGGTATACCTGTTATACAACAGTTTTATTCCCTATACTTGTGAAATAGGAAAAGGTACTAAATTCGGATATAAAGGCATGGGCGTTGTAATTCATAGCCATGCAAAAATAGGTAATAACTGCATTATCGCTCAACAAGTCACAATTGGCGGACGTTCTAAGATACCTGATGTTCCTGTCATAGGAAATAACGTTTATATTGGCTGCGGTGCAAAGATCCTCGGAGATGTAGTTATAGGCGATGAATGCGTCATAGGAGCTAATGCGGTTGTTATACATAATGTTGAATCCGGAACTGTGGTTGCAGGTGTACCTGCAAAAGTAATCAAAACCGGAATCAAGATGGAGGATTATGTATAATTTATTTTGAACGTGAGGAGAAAATCAATGAATGTAATGTTATGTGAGACATCAAGTAAAGAGAAATATAATGCTGTAAAGGCAAGGAAAGATTTAAGAGATATTGTATCAAAATTGGATTATATTGACATTGCACTTTTTCATAATACAAATCCGAAGTTGATTATAGCATTAGAAATTATTATAAATAGTATCATGGCTGTTTTTAAGGCTCAAAAAGATGACATAGTATTTATTCAATATCCTTATTATCCTGATATTGTAAATAAAATTTTGTTTATCATCCTTTTATTTGGTAAAAAAGTCAAAAAATATAAAGTAACAATGCTTATTCATGACATTCTGTCTCTGAGAGTTAAATATGATAGTGAAGTTGAATGCGAAAGGAAATTAAAAAAAGAAGTTTCTCGCTGGAAATGGATGGATACAATAATATGTCATACGCAAAGTATGAAAGACAAATTGTATGAGACCGGCATAAAAAACAATTATCTTATACTTGGTCCGTTTTACTATTTGTATTCTGGCAAGGTATTGGAGCGAAGTTATTCTAATAATCCTACTATTATGATTGCAGGCTGTCTTGAAAGGGAAAAAGCCGGGTATATTTATAAACTAAATAATATAAGCAAAGTAAAATTTGATTTGTATGGATTAGGTTACAAGGGTGAGTCTGCTTATAATATTGAGTATTGTGGTTCGTTTCCGTCAGATGAATTGATTTCTCATTTAAACGGTCAATTTGGACTTGTTTGGGATGGGAATTCTATAGATACTTGTGATGGTGCTACAGGAAATTATCTGAGATATAATTGTCCTCATAAATTTTCTTTATATCTTGCTGCCGGAGTTCCTGTGATCGTCTGGAGTGAATCGGCATTAGCAGAATATGTGGAAGAAAATAATGTAGGAGTATGCGTGAATTCGTTAAAGGAACTACCTGATATTTTAAATAAAATTTCAGAACAGGAATACAGTCAAATGTGCAGAAATGTGCTTGAAATAAGGAAAAGAATTATTGCCGGAGACAATTTAAAAGAAATTTTATCAAATTATAGCTAAATATTATATTCATATAGCAAAAAATAATTGAATCTGATAGCGCTATTTGATGCTTTTAATCCATTTGGTATTTTCTAATCATTACAAAACATATTTGAATAAATATCAAATTGTGTAACAGGCAAAAATTTGATAATATAGGAGAAGCATATGAATTGGATATATCCTTTATATATCTGTGAATTTTTATTGTTTTTTCTTGCTTTTTTTCTGAGCAAAAAAGACATTATGGCACCTTCGGTCATTATGTGCATCATGTTTATTCTATAGCAATCCATCAAATTAATACCTGTCAGTAACAGCAGAAAACCAACCAAGGCAGTCATTAACGGAAATACAG
>CANRFB010000067.1 GCA_947629785.1 uncultured Clostridia bacterium | reverse complement strand
TCTTTTATTAGACACAAAAAGCATTATTCCGCTAAGTTCCATCAGAATCAACGCTCTTAAGTTGATGACATTGCCTCGGGGAGGGGGACAGGGGGTGGGGCATCTCAACTCTTAACTCTCCACTCTCAACTCTATAAATAATTTTAGCATTAAATTGTGAAGTCTTTGTGAAATTTTAGTTTTATTTTAGTGTTTGTGCATTATGAATATTGACAAAAACAAAATGAAATTGTATAATAATATTGTAGTATCATACAATTTATATGGGATTATTTGTAATTTTAAACGTTTAGAAAATTATTCATCTATATATGCAAATTTGATAACATTTAAGCATTACCCTTTTTCCCGTAGGTACGGAGGTGAAACCCGATGAACAAACTTAATAAATCCGTGACCCTGACTGCTGTTTTAGCGGCGGCGGCACTTACGGCTATGAATACCGCGTTCAGAATTCCGCAGTATACAGCGGTGATACTTGTTTCCTTTGCGGTGTCCGCGCTTGTGCTGACGCTTATTGCGTTCGCCTGTGTGAAACATTTTACCAAGGAAAGAATTATCCGCGACAGGGAGAATATCCTAAGAATAATGCAGAGCCTTAACACAATGGCGGTGCTGTGGGATTCCGATTTCCGCTACATTGAAGCAAATGCCGAACTTACCAAGAATATCGGATATACCTCCGAGGACCTTGCGGATATGAAAACTTTGCAGAAAGTCCTGCCGCCTGACGCTTTCGCGCCAAGCCTCCAAGCCATTGTAAACAGCCGCGATGAGGAATTCACCGTAATCGCAAAGGGCGGGGCAAAGGTAAATACCATCTGGAACACTTCAATTATCAGTTCTTCCGAAAGCAAGACAAGGCAAAGCTGTCTTATGCTTTCCATAGGTCTGGATATTTCCGAAACGGTCAGAATGAAAGAGGACCTTATAAAATATTCCAAGGAACTTGCCGAGTCGGAAAAGAGATATGCGCTTTCCATGGGGCTTTCCGAAATCGGTCTGCTTCTGAAAGAGCCGGGCAAGTCGGGATATTACATTTCCGAACAGCTTATGACCATGCTGGGACTCAACGTTATGGAAATTTCCGAGGGCGTTCTCCGCGCAAGATTCCACCCCGCGGACGAAATGACTTTCAACGCGCTGCTTGCGGCTATGGTTAATCCCTACGCCGGCAGCGATTCCGACACCATACACAGCACGGAATTCCGTCTGCTTTCCGCGGATAACACCTACCACTGGTATCAGTTCAGGTATAAAATTTCCCCTGCCGAGACAAAACTTCTCGCGAACATCGGCGGCGCGGTGATAGACGTTACCAAGGACAAGGAAAAGGACAGCATTATCGAGAAAATGGCGTATATCGACGACGTAACCCAGATATTCAACCGCAACAAATTCATGCAGATAGGTCAGGAAACCTTTGAATGTTCGCATGATATGAATATTTCCTACTGGGTAGTAGTTCTTGATATAGACAATTTCCACATTATAAACGACACCTGCGGCTATCAGAACGGAAACAAACTCCTTGCGGAATTTGCCGCGGTAATGCAGAACGTCATTACCGACAGTGGTTTCGGCGCAAGAATAGGCGGCGATAATTTCGCCCTGCTTATCCGTGACGTGGGCGATGATGAACTTCCCGTGCGCATAATTAAGAAAATTCAGGACAAAGTAAAGGACCTGTGCGCGGAAAGCTTTTCACTCCAGACCATAACTTGTTCCGCGGGCTACTGCAAGATGTCGGACGGCGGAAGCGATTTTGCACAGGTGCTTGACCGTGCGGAATTCTCGCTCAGTATGTCGGACGGTTCAAAGAGCAGCATTATCCGCTACGATAACAAGATACACGACAAAATCATCGCGGGTACGGCTCTGGAAAACGAACTCGCAGCGGCTATCGAAAACAACGAACTGGCGCTTTACTATCAGCCGAAAATCGACCTTTCGGACGGTTCGCTCATGGGAATGGAAGCGCTTATCCGCTGGATAAAGCCGGACGGAACGGTAGTGCCGCCCAGTCAGTTTATCCCCGTTGCGGAAAATTCCCTGCTTATAACAAAGATAAGTGCATTCGTGCTGAAAGAAGCCTGCCGTCAGAACAAGGAATGGCAGGATAAAGGCTATCCGCCCATAACCGTTTCCATAAACCTCACCGCGGTGGATTTCTACCAGACCGATGTGAAAGAATCCATTCAGCGCGCTCTTGACGAAACCGGCATGGAGGCGGAATGGCTCGATGTTGAGCTTACGGAATCCCTTGCGTTAAAAGACATTGACCACGCCATCAAGCAGATGGAGGACATCAAGGCGCTGGGCGTAAAGCTTTCAATGGACGATTTCGGAACGGGCTATTCCTCACTCAGTTACATTCAGGTACTGCCCATAACGCTTCTGAAACTGGACCGCTCGTTTATAATGTATCTTGAAGAGGACGAAATTTCCAGAGAGATAGTTTCCGCCGTAATACGAATTGCCAAGTCCAAGAAGATAGAGACTATCGCCGAGGGCATAGAGACCATCGGTCAGGCGGAGATCCTGAAAAAATCGGGCTGCGACCTTGCGCAGGGATATTTCTTCGGAAAGCCCATGCCCGCCGACAAGTTCGAGGAGTTTATGGCAATGAAAGCAAAACAGCAGGCTAAGCCTGCTGTAGAGTTGAGAGTGGAGAGTTAAGAGTTAAGAGCAGGCTGAGCCTTAATAATACGTAATGCGTAATTAAAGTTTTGAGAGTTGAGAGTTGAGATATTGCAGTAACGCTTATATCTTGACTCTCAATGCTTTAACTTTACTTTACCTCACGGCAGGTACAAGACTGATATAAACAAAATATAACCTGAAAGCGTGCAGGCTCAGCCTGCTCTCAACTCTCAACTCTTAACTCTTAACTCTTAACTCTTAACGCTCCGCCTGCTCTCAAAACTTTGCCTGACTATTTCTCCTCTTGCGGCGGAAGTGAGTTATGAATATGTAGTAAAACGGTATGGAAAGCACTATGGGGATCCATGCCAGTGCAAACCACATTTCTCCGTGCCGGACCGAAAGGTGTATTATGATCATTCCCATGCCCAGATATATTATCAGGCAGAGCACGGGATAGCAGAATATCAGCGGATTCCGCTTCTTTACCGCAAAATACCCCGTGTAGTAAAGCGGTATCGTCAGGAAAACAAGCCACATGAACCCATACCATTCCTCACTCCAGCGCGGTTTGAAATTATCTGTTATCCCGCCGCAGAAAAAGTAGAAAAACGCACACAGCACGGGATAACAGAAAATCATGGGATTTTTCTTCCGGACAGCCGCTATAAACGTGTAGTATAACGGTATCAGCAGGAAAACCGTCCAGCCCGGGTGGGCAAGCCCTATTGCCGCCATGACCGCAAACAGCAGCACTATCAGCAGCGGAAAGGTTTTGTCAAACAGCGACAGCCCGCCCTGTCTTTCAGACCGACCGTCTAATTTGCCGGACAGCTTGTCCATGCCCCTTTCCATCTTCCTGCCGAATTTTTCCATGCCGTTTTCCAGACCGTATTCCAGCTTTTCCATAAACTTTTCGTAGCCGCTTGCGGGGATTTTCGGGGAAACGTCCGCTGCTTGTCTCTGGGGGTAAATTTCCTCCGCGTCGGCGTTTTCGGGGAATATTTCAACGGGCGCGCTGATGTAATTTTCCTTTTTCAGGGAAACGCCTTCTTCGGGGAAATGCACGCTTTCCGAGCGGAGAAGTTCGTCCAGAGAAACGCCGTAAAGCCTTGCCAGCAGAACGAGATTATCCGTGTCGGGGGAAGCCTCGGCACGTTCCCATTTCGAGACAGCCTGTCTTGAAACGCCTATCTTTTCCGCAAGTTCCTCCTGCGACATATTGTATTTCTTCCTTAGTTCGTACAGTCGGTTTGCTATTTCAATATTCATATTATCCGTCCTTTCTTTTTAAATATTTCTTTTTACATATTTCTTTTTACATATTTCTTTTTACATATTTCTTTTTAAATATATTATACAGCATATATCATCAAGAAACAAGCACTTTTAGTTTGCAATTATTTCCGCAGCAGCCGCAACCGTAAGTTGCGCAGGATTTTCGCATAAAAACAGGCGAATAATTTCGTCGATTTTTACAAAATCCGCCGCAAACCCCGCGAAAAATACGGTTTTACCGCCGATTTCCATAAAAATCTATTAAAAAAACCGTCCCCGCGGGTTGACATATCCGAAAAAAAGGTGTATTATTATAAGGTATAGGTATGATTATCGTACAGGGTCTTTCTGCCCTGCCGCAAAACCGCGAAAGGAGAGCCGCTTTTGTATCGGCACGGTCAAAGTCATGTATTTCGGCAGCGTTAAATTTTTTAAACATCTGATATATACTGTGGTTTTCGGCTGGATAGCCGTGGCAACATTTTTAGCGGTTTTCTTCGGGATAAAGTATTTTACCGAAAGCAAAAAGACCGCGGACGCTTACAATCCTGTTGATTCCGAACAGACGGAAGAACGCATTGTCATTCCCGACGGAACGGACTTTGAACAGCTTTACCTCGTCCTTGCCGCTAAAGGCTACACCGCCGACGAAATGCTTTCGCTTATCAGCAGTGCCGAGGAGGACAGTTTCAAGGCGTTCGTTGAACAGTATATTGCGGAGAATCCCGACATTTCAGCAAATACGGGCGAACAGCTTTCCGCGGGTGCGCCTATATCAGATAATTCCGCCGAATATACTTCCCTTTACCCCGACCTTTACGCCGAGAACCCGCCCACGTCGTTCAAGGAGGATACCGGCACAATTTATCTGACTTTTGATGACGGACCTTCAAAAAATACCGAGGATATTCTGAATATTCTCGACAAGTACGGCATAAAAGCCACATTCTTCTTCTGCGGCGGAACAAGCGATGAAGCCAAAGCACGCATGAAAGCCGTTGCGGACGCGGGACACACGGTGGGAATACACTCCATTTCCCACGATTACCAGAAAATTTACGAAAGCGTTGAAAGCTATCTTGCCGATTTCAACGAAACATACAACTGCATTTATGAAGCTACCGGCGTAAAACCGCAGATATTCCGTTTCCCCGGCGGCTCGATAAACAATTATAACCGATTTACATATATGCAGATAATTGCCGAAATGACAAGGCGCGGCTTTGTTTACTATGACTGGAACGTCAGCGGCGAGGACGCCACTAAGGGCGCGGACTGGACAAGTATTTACAACAATGTTCTGACGGGAATAGAAAACAACTCCGCGGACAGGGCTATCGTCCTGCTGCACGACAGCGAGGATAAATATGCGACCGTTACCGTGCTTGAAGACGTTATTGACGCGCTTCTTGCACAGGGATATTCTTTCGGACAGCTTGACCCGTCCGTAAAACCAACGACTTTTTCCTATGTGGACTAATGTAAATTATATGAAATAAAGAATAGGAGCGTTTAAAATGAGTCTGAAAGACAATTTCAACCAAGCTGTCAAGGAAATACTCCGCAAGGACGGTCTTGTGGGAGAGGAGCTTTCAAAAGAATCAAAAAAGAAATCCGAACTGGATAAATATATTGACCCGCCCAAGGCAAACGAACAGCCGCCTTATGAACAGGCGGTGGCTGCCGCTGCCGAACAGACCGATTTCGCGGACGCCGAATCCGCAAGCGCGTCTGATTTTTCGGAACAGTCTGCCGAGCCCGCTTACAGAGCCGCGGAACAGCGTGTTCCCGAACAGCCGGCAAGCAATCCGTTTTCGGCGCAGCCCCAGTCGGCATCGCCTTTTTCGGCGGCAAGACCCGCTTATGAAAATCCGGCGCGTTCCGCACCTGCCGGCGGAGGTTTCCAACCGCAGGGAAGCGTTGACCCGTTTGCAAGAATGGGTTACGGCGGCGGAAACAATTACGGCGGAAGCAGCGGTTACGGCGGCGGAAACGTTCCGCCTACCCCGCCTGTAAACCCCTCGGCAAACGCTTATATGGGCGGCGGAAACGATGTTCCTTACTATGAGACCGAGGAAACTACGGTAATTTCCAGAAACACCGTTGTAAACGGCAGCATACGTTCTTTCGCAAACGTAAATGTTGACGGAAGCATAAAAGGCGATGTCAAGATCACGAAAAATATCAGTGTTACGGGAAAGATCGTGGGCGATATCGAATGTAACAATTCCGTGATGGCGGGTGCTTCCATGCAGGGAAACATGGCTTCAAAAGGGCAGGTGCAGATAGACAGGGACACCATTCTGTTAGGGGATATTTCCGCTCAGTACCTTGACCTTAACGGAAAGATAAAGGGAAATCTCGACATAGGCGGAAAGGCGGAATTCAAGGCGGACGCCGTTGTGGAGGGAAACATTACCGCTTCCACGATAACCGTTCTGGACGGTGCGACCATAAGAGGATTTGTAAACACAACGTTCCTTTCGGACAGCGCCGCGAACATTTTCCCCGAAGCCATAGCAGTGATAGAATAAAATTCAATACAAAAAGCCCGCTCCGAAAATCCTGAGCGGGCTTTTTTTATTTGCCGTGAATTAAAGTTCAGCAAAGTACTTGATGGTTCTTACCATCTGTGATGTATAGGAGTTCTCGTTATCATACCAAGAAACTACCTGTACCTCGTAGAGGTCATCAGCGATCTTAGCAACCATTGTCTGAGTTGCATCGAAGAGTGAACCGTATCTCATGCCGATAACGTCGGAAGAAACGATCTGATCTTCGTTGTAGCCGAAGGACTCGGAAGCAGCAGCTTTCATAGCAGCGTTGATAGCTTCCTTGGTAACGTCAGCCTTCTTAACAACAGCAGTAAGGATAGTTGTGGAACCTGTGGGAACAGGAACTCTCTGAGCGGAACCGATAAGTTTGCCGTTCAGTTCGGGGATAACAAGACCGATAGCCTTAGCAGCACCTGTGCTGTTAGGAACGATGTTGGCAGCACCTGCTCTTGCTCTTCTCAGGTCGCCCTTTCTGTGAGGACCGTCGAGGATCATCTGATCGCCTGTGTAAGCGTGGATAGTGGACATGATACCGCTCTGGATAGGAGCGAAATCGTTAAGAGCCTTAGCCATAGGAGCGAGGCAGTTAGTTGTGCAGGAAGCAGCGGAAATGATCTGATCGTCCTTGGTAAGGGTCTTTTCATTTACGGAGAATACGATAGTTTTCAGGTCGTTGCCTGCGGGAGCAGAAATAACGACTTTCTTTGCGCCTGCGTTGATGTGAGCCATTGACTTATCCTTGGAGCAGTAGAAACCTGTGCATTCCAGAACAACGTCAACACCGATCTGACCCCAAGGAAGATCCTTAGCGTCCTTTTCAGCGTAGATCTTAAGAGTCTTGCCGTCAACTGTGATAGTGTTAGCCTCGTCATCGGCTGTAACGGTGTGGAGACCTTCGCCGATTCTTCCGCAGTAGCCGCCCTGAGCGGTATCGTACTTGAGAAGCTGAGCGAGCATTGAGGGCTTTGTAAGGTCGTTGATAGCAACTACCTCATAACCGTCCGCACCGAACATCTGTCTGAAAGCAAGACGTCCGATTCTGCCAAAACCATTGATTGCAACTTTAACTGCCATGATAAAATTCCTCCTAAAAGAAATATATTTTTCCGGTGTTCGATCCCGAACACCACATATACTTATTTTAACCTATTTTTGCGAATTTTGCAAGACCTTTTTATAAAAAAATAACATATTTTTTGCATAATAAGCTTTTTAGAGTTGAGAGTTGAGAGCAGGCTGTAGTCTTGAAAAATTTGTTTTTTTACATATTGACATATAACGACAGATATGTTATAATTTTTTAGAAGGCACATATGCAGGGTACGATTGTACTGCGGATGGTTCTTTCTTTCCCGCGGACGAAAAATTAGTGACATAACGCACAATCCTTTTTCCTCTGACTATGTCGGGGAGAATACGGGAAAGGAGGTAGGTAACGATGTTTACATACGAAAGAATAGTAATGTTCATTGGTATGTTGATTGATGTTATCTCCCTTATCATTGCGGTTAGAAATAATCGCAAGAAGTAAGGCAGATAAAAAAAGACCGCCCCACTCTTCCAAAAGCGGCGGTCTTTAACCAAAGCGGAAAGAAGGAACCAATCCAAACTGCGTGCCTTCTTTTTTATTGATTATATTATACTACATTTTTTCCTGTTTGTCAATACTTTTTTCAGGCTGAATTTGCTCTCAACTCTTAAATTTTAACTCTTTACATTGTGCGCTTCGTCTTTAATAACAGTATCTTCGCTCAATATTTCCGAACTTTCATCAATTTTCAAAGCAGGAGTTGAGCCGGTTTTCACTACACACCTGTTCGTCATCAACTTGATCGGTATCGGATCTGATGTTTCACATTAACAGCAATTGTTACTCCTTTGCTTTTTTATAAATATTAAAGATATAATAATTAAAGCTGCTAATGTATAAGCGGCAAGAAATATATCTGTTTGAAACCTAAATTCCTGTATTGATAAATATTGCCCGCTTGCTGCTTTTTGTACACTTGATCCGAAAAAAACAACATTTAATGCTAACGGGCATAACAGATACCCTGTCCACGATTTAAAAATAAAAATACCTATTCCAACCAAAAAAATTAAAATCGAAACAATTACAGACCACTCTAAAATTTTAGAAAAAGCCGCCGATATATCTCCGGAGCTGTATTTTGAAAAAGGCAGCTTTGTTAAATCACTGTGAACAAAAACTGCTGTTGCTGCTTGAAATAATAATGCGATCAAACTGCCGCCGATCGTAATTATATTCCATTTTTGAATGTTTTTGCCAAAGCATATATTACTTTTGCAAAAAGCAACATACAACACTATTTGCAAAAAAATATACATAAAAAATAACCGGATCATAATTATCACCTGCTTTTTTATTGAGAGCAATAAAGATTTATTTTTTATACATTATACCATAAACACCACAAGCTGTCAAGATGTATGTTGAGACTAAGGTTTCCACCGCATCTTGCATCTCAACTCTCAACTCTATAAAACTAATTGCAGACTGCGCTTTACTTAATGCACGGTATATTTAAACGGAAAATCACTAAATAAAACCTGATTGCGTGCAGGCTCAGCCTGCCTCACGGTGAACGCCATGCGGAGGATAACAAAATATAACCTGAAAGGATCAAGGCTCAGCCTTGCCTGCTCAGACCTGACTGTTATTGTCAAGGAAGTCCATAACATCGTCAACAGTTGTGAACGCAAGAGCAGTGCAGGTGTCGGCGCAGCCGTAGTAAATGCAGATCCTGCCAGTGTCAGCGTCAACAAGGTTAGCGCAGGGGAACGTTACCGCGTCGGTATCGCCTACAAGCTCGTACATAGTCTGAGGACTGAGCAGGTAGGAAGCACCTCTCTTGAGAACTTTCCAAGGCTCATCCTTGTCAAGAAGCGCTGCCGAGAAGCTGTATACATAACCGTTGCAGGAAGTAAGAACGCCATGGTAGAAAATAAGCCAGCCGCGGTCTGTTTCAATAGGAATAGGGCCTGCGCCCATCTTGGTGGATTCCCAGCCCTTGGAGGGTCCCATAACGTGTCTGTGTTCGCCCCAGTATGTGAGGTCGGGAGACTGGCTGATGAACATATCTCCGAAAGGTGTGTGTCCGCTGTCGGAAGGACGGCTCATCATCATGTACTTGTTGTTTATCTTTCTGGGGAACATTACGCCGTTTCTGTTGAAAGGCAGATAAGCGTTTTCAAGCTGTGTGAATGTTTCAAAATCATATGTGTATGCAATGCCGATGGTGGGTTTCCAGCCGTAAGCGTTGCACCATGTAACGATGTATCTGTCCTCTAACTTGCAGACTCTGGGGTCATAACCGTACTGCCACTGTGCAACTTCGGGAATGTCGCATTTGAACTTGATCCTTTCTTCGGAAATATCCCACTTGATTCCGTCCTTGGAGAAGCCAACGTGGAGTTCCATGTTCCTCTCCCTGTCGTCAACGCGGAAAACTCCCGCAAACTTGTAGTCGCCCTTTTCAAAAGGAACTACCGAGCTGTTGAAGATGGAGTTGGAGGGTTCTCTGTAACCGTTGGCTTTCTTTACCATTATCTGGTCTCTTTTGATGATGGGGTTCGCGTCGTAGCGCCATACTACGTCTCTGCAGTCCGCAGGCTTTTCCTGCCAAGGGATATTGGGCATGGATACACCGTTTACAACTTTAACTTTCATTAAAAAACCGACCTTTCAATTTTAAAATTTTTTAAAATTTCTCTGAGCCTTACGGACTCACATTAAAACAATTATAACTTATTATTCCAAAAAAATCAATAGTAATTTTTCACCTTAAAGGTATTCGTAATAAAAAGTTTACAAGCGGCTTCACGGGAAAGGGGCGGGAAATATTCACGGGTGAAAAGAAATCGGCTTAAAATATGTGCAGAATTAACATATTTTTTTCATAGTATGGATTTTTTCTTGACAAATAAGAGCAAATGGTGTATGCTATTTAATAGAAGTGTGTGAAGCTGCACATTAATGCGGAATTCTTATTCTTATCTTATGCGGAGGGGAATTTCCCATACGCCGCGGAATGGAGTCACGATTATGATAAATGTCAAACTTACAGACCTTATAGACGTTGCGACCTTACAGGAAATTCAGGACGGGTTTGCAAACCTTACAGGAATGGCGGCTCTTACTACCGATGAAAACGGCAACGCCGTCACAAGAGGCAGTAATTTTACCGACTTCTGTATGAATTACACAAGGCAGTCCACCCTTGGCTGTTCCAGATGCGAAAGCTGCGATAAGAGCGGCGGCGAACAGACTATGCGTACAGGACGTGCGGCAGCGTACTTCTGCCACGCAGGACTGGTGGATTTTGCTGCGCCTATCATGCTGAACGGCGAGTTTATCGGCTCGTTCATCGGCGGTCAGGTCCTTACCGAAGAACCCGACGAGGAGAAATTCCGCAAGATCGCTTCGGAAATAGGCGTTGACCCTGACGATTACATACGCGCGCTCAGGAAGATCAAGATCATTGATAAGCGTCAGGTGGACGCGGCGGCGGATTTCCTCTGCACCATCGCAAAAGTTCTTTCCCAGACGGCTTATAACAATTACCTTGCAAATCAGTCCAACAGCGGACTTACAAGCATAAATAAATCCATGATGTCGAAAGTTGCGGAGGCGGAGGACGCCATTAACCGCAGTTCCGAAAGGATCAACGCGCTTGCGGCGGCTTTCGATAATGTAAGCAAGATCGCGGGCGAATCCGCAAGTGAAGTTGCCGCCACAACGGGAACCGTAAAGGTAATTCAGGATATTGCCCTGAATACCAAGATACTGGGATTCAACGCGTCAATAGAAGCTTCAAGAGCAAAGGAAAGCGGCAAGGGCTTCGGCGTTATCGCGCAGGAAGTAAGAAGTCTTGCGGAAACCAGCAAGCAGTCCGCCGACCTTATCGAAAAGGCTATGCAGAAGATCGGTGCACATTCCAAGGATATGAGCGCGCAGGTAGCCCAGACCAAGGAAGCAGTAGAGCTTTGTCTGGAAGACTTGAAGTCATTCTCCGCAATGCTCAACGAGATAAAAGCCGTAACAGCGGATCAAACAGTCTGAGTTTTCCTTACAGCCGCGGCGGGCTGCACGGAGTAACGGGGCGCAACGGGACGATGTGCGGAACGGCAAGGCAGCAAGGAGATTCTGATGTTTTATCTAAATAACATTTATGCTTAAACAGAAGGAGGATCGCATTATGGATATGGTAAATTCTATCGCTCAGATGTCCATGAGCATGAGTCAGGCTAATTTTCAGCAAGGTGTTCAGATGAGCATGATGAAAAAAGCCATGGACAGTAATGCTGCAATGATGGACGGCGTACTTCGTATGCTTGATTCAGTGCCCAGCTTTGCAGGAGCAAACGGAAGTATTCTGAATGTGAGAGCATAAGAGAATATAAAAGCGGCACCGCCCGGGGAATTCCTCGGGCGGCGTTTTTATTTGCTTTAGTTTAATGTCAATGACAGCGGGTTATAGTAAGTTCGTAGCTTTCTTCGCCGCTTTCGCACTGACCGCAGCAGCCGCAGGAATTTCCGCCGCTGTTATTTTCACTGTCGGGAAAATCCGGCAGCGGAACGGGGTAGGACGGCGGTGTGCAGGGCGGCGGGCAGGGCGGAGGACAGCAAGGCGGAGGAGGGCATGGCGCAGGCGGGTTGGAGCATACAGGCTCGTAAACGGTAAATATGAATGTCAGACCGCCCGCTTCGCCGCAGCCGCAGGTTACGCGTCTTGTCTGGGATCTGGGAGAGGAATTCCTGTCGCCGATGGCGGTCACGGCATAGACGCCGTTGCAGGGGAGGGAGAACACGGCGGAGTTCCCGCCGGCAACCTGACCTCTGGCAACGACTTCGCCGCTGGAATTTCTCACTTCTACAGTAAAGTATTTAGGAGTGCAGGGGCAGACTTTGAATAGTTCCTCTATAGTAACAGCCACGCTGCATCTGTTGTTTGATACATTAGCCATTTATATTCAGTCCTTTCGCACGGCAGAATTTTTTGTAAAAGCCGTACACCTTATTATATGCGCAAGGCGGCAGCCTTGCGATAGTTTTGAGTGTTAAGAGTTAAGAGTTGAGATGCCCCACTCCCTGTCCCCTCCCCAAGGCAATGTCATCAACTTAAGGGCGTTGATTCTGATGGAACTTAGCGGAATAATGTTTTTTGTGTCTAATAAAAGATCTG
>CANRFB010000066.1 GCA_947629785.1 uncultured Clostridia bacterium | reverse complement strand
TTTAACAGATTTGTGCTTCTGAATTTGTGCATTGTGATGAATTTTCTATGGCTTGCCTACTTTTGCTTGACACATACGAACCGCTCCGCGCTATTGACAATTTAAAAATAAAATGGTAAAATGTACTTGAATGTTTGTTATGGAGGACGTTGAAATGAGCGTTGATGTCAAGGAGTTTGAAAACGTTTTTAAAAATGTCGGCAGTACCGATATAGAAAAAACAATTCTGGATTTTTCTTCAAGAATGCAGATCTATAACGCGGGTATCAAGGAAATACGCACCAAACTGGAAATACTTGACGAGGAATTCAAGGCAAAATATGCCTACAACCCCATTCATCATATAGAATCCCGCCTGAAATCCCCGAGAAGTATCGCAAAAAAGGTGAAAATGAAAGGACTTCCCGTAACGGTGGAGTCAATTGCGGAAAATATCCGCGATATTGCGGGGATACGCGTTATCTGTAACTATATAGACGATATTTACCGCGTCGCGGAACTGCTTACAAATCAGGACGATGTTACCCTTGTCCGCGTAAGGGATTATATAAAAGAGCCTAAACCGTCGGGTTACAAAAGCCTGCACCTTATTGTGGAAATACCAATATTCCTTTCCACGGGCGCAAAGCCCATTCCAGTGGAAATACAGATACGGACGATAGCTATGGATTTCTGGGCAAGTCTTGAACATAAGCTGAAATATAAGACCGACAATCAGGTCTCCGAGGAACTCCGCGGCAGGCTGAAGATATGCGCCGAAGCAATTTCCGAACTTGACGCAGAAATGCAGGACATTCACACCGCCATCTCTTTGCAGAATAGCCCATGAGCGGCAGGATAGTTTATAATTCTCCCGTAGGCTTTCTGGAAATAATTTCCGAGGGGAATTTTCTGACAGACGTCCGTAAGGTCGGGGAAATTTCGGGTGAAATTTTTCCCGACAGGGTAACGGAAATGACAAAGAAACAGCTTGTGGAATATTTTGCGGGTACGCGGCGGGAGTTTGACATTCCCCTTGCGCCGCAGGGTACGGAATTTCAGCGGTCGGTGTGGAAAAAACTTGCGGAGATACCTTTCGGAGAAACCCGTTCCTACGGCGATATTTCCAAGGCGATAGGGAAAACTTCCGCTTCCCGCGCTGTGGGGAACGCCGTAGGAAGAAATCCGATACTTATTATCATTCCATGTCATAGAATTATCCGTTCGGACGGGAAAACAGGCGGGTTCAGCGCGGGAACGGACGTAAAGGAATTTCTTCTGCGGTCAGAGAAAATTATCTGATCATAAATTTTTAAAAGGAGGCAAAGTATGCGTATAAAAAAACTTATCTTTCTGCTGTCATTGTGCGTAATGCTTTCCTCCTGCGGCGGAAACGGCAGCGGGAATGAAACTTCTTCGGGAAATATTTCCGTTTCCGAAAATACGGAAATGATTTCGGAAATATCTTCCGAAACGGAAATTTCCGAAACCTCTGCTCCGCATACGGAATCGGACGCGGAAACAAGCACGCTTTCCGATACCGAATCATCGGAAGAAAATAATATTTCCGAAACGGAAACTTCGGAAATACAGGAAACAGAGTCGGAAACGTCCGCTCGTGTGTCGGAAACGGAAAGTCCTTACGTTTCGCAAACCACCGCAACGACGACAGCGGAAACGACTACTGCAACAACTGCCGCGCCAAAGCCGCCCGCGGAAGTGGTCATTCCGGAAATCAATATGCCCAAAGCGGACGGCAGCAGCGTTATCAGCGGCGACAGTGCGGAAATTGACTACAGCAACGCCGCGGAGGGGTATATTTCCGCCGTTTATAACGGTTCGGCGGCTGCGGCAAAGATACGCATACAGTGTGGGGACGTTCAGTATAACCATGACCTTGCCGTTGGCGGGAAGCGGGAATTTTTCCCGCTTATGGACAGCGGGAACTACACCGTTTCGGTCTATGAGCAGTTTTCGGGAAACAAGTATGCAATGCTTGTTTCGGGAGACTTTTCCGTTAATATAAAAAGCAGCACGGGTATGTACCTTTATCCGAATAAATATGTGGATTTTGACAGCAATTCCAAATGCGTGAGAAAAGCAGCGGAACTCTGCGCGGGACTGACCGACGATGTGGAAAAGATAGCGGCGATATTCACTTTCATAACGGATAATGTTACCTATGACAAACAGCTTGCCGCAACCGTTCAGAGCGGGTATGTGCCTTATCCCGACAATACTCTTGCTTCCAGAAAGGGCATTTGCTACGATTACTCGTCGCTTTTTGCAGCAATGTGCCGCTCTCAGGGAATTCCCGCAAGGCTTGTGATAGGCTATGCCGACCCTGATATTTACCACGCGTGGAATGAAGTTTACACGGACGAAACAGGCTGGATAACTCCCGAACTTTTCCTGAAAAACAAGGGCTACAATATTGCGGACGCGACCTTTTATGCGGGAAATTCGGACAAGGAAAAAATTTCCGAATACATTTCCGACCCGGGGAATTATTCGGCTGTGTACAGATATTGAATGGAGGACTTGATATGGCAGTTAAAATGCTGAACGACGAGGAGACCGCTTATTTCAGCGAACAGCTTGCAATGATAATGGAAGCGGGTATTCCACTTGCGGACGGAATGGAAATGCTTGCAGGCGAAGCAGGGGACAAGCGTTTCAAGGAGATTGCCGACCTGCTTCTTGAAAGCATGAAAGGCGACGATATAACACTTTTCGGCGCTATGGAAAAAAGCGGGATATTCCCGCAGTATGCCGTGAAAATGGTAAAGATAGGTTCGGTAACGGGACGTATCGAGGACACCCTGAACGGACTTTCCGACTACTATTCAAAACGCGCCGACCTGAAACAGACGGTGCGCAGTTCGGTCTCACACCCGCTGATACTTCTTGCCATGATGACGGTGGTAATAATCGTTCTGGTGGTGGAAGTTATCCCCATGTTCAGGGATATTTTCTCCCAGTTTGACGATACGGCTGCGGCGGCTGTGGAAAACAGCGTCAATTTTGCCTATAACATGGGCGCGGCGGTAATGGTCATTCTTATAATAGTATTGGCGGTAATACTTATAACTGCGCTGCTTATGCAGATACCCGCAGCGCGGCGCGGACTTTCAAGGCTTTTCTCAAATTTCATATTCACAAGGGGAATGTCCGAGACAATGGCAATGGCGGACGTTACTTCCGCAATGAGCGTTATGGCGGAGTGCGGGATTTCCCCCGAACAGTCCCTTGAACTTGCGGAGGGTCTGACCGAAAACAAAAGAGTGCGGGAACGCATCAAAAACTGCGAGAAAATGGTTCTGGACGGCGAATATTTTGCGGACGCGGTGAAAAATTCGGGGCTGCTGCCGGGAGTTTACGCACATTCCCTTAAAGTTGCCTACAGGTCGGGTTCGATAGATACGGCGTGGCAGAAGATAAGCAGCCGTTTCGGGCAGGAGTGCGACAGGAAGATATACGGAGCGGTTTCTTTTATAGAACCTGTTATAATTGCAATACTTGCGGTGCTGATAGGTTCGGTGCTGCTGACGGTAATGCTGCCGCTTACAAACATTATGACGGGAATAGGCTGATTTTACGGAAAAGCCGAAAGGAGGTATTCCCATGAAGTTAAAACGCGAAAAACGGCAGAAACTCAACAAGGCGGCGGTGTTTTCCATACTGCTTTTTGCGCTGCTGATAGCGTGGTTTATAGTTTCGCTGGGAAACGCAGGCAGCGCGGCGGAACAGAGCCGTTCCGACTCGGTTTACCGCACGGTAATGAACAGCGCGTCATTGTGCTATTCCATAGAGGGGGAATACCCTCCCGACATTGAATATCTGGAAGAAAATTACGGCGTAAAGATAGACGACAGGTACATAGTCCATTATGAATATTTCGGGGCGAATATCCGCCCGTCCATAACGGTTTCCGACAGAAAGGGGAGAGCGGAATGAACAGACCCGATTCAAAACGCCTTGCCGATACGGTAAGTTCGGCGGCAAGCATGACGCTTTTCCTGTTTTTTACGGTCTGCTGCCTGATAATCATTTCGGCGGCGGTATCGGCGTACAGCAGAATTTCCTCCAATTATGAAGATACTTTCAATTCCGCGGCGGCGGTAAGGTATGTTACGAATAAGCTTCGCGCCTGCGACGGTGCGGAAGTTTCGGAAAATGGGCTTGTGCTTTATGACGAGGGGTTCTGCACGGTCATTTACGAAAGCGGTGGAACGGTTTACGAGCGGCTGTTTCCCGAGGGCAGGGAAATTTCCTTTGACGGCGGAGAAGCTGTTTTCAAGGCGGAGGGATATTCCGTCACCGACTGCGGCGGCGGACTTGTACAGATTTCCGCAAAGGGCAGCGACGGGGACGTTTTCAGAACCTACTGCCGGATCCCGAAAGGGGGCGCTTCAGGTTGAAAAGCCCCATAAAACTTACCAAGAAAAAGGGACGGCTGAATCTGTTCTTTATGGAAATGATAATCGTTCTGCTGTTTTTCAGCATAGCTTCGGCGGTAATACTCTGCTCCTTTGCGGGTTCGGATAAACTTGCAAAGGACAGCAGACTGCTTGAAAGCGCCGTTTTCCGCGCCCAGTCGGCGGCGGAAATATATTCGCAGAACGGCAGCCTTTCAAAGACGGCGGGAATGTTATTCCCGTCATATACGGCGGCGGACGGGGAACTTTCAAGAATAACCGTTCCGGTAGACGGAAAGATGTATATGATAATGAGCGAAACTTCCGAGGAGTGCGGCGGCGGAATTTTAAAAAAATTGTCAATAATTTTCAGGAACAACGACGGAGAGACCGTTTACGAAACGGAAACCGGCGCGTATATTTCCGAAAGGGCGGTGACGGAGTTTGAATAACGGCGAAAACAGACGTCCTGCGGGGATAGGCACGGGTTATCTGTCAATAATGATGATATTTGTGGTTCTTTGCCTTACAATGCTTGCGGCACTGTCCTATTCTTCGGCAACGGCGGAAAAGAAGTACAGTGAGAAAAGCGGAGAGTATGCCAACGAATACCTTGCGGCGGATATTTCGGCAAAACGTGTGCTTGCAGAAATAGACGCAATTGCCGCGGAATATGACGATTTTACCGACTTTATGTTTATAGGCGAACTGGAAGAAGTTGAGGGAACGGCGGTCAGACAGCTTCCCGACGGCGTGGAAATAAGTTGGACCACTCCAATAAACGACAGACAGAGTATAAGCTCGGCGGTGAAATATTCGGGCGGGGGGTATACCGTAACACGGTGGAAAACCGTGTCTGTTTCCGAAAGCGAAAGCAAGCCGCTGAACGTATGGAGCGGAGAATAATTTTAAGGAGTTTTTGAGAATGGATATAAAGCAGATACTTACCGAAGCGGTCAGGAAAGGGGCTTCCGATGTGTTCCTGATTTCAGGAGCGGCGCTTTCCTATAAGGTCGCGGGGCGGGTCATTCCGCAGAATGACGGCTTTCTGAAACCCGACGATACCAAAGCGGCGGTAATGGAAATTTTCGGATTGGCAGGAATTGACACCGACGCGGGCAGCGTAAGGAACGAAATGGACTTTTCCTTTTCAATTGCGGGAACGGGGCGTTTCAGGGCGAATATATACCGCCAGAGGGGATCGCTTTCGGCGGTGCTGAGGTGCGTGCCTTTTGAACTTCCCGACCATAGGAAACTGGGAATTCCCGACGAGGTCATGAGTCTTGCCGACTATAAAAGCGGCATTGTCCTTGTGACGGGCGCGGCAGGAAACGGCAAATCCACAACCCTTTCCTGCCTTATAGACAGGATAAATTCTGAAAATGAGGGGCATATAATCACCATTGAGGACCCCATTGAATTTCTCCATAAGCACAAGAAGTGCATTATCAGCCAGAGAGAGATAAATATTGATACCGACAGCTACATAGACGCCCTTCGGGCGGCGCTGAGACAGTCGCCGAATGTCATTCTTGTGGGAGAAATGCGCGATTTTGAAACTATAAACATAGCCATGACCGCCGCGGAAACGGGGCAGTTGGTGCTTTCCACGCTTCACACCAACGGCGCGGCGAATACCGTTGACAGGATAATAGACGTTTTCCCAACAAATCAGCAGCACCAGATAAGAGTGCAGCTTTCCATGATACTGCGCGCCGTGGTTACGCAGCAGCTTGTTCCCGCAAAGGACGGCGGGCTTGTTCCCGCGTTCGAGATAATGAACGTCAACAGCGCGATCCGCACAATGATCCGCGAACAAAAGACACACCAGATAGATACTATTCTACAGACCGAACCGGGAATGCAGACTATGGATTCCGCGTTGCTGAAACTTTTCAGGGACGGCGTCATAACAGCCGAAACAGCGGTGGAGTATTCGTACAATCCCGAAATCATGACCAAGCGCATACAATAGTATAGAAATATTCCGATAAGTTATATGAAATATATTGGATAGTTATGTAATTTAAAGGAAATTTATTTTAAATCAACTATAAGAAACGGAAAATTTTGTGCATAAGCACTAAAATTTTGTTATATTTTTATCAATAATTTTTTGCATTTGTTATTGAATTATTGTAATTTTTGTGGTATAATTTTTACAAGGAAATTGGAAAGCCGAAAGGTAACGAGACTATGAGCGTAATGTAAACCATTACAAAGCAAATTTACCTAATTATTATGAGAGGGGTAAAACCTATGGAAAATAATAATAAGAACAGTAAGAGCAAAGTAGCTTTCAAAACAGCAGCAGCGTTTGCATTTGCGCTTTCTGCGTTTGCAGCGCAGTCGGGCGGCACTACCGTTGAAGCTGTCGATGTTACCGGCGCGGGAATACTTCAGGAAGGCAGCCAGAATGATTTTGGCGGTCAGGACGATGTTGTTCTTCCCGAAGAAAACGGCGATGACGATGGAATTGACGGCATAACCACCAATTATGGCGCTCCTGCTGAGGAAGAAGCAGCGGTTGAAGAAGCTGCAGCTGATGAGGCTGCTGCTGAAGAGACAGCGGTTGAAGAAACCGTAGTTGATGAGACCGCAGCCGAAGAAGCGGCAGTTGGAGAAGCTGTAGCTGAGGAGACCGTAGTTGAAACCGCTGTAGTTGAGGAAGCTTCCGCTGAGGCAAACAGCGAAATAAACAAGGTCGGCAATTTCCTCGGTGATGCAACAGGTTTTAATGTATTTGTAAAAGGCGATTATCAGAACGGCGGCGCAAATGTAGATGCAGGCTTCGGTGAAAGCAAGGGAAATATTGCCGTAGGCGGCGATGTAACTCTTAACGGAAACTGCAACGCAGGCGAAGTTGTTGTAGGCGGAAATATCAACGGTTCCTTTGACAACGGCGTTTCTGACAGAAATATCGACTTTGATTCTGCTTTTGAAAATCTGAAACAGGGTTCAAAAGACCTTGCAGCCAGAGAGTCGACCGGAACGGTAGGTCAGGGCTCATGGGGCGGAGAAGTTAAGTTCCATGGCGAAAATTCTGACGTTAATGTATTCAATATCACGGTTGACGAGTATAATGAACTTGTTAAGAACGGAAACGGTCAGCTTTGCTTTGACTTTGATGTTCCCGCAGGTTCTAAGGTAGTTGTAAATATTACCGGCGAAGGCAATGTAAATCTTGGCGTTAACGCAGGTGCAAAGCTTTCAGGCGGAACGATCACAAACGGTTCTGCTAATAATAAGGACGTTCTCTTTAACATTCCCGATGCAAAGAATGTTACAATAAATGACAATATGGGTTCAGTGCTTGCACCTAATGCACACGTTACCGGTTCGGCAGGAACTAACCACTTTGAAGGTTCACTTATCTGCGACAGCTACAGCGGATCAAATGAATTCGGCGGTAGCAATCAGTCATATGATGATAACTGGATAGATGGTTCTACAACTCCAGACACACCCGATACTCCGGATACACCTGACACACCCGACACTCCGGATACACCTGACACTCCGGATACACCTGACACACCCGATACTCCGGATACACCTGACACACCCGATACTCCGGACACACCCGACACACCCGATACTCCGGACACACCCGACACACCCGATACTCCGGACACTCCGGATACACCGGACACACCTGATACTCCGGATACACCCGATACTCCGGATACACCTGACACACCCGATACTCCGGACACACCCGATACACCCGATACACCCGATACTCCGGACACACCCGACACACCTGATACTCCTGACACACCCGATACTCCGGATACACCTGACACACCCGATACTCCGGACACACCTGACACACCCGATACTCCGGATACACCGGACACACCTGATACTCCTGACACACCTGATACACCTGATACTCCGGATACACCGGACACACCCGATACTCCGGATACACCCGATGCTCCGGACACACCTGACACACCCGATACTCCGGATACACCTGATACACCTGATACACCTGATACACCTGATACACCCGATACTCCGGATACACCTGATACACCTGACACACCCGATACTCCGGATACACCTGACACACCCGATACTCCGGATACACCTGACACACCCGACACTCCGGATACACCTGACACACCCGATACTGCGGATACACCTGACACACCTGATACTGCGGATACACCTGACACACCTGATACTCCGGACGTAACACCTGATTATACACCCGATTATACTCCTGTTACACCCGACTATACCGTAACAACTCCGGAGGATAATTATGATCCTTACGAGACAATAGAAACATTTGATGATGAACCTGTTGTTGAGTTTGAAGAAACGGAAGTTCCTCTTGCTGAAACCCCTGTTGAGGAAACAACAGTTGAGGAAACAGTTGACGAAGATTCCTTTGAGGATTTTGAAGACGCTCCTACACCGCTGTCCGATACTCCTTTTGAGGACTTTGATGATGATCCGGTTCCTCTTGCAGACAATCCGCTTACCGATTCTGCAACAGATAACCCCAAGACAGGTGAGGATCTGACAGTTCCCGCAGCTTGTGCAGCTGCTGCAATTGCTTCTATGATGGCAATTCTGGTCGCTAACAAGAAAAAACGCGAGGAAAACGAATAATTAAAACTTACGATCCCCTGCAATTCAAAATTGCAGGGGATTTTTTATTTTAGCGCAAGCAATTGCTTTTAAAAACGTACTTTATATTTGAAAGGCAAAAAAGGAGGGGCAATTATGGAAGATAATGAAATTGTTGAATTGTACTTTTCCCGCTCGGAAGAGGCAATTCCCAAAACAAGATCAAAGTACGGGAATTTTATTCTGGCAATTGCTTTGCGTATTCTCAATAACAGATCGGACGCGGAAGAATGTGAAAACGATACATACATGGGCATATGGAATATTATCCCGCCTCAGAGACCTTTTAATTTTCAGGCTTTTATAGGCGGAATTGCCCGCAATCTTGCGCTGAAAAAGTATCATTTCATAAACGCGGAAAAGCGGAAACCGCAGGCGGCTGTGTCACTTTCCGAACTGGAGGAGTGCATTTCGGGAAATGACGGCAGGAATTTTTCGGACGGTGAATTATCCGCGGCGATAAACGAGTTCCTTGCGTCACTTAACGAAGAAAGCAGGAAAATTTTTCTGCTGAGATACTGGTATTTTCTTTCAATAAAGGGAATATGCAAAAAACTTGGGATAAGCAAAAGCAAGGCTGAATCCTCACTGTTCCGCACAAGGAAAAAGCTGAAAAAATTTCTCACCGAAAGGGGACTTTACTGATGAATATCAATGATATGGAAAGAATGATCTCCCTTACGGACGAAAAATACCTTGCGGAGATGTTTTCGGAAAAGATAAAAAAATCACACCCCGTGCTGAAAATTGCTTCCTGCGTGGCTTTTGCGGCAGCGGCTGTTATCGGAATTTTTGTGGCGGTGAATATTCCCGAAAGCGATAATGCTGATATTTCGCTTCATGTAATTACGGAAAATGCTTCCGAGGAAAATTTTACGTCAGTTGAAAATTATCAGTCCGAAAGCAGCGGAGTAAAAGAAGAAACGGAAAAAAAGCATTCCGATTGGCAGACAATTATTGAAAACACCGAATACACCGAAGAAGAAGCGGAGGAGTTTTTTCCCAACAAATGCGGCATGAACATATTGTTGGGTGAACGTGAAAACTTTAGATCGTATTATCTCCCGAATGAATATGTTGAGCAGATACTGCCGTTTGATATATCCGATCAGGAAACGGCAGACGGACATATTGAATTCGATTATGAAAGCGATCGCTCCATCGGACGATTTACGGTCGGTGATAAACAAAGATCTATGGAACTTTATGTTGGCGACAGATGTTACAACAGTTCTCCTGTTGAAAATTACGTTTCTGCCGAAAGATACGGGGTAACGGTTTACGGCTTTGATATTGCCGAAAATATAGAGGAATATATTCCGCATACGCTTATGGCTTTCTGGGAATCTGACGGTTTCGGGTATTCAATTGCATTTCAGAATTACGATCCTGCCGATGCGCTGAAAATTATGGACAGTCTTATCCTGAGCGGATTTTCCCTTGACGACGCTGACCTTGACCAAGCGGAAAGCAGCTATGAAAACAAAAAAATATCCCTGTCTGAAGCAAATAATGTAGAATATTTTGCCGGACACGTTCCGCAGGCAGTATCAATTGCAAAGTACGGAACTTTGTATTTGTCCAACAACCGCATGGTAGACCTGCATAGGCAATACGATAAAGACGGTGTTCTTACGCGACAGGATATGGATCTTGTATATTTTTCCGAAAAAAATACACACTATCTTCGTATTTATTATGATACCGACCATTCGGGCGCGGAGGTCGATGATCATGCAGTAGTTTTGCCCGAAGATATGAGCCTTGAATTTATTGAAGAAAATGCTAATGTTTCGGACATAGAAACACACGATTTTGTAATTGATTACGGCGATTTTATTATCGGTATCTACGGTGATTGTGACAGCGAGACTCTTTGGGAGTTCCTGAAAGAAATTCTGTAAAATAAACTGCCGGATTTCCTTTTTACGGAAATTCGGCAGAATTTTTTGCTTTTCTCGCGAAAGGGGATAGGATCAAGGAGATATTACTATCATAGCAGATTTTGTACTTTTGTCATTTAAAAACAATAAATTGTTAAATAAATTTTAACTCGTTGAAATGCCGTGAAATTGTTAATTTTTGGGCTTGAAAAATTCTAAAAAATGTGGTACAATAAATAAGTATGTTTGAAAACAACGATGAAAGGACGTTTCCTATGAACTGGACAGAAGTCAATATTTTTACCACTTCCGAGGGCGTTGACCCCGTTTGCGGCTGCCTGCTGAATACAGGAGTTACGGGCTTTGAAATAAAAGACCCCAAGGACTTTGAGGAATTTCTGGAACACAAAACAGGCAACTGGGATTATGTGGACGACGACCTGCTGAAACTAAAGAACTGCGAGACCTGCGTTACGGTGTACCTGCCTGATAATTCGCAGGGGGCGGATATGCTTTCCATGATACGCGCGGAGATGTCCGCACTGAAAGCGCGTGACACGGAGAGCGCTTTCGGACGGCTTTCGGTGGAACTTGATTCCGTACGCGAGGAGGACTGGGCTAATAACTGGAAACAGTATTTCAAGCCCCTTACCGTCGGCGAAAAGCTTGTCATTAAGCCCTCTTGGGAAGAATATAACGGCAGTGACGGCAGAACTATTCTGGAAATAGATCCCGCGTCAAGCTTCGGAACGGGGCAGCATAACACCACGCAGCTTTGTCTGGAACTTCTGGAAAAATATCTCGGAAACGGCAATAAAGTCCTTGACCTCGGCTGCGGCAGCGGAATACTTTCAATTGCCGCCATGCTTCTTGGTGCGGACAGCGTTTCGGCGGTGGATATTGACAAAAACAGCGTGGATATAGCTTCCGAAAATGCCGCAAAGAACCGCATTCCCGCGGATAAATACAGAACATTCTGCGGAAATATAGTCACCGACAGCGGGCTTTGTGAAGATATAGGCGGCGGGTATGATGTCATAACCGCAAATATAGTTGCAGACGTGCTTATTGCCATGTCCCCGATATTTGAAAATTTTATAAAAAGCGGAAGTATATTGATAGTTTCGGGAATAATCATCGAACGCTGTGACGAAGTTCTTGACGCTATAAAGGCAAAGGGTTTTACACACCTTGAAACACGGGAAAAGGACGGTTGGGCAGCGGCTGCTTTCAGGCTTTAAAGGGGGCGTTCCGAATGAAAATAATATACACATCGGAAAATAAAATTTTCTGCCTTGATGCGGAAACCAAAGCCGTTACCGAAATTCCCTGCGGAAAGATAATAAAATACCGCGATACCGTCCGCAGCATACAGCAGCGGAAAGAGTGGAAAAATTCGGGCAGCGGCGCGGCGTTCATGGGAATGACTGCGGACAGCATCGATCCCGAACTTCTGCCCGCAAGAATTACAGGGCTCGGCGTTTGCGGTGAAGAACTTGTCTATGCCGTGAATTCAGAGGACGTGGGCAGCATTTACCACAGAAGTTTCGACCCTGCCGATGATACGGAGGGGCTTGTGCGGGCTTCAAATGACTTTGTTTTTGGTTCGTTCGACATAAAGGACGGGAAACTTGCCGTAAGCATGGGGGCGAATACTTCATTCCTGCATATTTCCGTTATGGATATGCAGGGGCGTTTTGACGAATACACCGACGGCGACACCACCGAGGAGAACCCCTGCTGGTCGCAGACGAGGAACGGCATATATTTTTC
>CANRFB010000065.1 GCA_947629785.1 uncultured Clostridia bacterium | reverse complement strand
CAACTGGTTTGACGAGCAGAACCGTGTTTTTATCATTTTCAAGATCGAGGAGATCGCCGACCGCCTTAACTGCGGCAGAGAAAAAGCCTGTAACACGCTCAAAGAACTTGACGATGAAAGCGGTATCGGTTTGATCAAGAAAAAGCGGAGAGGTTTAGGTCAGCCGTTTATTATATATGTAAAAAATTTTGTGGTGAAAGATGAGCCGTCTGACGAAACGGAACAGCCGCAAACGCCGAAAAATCAAGAAGTCGGAAATTCCGAATCTAATTATATAGAGATTAATAATACAGAGAAGAGTTATATTGAGCATCGATCATTCTATCCGCCCGCCGAAGCCGAAGCCTCTCCGCAGAAAGATTTGGAAACGATTTATAGATTGAAAATAGAAAAATCCGTTGAAGATCAGATCGGTTATGACTGCTTGATGTCGCAGCCTGATGAATCGGTCAGGAACATGATCACAGAGATCAAAAATCTGATCGTTGACGTTATGGGCGGCGAGAGAAATGTCTTTGTTAGTGGACAACGCATTTCCGATGAAGCGGCGAAGTCTGCCTTTAGCAAACTGACCGATGAACACATCATGTATGTTTTGCATAATGTTACTAACTATCCGGAACGAATAAGCAGGATAGATAGATTTTTGCTGACTTCGCTCTACAACGCTGCTTACGTAAGTTCACGCTTAAGATTTGCGATTGCAAATTTGATGTTGACTAACGCGTAAGAATGTGCTATAATTGTAAAGAACTTATTTCACATTCAATGGTATGTTTGCCTCCTGCATTTTTAACAAAAAACACCTGAAATAAAATCAGCAGATATACCATTATAGAATCGGAGCAGATAGCCTAACGGAGGTTCGTATGCGTATCAGTTATAGACCCTTATGGGTATTACTTGCACAAAGGGAAATGACAAAAAAAGATTTGCGTGAGATCAGCGGTATCAGTACCGCTTCTCTTGCTAAACTCGGAAAAGGTGAAAATCTGACCACAGATGTGCTTCTTAAAATATGTGAGGCACTGAATTGCAACATTAATGAGATAATAGAAACCGTTCCTTTTTCGGACGAGGATAAGAAAAAGTCTAACATAGAATAAGTATGGCTTGGAGGTAAATAAATGCCACAGAAAAATGCCATGTCATCAAAAAAGGCTGATTCCTACAGTGCCGTAATAACAAGAGAGCAATTCCTATTCTACGAAATGCGTACAACGGCAAGACTTATAAATGAAGGATCGGACAAGAACAAAGTGATTGAACGGATCGTTTCAGACAATCTGTTTCAATATCCTACAGAAAAATCGGTCAGAAGAATGGCACTTGCTTGTGTCCGCAGACTGGAGTCGATGAAAGATGATACTCTCGTTGCTGCTATTGCTGTGCAGCCAAGTGATGTAGCAAAACAGATCTGCCTGTATGCTATGATGTGTCAATATCGTTTGGTTTGGGATTTTATGCTGACGGTCATCGGCGGTAAATATAGAAAATTGGACAGCAGCTTTAGCAAAATGGATATTAATGTATTTTTTATGCAGCTTCAGGAGCAGGATGATCAAGTAGCTTCATGGAGCGATTCAACCATTACCAAGATGAAGCAGGTATTGGCAAAAATGTTGGTAGAGAATGAGTATCTGGACAGTACAGACGCAAATCATTTAAACCCCGTGCTTATCAGTCCATTGCTTGAAAATGCGATCCGTGAAGACGGACAGGAGATCGTACTCCCAGCGTTTAATTGTTTTACATGAGGAGGCTCTGAAAATGAGTGATGTCAACGAACGTCTCGATTCACTTCGGAAATTGATACAAAGTCGGGAATTTCTTGATGGAAAAGGATTGTCTAATGAAGTGAATATCCGCATTTTCTGTTATGATCCGAAAGACGAAATGGCAGTAAGGAATTTTACGGAAAAGCTGGTTACTGACCGCAGCCTTGCCTGCCGCCTTATAGAATACAACCTGTATAAAGTATTTCTTTCTATATGTGATGATAAACGTATTACAGATAAGATACCATTACAAGAGGAGAAAAAAGGGACACGGTTTATTCTGGAGCAAATGAAGCGCATAGCCAATAATTCTGCAATTATTGAAAAAATGCAGTACGGAAAACATGAAAGTGATGATGTTATATTAATAACCGGTGTCGGAGAAGCCTTTCCGTTTATTCGTGTACACACACTGCTTGATGCTATGCAGCCGCATTTTTCCGACGTTCCGATACTTGTAATGTATCCGGGAACTTTTGACGGACGTTATGTGAAGCTGTTTGATAAGCTGAAGCCTGATCCATACTATCGGGCATTCAATATCGTTTAAGGAGAATCAGCATTATGAGAATTGAGGAAATGTTCCATGAAGATATTAACCGTAAGATCAACGGCGTTGTTAAGGTTGATCAGGATGCAAGCGATGTCCTCGTTCAGGAACTGAATGAATATGTTATTACAAGAGAACTGAAAAAACACTTTATTACTTTTTTAAATAATTATAACGATTCATTCAAGGAAAAAACATCGGATATCGGCGTCTGGATCTCCGGATTCTTTGGAAGCGGTAAATCTCATTTTCTGAAAATGCTTTCTTATCTTCTTGAGAATAAAGAGGTTCAGGGGGAGCGGACAGTTGAGCGTTTTCGCAGGAAATTCGCCGATGATCCGGATACATTCATGCTGATCGATAACGTTACAAAAGGTAATACGGACACTATTCTGTTCAACATTGATATTGAAGGGTCTATAAACAAAGATAAGACGGCAGTTCTGCGTGTGTTTGCAAAAATGTTCTACAACTACCTTGGATTTTATGGTGAAAATCTGAAGGTAGCAAAGTTAGAACAGTTTATTGCAAGGAAAGGCAAGACAGATGAGTTCCGACAGGTATTTGAGGAGAAGAACGGCGCACCATGGTCTGAGAACCGCGATGCTTTTACATTTTTTGAAGATGATATTGTTGAAACACTTGAACAGGTTCTCGGAATGAGCGAGAGCGCAGCTAAAAACTGGTTCAACGGTACGGAAACGGTTGAAACTTCAATAGCGCAGCTCGTTTCCGAGATCAAAGAATATGTCGATTCAAAACCTGCAAATTTCCGTCTGCTGTTCATGGTAGATGAAGTCGGACAGTATGTAGGCGGCGATACCGATCTGCTTATTAATCTGCAATCCCTTGTGGAAAAGATAGGCAGTGAATGCGAAGGCAAAGTCTGGGTAGTATGCACCGGGCAGGAAGCTATCGATGAAATAATAAAAGCCCGTGAAAATGAATTTTCCCGTATTCAGGCACGTTTCAAGACAAGACTGTCACTTTCATCTGCTTCTGCGGACGAGGTCATTCAGAAACGTGTGCTTATGAAAACGCCGGAAGCTCAAAAAGATCTGGAACAGATCTATACAAAAAACGATTCTGTACTTCGCAATCTTTTTACATTTACCGATGCTGTTCTTGACATTAAAGGATACAGCGGCACAGACGATTTTTCTCAGGACTTCCCGTTCGCTCCATATCAGTTCATTCTTATGCAGAAAGTATTTACCGAGATCCGTAAGCACGGCAATTCCGGCAAGCACCTTTCCGGAGGTGAACGTTCCATGCTTTCCGGATTTCAGGAGGCAGCACAGAAGATAAAGGACAAGGACGAATACGCGCTTGCTCCCTTTTATCTTTTCTATGATACCGTACATACCTTCCTTGACGGTTCGATCCGCCGGGTCATTGAACGATGTGAACGTGCAGCAGCTGACGGCAGCGGGATCGAACCTCAGGATGTTGATGTGCTGAAACTTCTGTATCTTTTACGTTACATCAATAATGACATAAAGGCAAATCTTGACAACATTGTCATTCTGATGGCTGACGATATACGCGTTGACAAGATAGTTATGCGTGATCGGGTGCGCGGCAGTCTTGACCGATTGATGAGTCAGAACTATATAGGACGTACAGGTGATATTTACAATTTTCTCACCGATGAGGAACAGGATATTCAGCGCGAAATTTACAGAAACACGACTGTTGATACTGCATCTATTGTGGAGCGCATTGGAAATCTGATTTTCGGTGATATATATACTTCAAAAAAATACAGATACGGCAAATACGATTTTGCTTTTGATCAGATGGTAGATACAATGACTGTAGGAACGGTAACAGGCGGTATGCGTCTGCATATCCTGACTGTTGCTACAGATGTTCCGGAAAAATCCAATCTACGACTTACGGCATCATCTTCAGGACAGGCTGTTGTTGTACTTGCAGATACGTCTTATTATGAATTGCTTGAAAATTCAATGAAGATCCGTAAATATGTGAAACAGCGCAATGTATCACAGCTTCCGAGATCCGTGCAGGAAATTATCCGGACTTATCAGGATGAAGCAGGTCAGTCAGAGGCAGAAGCCGTCAATGAACTTAAAAAAGCTATCGAAAACGCAGAATTCTATGTTGACGGCGAACATATCGGGCTCAAAAGCGGCGACGCCAAAAGCAAACTTGATCAGGCACTGGAATATCTCGTTACTCATGTCTATGCTAACCTGAACCTGATACGAAAGAATGCGGAAAGCGATGCGGATATTACAGCTGTTCTGACAGGTGAGGAAAATATGATGTCAGGCACAGAACCTAACTGTGATGCCGTTGCCAAAGTCGAAGAATATCTTGAAATGCAGCATACTCGTAACCTGCTCACATCTATGGCGGACATACAAAGCCGTTATCAGGCAATTCCATATGGTTGGAAGGAGATCGACATAGCAGCTGTGACGGCACAGCTTATACACGATCAGAAAGTCACCGTAAAGTACAACGGTTTTACCGTTCAACCAACCGATCCGAAACTTCCGGATATGCTCCGCAAAAAAAGCGAGATCGGCAAAACTTTAATTTCCAAAAGACAAGCTGTTTCCATTCAGAAGATACGTGAAGTGAAAGATTTCTTGCGGGATTATTTTGATGAAATGGACGTTCCTGAGGACGAAGACGGTCTTATTGCCCATATTATCGAAAAATTTTCAGAAGAACAGAGTCACTATGAAAGTCTGCTAAGACGCTATGAGGGACATAGCTATCCCGGTAAAGTGCCGGTTTCGTCCTCAATAGATCTTATGAAGGAGATCCTTTCCCAGCAGCGTGACAACACTGCACTTATAGACTGTATTATCAAAAAAGAAGATCATCTTTACGATCTTAAAGATAAAATGCAGAATGTAGAGAGCTTTTTCAAGAATCAGGTAATGCTTTTTGATTCTGCTGTGCAGTATGAGTCGGAACTGCGGGTAGATAAGGATTATATTGCAAAGAATGATGATGCACACAATGCGCTGAACACCATTCGTCTTATAATAATGGCACCCACAGGCAATTTCAACTACAAACGTATTCCAGAATTAAATGACCTGATCGCTAAGGTACATGAAAAGCATGGTGCAATGCTGGAAGAAAAACGCACTGAACTTCTTGAAATAGTGCGCCAGTGCATGGAAGAGATCCATACTGTGGCAGATGGTGACATAAATGCAAGCAATATTTCTCAAAAGGCAGACAATTTCTTTGAGCAGAAAAAAGAACAGATAGCCGAAACAAAGATGCTTGCACTTCTTGACGGTCTTATACCGCAGATATGGCAGTATAAGGACGAAACCTGTGACCGCATAGAAAGCTTGAAAAAGCCTGCCGGATCTCCCGTTATGAGCAGACAGGCTCCTGCTCCCGTGAAAAACATAAAGACTATACACAGACAGTTGATATTTCCGGCCAAAACCTTGGAATCCGAGGAGGAGATCGATGCGTATTTGGAAAGAGTGCGCACTCAGATGAAACAGCTTCTTAACGGCTGCGATGGTATCAAGTTGAATTAAAGGAGAAAACCATGGATAAGAATGCTATAAAAAAATATGCGGTCTGGGCAAGACGTGAGCTCATTGAGCGTGTTTCAAAGAAAGCTATGCAGTACGGAATAACTGCTGAGGTCCACGCCGATCCGAATGCGGACAGCGTGGACGGGCGACTTTTCTCCGAAAACGAAAAAAAGCAGCGTCAGGCTCTTATAAATAAGATCGGCGAGCATGGTTATGAACAAACAATAGAAGAAGTTGCTTATACTTGGTTCAACCGTTTTGCTGCGCTTCGTTTTATGGAAGTCAATGGTTATCTTCCTTCTCATGTGCGGGTATTTACTAATGACGAGGGCGAATTCAGACCGCAGATACTGTCCGAGGCACTTAGGATCGATATGGACGGTATAAATATGGACAAGGTTTATGAATTAAAAAATGCAGATAAAGATGAGGAACTGTTCAATTATCTCATTATCGTGCAGTGCAATGCGCTGAATAGGATACTGCCGGGTATGTTTCAGTGCATAAACGACTTTACGGAACTGCTTATGCCGGATCATCTTCTGCGTGAGGGCAGTGTTATACATAAGATGATAGAACTTATCCCCGAAGAAAATTGGACAGATCAAGTGCAGATCATCGGTTGGCTTTATCAGTATTATAACAGTGAAAAGAAGGATTCTGTCTTTGAAGCGATGAAAAAGAATATTAAAATAAGCACAGAGAACATTGCGGCAGCAACACAGCTATTTACTCCTGACTGGATCGTTTGCTATATGGTTGAAAACTCACTTGGCAGGCTATTTATAGACAAACGAAAAGGAGAAGGCATTTATGCTGATGGACGTGATCCTAATGAATTAACTTGGGACGAAATTGAATCTGAAAGAATAGCCATAGAAAAGTACATTGCAGATCAAATGGGTTGGAAATATTATCTTCCTGGAGCAATTCAGTCACCGGAAGCAGCAAAACAGCTTGAAAATATCTGGGAAGAACAAGCATATTTTAGCTTTGAACAGATACGTTTTATTGATCCTTGTATGGGCAGCGGTCATATCCTTGCTTATGCGTTTGATGTGCTTATGAAGATCTATATCTCATATGGATATACAGAATGTGACGCTGTACAAAGCATTATCAATTATAACCTCTATGGACTTGAACTTGATAAAAGAGCGTATCAGCTTGCCTATTTTGCGGTAATGATGAAAGCAAGGCAGTATGACCGCCGATTGTGGAAAAGAATTGAGGACGGAAAATTTGACTCACATCTGCCGAATCTTTCACATTTTCAGGATATGCCTGCGGTTAATTATTCGATTCTTGATGAGCCGATCAAGTCATTTGTGGAACAGTTCAAAAATGCCGATACTTACGGTTCTCTTATCACGGTGCAGGTTGACGAAAATATAGATGAAGCCCTTGACGAATTTCATGGTGTGATCGGTCTTGATTTGGAAAAAATGGAACACCTGATGCGGCTTTATAAGGTACTCTCTCAGCATTATGACGTAGTTTGCACAAATCCGCCGTATATGGGTAGCCGAAATGGCATGAATGATACACTTTACAATTATGTAAATGAACATTTTCCGGATAGCAAGGCTGATTTATACTCAGCATTTATTGAAAAATGTAGTGACATGACAACTAACAATGGCTATTATTCTATGATTACACAACAAGGTTGGATGTTCTTAACAAGTTTTATTAAACTTAGAAAAAACATTTTGAAAACTGATATTGTTAATATGCTTCATCTTGGATCTCGTGCATTTGATGAAGTTGGTGGTGAAGTTGTTCAATCTACAACTTTTGTTATACGCAAAACAAATGTAAGTAACTACAATGCTATCTATTATAGATTAACAGATGGTAATAACGAAGAAGAAAAAAGAAAGTTGTATCTTTCTGGAAATAGCACATATATTATATCAAAAGAAAAATTTTGTTTTTTAAAGGAAGATTATATTGCATATTGGCTTAGTTCTAATATGTTTGAAGTGTTCAAAAACAAAAGTTTAGGTGAGTATGCTAAACCACGTCAAGGTATGGCAACTTCAGATAATAACCGATTTTTAAGATATTGGTATGAAATAAATAACAATAAAGTATGTTTCTCAGCCAAAGATGAAGATGAAGCCTTGAATAGCAACGCTAAATGGTTTCCTTACAATAAGGGCGGTGGATTTAGAAAGTGGTATGGAAATAATGATTATTTGATTAATTGGGAAAACAACGGACATGAAGTTAAGGAATTAGCTGTAAAATTATATAAATGCGTGACAAGAACCATTAAAAATATTCAATTTTATTTTAAAAAAGGAATAACTTGGTCAACATTAACAACAGGAATTTTTAATGCAAGGTTTTGTAATTATGGTTTTCTGTTTGATACAAAAGGTTCTACTTGTTATTTTAATAATGATTCAGATATTCCATATTTTATTGCTTTTTTAAACAGTGTAGTTGCAAATGAATTACTTAAAGTATTAGCTCCAACTCTTGACTATAATGCTGGTTCTATTGCAAAAATACCAATAATAATTAACGATAGTAATAAATCAGAAGTTGACAGCATTGCTCAAGAAAATATAAACATGAGCAAACAGGACTGGGACAGCTTTGAAACAAGCTGGGATTTTAAGAAACACCCGTTGATTTGAATTTAAAGACCCCTCTGTCAGCTTACGCTGACATCTCCCCTTTCAGGGGAGACAATGTGGGGTGCAGCAAAAGCCTCTCCTGAAAGGGGAGGTGGCACGAAGTGCCGAAGGGGTAGAAGTGCCGAAGGGGTTGAAGTGCCGGAGAGGGCAAAATGCCGGAGGGGTCAAAGTGCCGGAGGGGGCGAAGTGCCTGAGAGGTGAACTAATATGCAAAATAATTATTTTACAGGATATGATCCCGCACTAAAGGAAAACGCACGTCAATTGCGAAAAAATATGACAAGACAGGAACGTCACCTTTGGTATGACTATCTGCGTAATTACCCGATAAAATTTTACAGACAAAGGGTAATTGACAGATACATAGCAGATTTTTATTGCTCAAAGGCAAAACTTGTGATAGAATTAGATGGGAGCCAACATTATACCGAAGATGGCATTGAATATGATTCGGCAAGAACCAAAATATTAGAACAATACGGATTGGAAGTTATCAGATTTTCAAATTTAGATATAGACAGAAATTTTAAAGGAGTTTGCAGCAAAATTGATATGATCGTAAAGGAGAAAATAAATGGGCAGACTGATAAGTGAAAAATATTCTCAATGGGAAAAAGAATGTAATGATCGTTTCAACAAACTCAAAGCCAACGAAAAAGAACTCAACCGTATTTTCATTGACATTTACGGCTTGCAGGACGAGCTGACACCTGATGTTGACGACAAGGATGTGACCGTCCGCAAGGCAGATCTGCAACGGGAGATCAAAAGCCTTATATCGTATGCAGTTGGCTGTATGTTCGGACGGTATTCTCTTGATGTGCCGGGTCTTGTCTATGCCGGAGGGAATTTTGACACTAAGTATTGCCGTTGGATCTCTCGATTTGGCGACAAGGCGACCGAAGAAATAGATGCAAACGGAAATCTTGTCAACGGCGGCTGGGCAGGTTGTTCAGGCTGGAAATATGACGGAGTACGATGCGGCAATGAATGGAAACCTGCTTCTTTTGCTCCAGATACCGACAATATCATTCCTATATGCGATGATGAATATTTTGATGATGACATTGTAGGATCATTTGTAAAATTCATTGAAGTGGTATATGGCAAGGAAACGCTTGAAGAAAACCTTAAATTCATTGCCGATGCTCTTGACGGAAAAGGCACACCACGCGAAACTATCCGCAGCTATTTCCTCAATGATTTCTATGCCGATCACTGCAAGATATATCAAAAACGCCCGATCTACTGGCTTTTTGACAGCGGAAAGAAAAACGGGTTCAAATGTCTGATATATATGCACCGCTATCAGCCGGATACAATTGCACGTATCCGCACGGATTATGTTCATGAGCAGCAGTCACGTTACCGCACGGCTATTGCCGATCTTGAACAGCGTATAAACGGCGCGTCTGCTTCCGAACGCGTAAAATTAAACAAAAAACTTTCCGTTCTTGCAGCACAAGCCGATGAACTTAAAGAATATGAAGAAAAAATACATCACCTTGCCGATCAGATGATAAAAATTGACCTTGACGACGGCGTAAAACATAATTATGAAATATTCAAAGATGTTCTGGCAAAAATAAAATAAGGAGATCACTGCGTAATGAACACAGAGTTTTACGAGGAAATAAGAAATATCCTTGAATCTGCAAGGAACAAAGTTTATCAAACAGCTAATTTCGCCATGGTCGAAGCATATTGGCAGATCGGCAGATCCATAATCGAAGAACAAGGCGGAGAAAAAAGAGCCGAATACGGCAAAGAACTTTTAAAAGAATTATCCAAGCAGATGATGAAGGATTTTGGCAAAGGATTTACAGTTGCAAATTTAAAAAATATGCGTCAGTTTTACTTGACGTTTCCAAATAGCTACGCACTGCGTAGCGATTCTTATATGAAAAGGAGCCGTAAAAAATGGACGCCGATAAAATAATACAGGAATTAAATCATCGTTTTGAAGCACCATTGCCGGAGTTTTACAAAAGGCGCATAATCATATGGCATGATGAAGATAAAGAGTTTGCAGATAAAATTCCGGAAATTGCACTGACAAACGCAAAAATCGTGGTTCTTACCGGAACAAATTACTTTGCAGTAAAAAAACTTTTGGGTATTGATGATATTTCAGGAAATTATCTTTTGTATTGTCCCTTTGTATATGATTCTCCGGAAGATAACTGGCTCCTTGATATTGAACTTTACAGTGAGGAGTTTCGTGCCGATCTTGTTTCCATATGGATGGACGAAATGAAAATCCCGCAAAAAACGGGACTGCGGAAAGAATTTAAAACGTACCACAAATTTTTTGTTGCCAAGGAGCGGCGCAGATGTATAATGACACAATCGTCAATACCTGCAACGCCCGCACAGCTTCAATTGTCAATAATGGCTGCGCTTGTCGGCTCAAAAGAGGCAAAACCCGACAATATAATTAAAGCCGTTCTGAAAGGAGGTCTTTCTGCTGACAGTAACAGTGTATACCGAAGCTTTGTTAATTATGAAATTGACGGAGCATTCCGGCGTATGACGGAGCAGGGAACAGGTTATTGCGAAGAAAATTGGGATCTTGGCAGATTGGCTGAACATATTTTTATCACAGCTTCCACGCGGACTATGCGGCAGGAGTGTCTCAAAGGAGCGGATAATTTCATATCTGCGGCACATCAGGCATATTGCTATGATTTTATTTCGGAATGGCTTCACAGTGATGATGCGCAGTCAATATATGAAATCGCTGAATTTGTTGAGTCAGAAGCAGGGCTTCCGCAAAAGTTTATAAAATTTTCCGTGGACGACCTTGTGGATACGGAGATCTTTCCGTGTATAGATGAGGTAATTCTTGTAAAGATCATGAAAGAGATCGGCGACCATATCATTGATGTGGACGTTATAAACCGCACTATTGAAAAGCGGCGCACTTGCGTTTGGTTTAATAAGGTAAAGAATTTCTATGACGGGATCCTGCAAGTCTCAAATATGCAGATATTCTATAAAACACATTCCGGCGGATTTCATACAGTCGAACCGAAAAAAGTTTGGGAAGAATATACTTCAACTTATTACATTATGGATACATATTATCGCCTGTTTCATAAATGTTATGCGGAAAGTTTAAAAAACTATCAACCGGAACTTTCAGATCTTTTTGCATCTGTAGCAGAAAAAGTCGAAGGATTATACACGAATTGGTTCCTTGGTCAGCTCGGAAATAACTGGTCATCTGTCTGCGCTGATGATCTTCGCAATTACGGAAGGATTCTTGAAATACCGCAGCAAACAGATTTCTACCGCAGTATGGTGGCATCTTCCGATACAAGAGTTTATGTTATCATATCCGATGCAATGCGTTATGAGGTGGCTGCTGCTCTTGCAGAACAACTTCAGCGTGAAACGCAAAGCATAGTAAATTTAAGTTCAATGCAGGGAATATTTCCGACTATTACAAAGTTTGGCATGGCTGCACTTCTTCCTCATGAGAAGATTTCAGTCGAAATAAGATCAGATCGTCTGGCTGTGCTTGCGGACGGTCAGTCTACAGAATCAAACAACAGAGACAAATTACTAAAGAATGTCAATAATAAAAGCGTTGCTTTGAAATATAAAGACATTATCGGTATGAAACGCACTGAACGTCAGGCTCTTGTAAAAGGAATGGACATTGTTTACATTTATCATGATACAATTGATGAAGCAGGACATCTTGATAAATCTATATTCGGAGCGTGTGATGAAGCCATTGACGAACTGAAGAATGTTGTGCGTATTATTACCAATGAGTTTGGAGGAACAAATATACTCATCACCTCAGATCATGGTTTCCTATATACCAATAGACCGTTGAACGAAGACGAAAAGGTTGATAAGACGACAGAAAGCGAACAGGATATCGAAACAGGCAGACGTTATGCAATTATGAAAAGAGGTGCACTGCCTCAGTATCTGCTGCCTGTGAAATTTCTTGAAGGAGAAACAAATTACGACGGATTTGCTCCAAGTGAGAGTATCAGGATAAAAATAAAAGGCGGCGGTCTTAATTTCGTGCATGGCGGTATAAGTTTGCAGGAAATGGTAGTGCCGGTAATTGAGTATCATTTTTTGCGCAACGATTCTAAGGAATACAAAAGCAATAAGAGCAAATATGACACAAAGCCGGTGACGCTCAGCTTGTTATCGGCAAGTCATAAGATAAGCAATATGATCTTCTCGCTCACTTTCTATCAGAATGATGCTGTTTCGGCAAATCGCGAAGCGGCTGAATACCGACTTTATTTTACTGACAGTTCCAGCAGGATCATCAGTGACATTTCCCATATTATTGCGGATAAAACAAGTGAAAACGTAGTAGAACGAACATTACGCTGCAATTTCAATCTGAAATCATTTAAATACACTAATACAGAAAGTTACTACCTTATAATTGCAGATGAAGATGGTGTGCAGCTATCGCGTGAAGAATTTCAGATAGATATTCCTTTTGCAGTTGATGATTTTAACTTTTTCAATTGATTATAAGAAAAATAAAGCGTGGATGATATTCCGGAACATATAGAAAGTACTCGCGAGATCATAATATTGTTTCCTATTTCAGAGAACTCGATTTTATATTATTTGTAGATATTGAATCATTGAAGCGCAAATCAAACTATTATGGCATATGAGGTATATTAAGGGGTAAGGAGAATAAGCTATGTGTATTATATCAGACCAAGAAGAATATAAAAATATGATAGATGCACTCGTGGTGCCTGAAACCACGGCAACAGCATTTACTTTTTATGAGCAAAAAGAACAGAAAGTAAGACATCAGGGTTAAGAGAAGCCTTAAAT
>CANRFB010000064.1 GCA_947629785.1 uncultured Clostridia bacterium | reverse complement strand
TTTTTGTATTGCCTTCAAGATATGAGGGTTTGCCGGTGGTAGGTGTGGAAGCACAGGCAAACGGACTTCCGTGTCTGTTGTCCGATAAAATGACAAAGGAAACAAGAATGACGGAAAATGCAAGGTTTTTAGGCATTGAAAATAGTATTGAAGAATGGACAGACAAAATACATTCTTGCATAAAAATCAAAAGACAAGATAGTAAAGAGCAATTGACAAAATATGGATTCAACATAGAGGATCAAGGGGAAAAGTTGAGAGATTTTTACTTTAATTTATTAATAAAACGGTGAGAAAATGAAGAAAATTGTTATTAACGGGAAATTCATGTCCCAAACCGTTACCGGTGTACAAAGATATGCTCGTGAAATACTGAATGAATTGGATAAAATACTTACTGCCGATCATGATGTAATACTTGCAGTAGATAGAAACGCAAAAAATATTCCTGACTATAAGAATATAGAAGTAAAGCAAATAGGCAGATTTTGCGGAAATTTGTGGGAGCAAATAAGTTTGCCATTTTATGCGATGAAAAATAACGCATTCTGCTTAAGTTTATGCAATATGGCACCTATACTTAAGCCTGATGGCGTTGTAATTCATGACGTGAATTATGCAGTAAACAAAAATTTTTTCTCAAAAAAGTTTTCAATGTGGTATAGATTTGTATTTTTTATGTGTATAAAGAGAATACATAAAATAATAACGGTTTCGGAATTTAGTAAAAATGAAATAAAACGATATTATGGAATTGACAATGAAATTTATGTTATATCAAATGGTTGGCAGCATTTTGAAAAAATAAATTATGATGAAAATACACTAAAAAAATACGATCTTGAAAAAGGAAAGTTTTATTTTTCAATGAGCAGTATGGCACCAAATAAAAACTTTAAATGGATAGCAAAAGCAGCAAAGAATAATCCTGAAATGCTGTTTGCAGTCAGTGGAGCAATAAATACAAAAGTATTTGGTGATATATTTGATTTTGAAGTTCCGGACAATTTGAAATTTCTTGGATATGTAAGCGATGAAGAAGCAAAAACACTTATGAGAGATTGTAAAGCGTTTTTGTTTCCGACGTTTTACGAGGGATTTGGTATTCCTCCGCTTGAAGCGTTAAGCACTGGTACCAAAGTTGTTGTTTCTGATGCAAGCTGTATGAGAGAAATATTTGAAAACTCAGTTTATTATGTTGATCCGTATAATTCGAATATTGATTTGAATAAACTGCTTGATGCACCGGTTGAAAGCTGTGAAAAAAATTTAAATAAATTTAGTTGGGAAAAAAGTGCTGAAAAATTATTGGACGTTTTGAAAGGATAATCAAATGATTACATTAGCTCCCGGAAGTTTAATTTGGATAATTTTCTTTTTAATATTAATAATCAAAAAAATTGATTTTTCATATTACTCATTAGTATTTACATCTGTTTTGACAACAGTTGTCTTTATATATTTAGGAGAAGATAATATTTATGCATTTCAGATAGTATTTCTTATAACACTTATCAAATTTACATGGCAAGTTATTAGTAATAAACTCATAATTAGCATTAGTCCTGTATTTTGGATCTTTGTTGTGTATTGTGGTTTGACAATACCATTTTCACTGTTTCATAAAAATACATTCGTAATGAATATTAACAATATTTATTCTTATGTAAGATTTAATTATCAGCAAATAACACAATATGCATACCTGATAATTGGGTTTGCAACAGCAGTAATGGGAAATTCTTTACTGCATTCAAAAAAAATAAAAATAGATACTATAAACAGGGTTTTAATGTATGCATACACTTTTACATTAGTTTTCGCACTTTTACAGCATATACTTCCGCTTGAATTTGTTAATACATATTTTAGAAATGGAGTCCATGTAGTATATAATTTTGAAGGAACACGCATTTCAGGAACATTCGGTGAACCTTCTTTTCTTGCATTGTATTGTACGCCTTTATTTGCGGGATATGCATATAAATTTATGCAAGATTTTAAAATTAAGTATGCTGTTTTATCACTTCTTTTTATAATTGTTACTTTAGATAATCAATCATCATCTGCTGTGCTTGGAATAATTTTTACTTTTATTTTGCTTTTGATATTTAAATTGAGTGAAAAACATATTAAAAAAAAGAATATTATTTTGATGTCAATTTTTATGCTTTTTTTTGTAATATTAGTAATTCTGAATTTTGATTCGATATATGAAGTATATAATATATTAGTAAGTAAGCTTAATGGCGAGGGTGTATCAGGAAGTGACAGAAGCGGAAGCTTTTTATACCACATAAAAATAGGACTTACAAATATTATACCAATAGGATACGGTACTATAAGATCATTTGATTTGTTAAGTACATGGCTGTGTGAGATCGGAATTGTAGGTGTTATACTTTATTTTGCAATATTGATTTCTTTGTGCTATAAATTGTTGAAAATACATTCTCAGGATTCAATACAATTGATATTCTGTGTTATTATACATAATATTATTATGTTTGTAAGCGTATGTGAAGTTATGTTTTTAAGTATGTGGATATATTATGGAATGGCATATTATTTGACTTATAAATTTGATAAAAATAAGGAATGTTTATTATGAAAATAGGTATAGACGCACGTCCGCTGATCTCAGCTGCACCAAGAGGAATAGGCGTATATTTAAATAAAATAGTTGATTATATAAATGGACATGATCGAGAAAACACATATATTCTTTATACGCATAAACCTTTTGATGTGCCACGGAAATACAATAAAAATCTGATAATCAAAGTCATTCCGAGCAAAATTGGAACGATATGGCTGAGACTTGTTTTGCCTAAATTTTTAAGGAAAGATAAACCGGATGTTTTTTGGGGGACAAGTCATATGCTTCCGCCCAAAGTTAAGGGAATCAAGTATATTGTAACTTTTCATGATTTGGGTCCGCTTATTTGTCCAAAGTGGTATATATGGTATAATGCTTTGTTTAACAGGCTTTTGATGAGAAAAAGTGCAAAAAGTGCAGATATAATTATTTCTGTATCAAAATCAACTAAACGTGAATTGATAAATCGATTAAAAATTGATCCTTCAAATATAGAATGCATATATGAGGGAGGAGCAGATTTAAGCGATACAAATGGAAAGAACTTTGATATTATAAATAAAAAATTTGGTATATCAAAACCTTTCTTCCTCTATATTGGTGCAATTATGTCTGATACGAACAAAAATATTGAAACTATCATACAGAGTTTTGAATGCCTTTCAAGTAGAGGAGTATACTCGGAACTTGTTTTGGCAGGTAAATTACAGAGAGGTGACAAACTGATAAGTATGGCAGAACGATCAGAATATAAATACAGAATAAAATTTACAGGATATATTTCAGATGAAGAAAAAATTTACTTATATCAAAATGCTGCTGCATTTGTGTTTCCTACATTGTACGAGGGATTTGGTATACCTGTTCTTGAAGCAATGACAATCGGAACACCGGTAATATGTTCTTCTAACAGTTCGTTGCCGGAAGTTGGCGGGAATGCAGCGATATATCTGGAAAATGAAAGAAATGCCGAAGAATTAGCTGACAAAATGAATATGGTTTTAAATTTTATCCAAGAAGAAAGAGAAGAAACTATAAACAGAGGCATTGAACAGGCAAAAAATTTTTCTTGGGAAAAATGCGCACAAGAGACACTGAATATTTTAACAAAAAAATAAGTACAAGGAAGTATATACTATGGAAAAGCTTTTAACAATAGCAATACCTACATATAATCGCCCTGAAAAAACGAGAAGGGCATTGGAAGCAATAGCTGCTCAATATGATGAACGTGTAGAAATATTGATATGTGATGATTCAACAACAAATGATACCGCAAAAGTTGTACATGATTTGCAGAAGAAGATCCCAATAAATTATATTAAAAACGAAATAAATCTGGGATATGATAAAAATTTTATTCAATGTTTTCGAAAAGCATTCGGAAAATATGTTTTATTAATGGGTGACGATGATTTGATTGTAAATGGAGGATTAACACATATATTAAATGTTCTTTCTGCTAATGATAATATGACATGGATTTTTATAAATTTTGGTTCATTTAGAGGGGAATACGTTGATGAAAATTCGTTTTATAAATATCATGGTGCTATTATGCCAGATAATATGAGCGCTTCAAAAGATGAATTTATTGATTACGCGCAGAGTAAGATAACGTCTTTGTGCTGTATTTTAAACAGAGAAAAGGTAGTAGCAATCAATGATCTTGATAAATTTATTGGTACATATTTTGTCCAAACTTGTTTAGGATTTGAAGTTACAAAGGACAAGGATAGCAAATTGGGAATAATAGGTAAGCCGTGTATTGCTAATGATTCAAGTCCAAATGCTGCTAATATATCAAATCAAATGGATAAATATTTTGATTTGTTTGGACTAAATTGTAAATCGATCATATGTAGCTTTGGCGTTGATTCAGGATATAACTTAAAAAAACTAAAAAATTGCTACGGTACAGTTATAAAAGAGTGGAGTGGGGTATTTGTTGCTTTAAAAGTGAATAAAGATAATTCTTGGATAAAATCTTTTTGGGAGCTTGGTTATCCGGCTATAAGGGATTATTTATATGCATGGCTTTTTATTATTCCAATAGTTATTATGCCAAGATGGTTTTCATGTTTAGTACAAAAAATTATAAGACCAATTTTTAGAAAGCTTAATAGGTTAAATCAGTAATATGAAATAATTTTATATAAAGGAGAGCTTATATGAATAAACAATTTATAATAATTGATTATGGATATGATACATATGGTGAAATCCCATGGAAAGGCTTTTATGGCTTAAATTATATTTACCCGATATGTGTTTTGAAAAACAGATATGCTACAAAATACGCTGTTTTTAGATTTTTAAAAAAAATACATTTAAGCAGAAAGATAAATAATATTATTAACTTGCCCTTTAAATATATATGGAGCGCTGCAAATTATGAACTAAAAAATTTTAAATGGGACAATAATACAGAGTATTATATTATTTTTGGTGACAATGATATATACCCAATGGATTATAAGTTGTTAAATAAGATAAAAGAACAACATAATTTACATTATATTCTATATTTTTATGATTCATGGGATTCTGCTACTGCATATAATGCCAGAAAATATGCATCAAAAATAAATTTTGACTACATTTTTACATTTGATCCGGCAGATGCCAAAAAATACAATTATATTTTTTATTGTGTCCCATATACTATGCTGATTAATAACCAATGTCAAAATGTCGAATATGATTTAAGCTTTATTGGGGGTGCCGGAGATCGATTAGAAATGTTAATGAAATGCTATGAAATACTATCTGATAATGACCTTAAATTAAATTACAGGTTAGCATCTGTAAGAAAAAATGATCAAAAATATAATGATAAAATTGTATATAACAAAATCATACCATATGAAGATGTAATTAAAATGGTAAAAGAATCTAATTGCATATTAGAAATATCGCGGAATGGACAATGCGGTGAGTCATTAAGATATTATGAAGCAATATGTTATAATAAAAAATTACTTACAACAAATGAGTATGTAAAAGAATTTCCGTTTTATGATGCGAGATACATAAAAATATTTAAGGATCCGGAGGACATTGACTGGGAATGGGTAAAAAGGCGGGAACCAATAGATTATCACTATGACGGACGATTTTCGCCCACACATCTTATCGATAAAATAATCGAACTTGAAGAGGAGAGAGAAAAAGAGGAGAATGGCAAAAAACAAGATAATTGATTTTGTAAAGAATATGTCATATACAGTAGGTTCCAATCTTCTTTCCGCATTGATCGGTGCAATTATGGTATTGGTCGTTCCGAAGCTTGTAGGAGTGGAAGCATATGGATACTATCAGCTGTATGTGTTTTATATAAGTTATGTTGGAGTTTCATATCTTGGCTGGTGCGATGGCATATATCTGCGCGAAGGCGGCAAATATTATAATGAACTTGATAAATCTCTTTATTCTGCACAATTCAGAATGTTGGGACTGTTTGAAGTCATTATATATTCATTGTTGTTTACGGTATTTATGTTCATTGTCACAGACGGCAATAAACAGTATGTCATAGGCTGCACTTGTGTAGTTGCGGTTGGAATGTGTCTGCGTTGGTTTATAACATTTATTTTACAGGCAACGGCGCGGATCAAGGAATATGCGATCGTAACTATTTCTGAAAGGATCATAGTAATAATTTTAGTGCTGTTATTGATGGCAGCAGGCTATCGGCAGTTTCATCTGATTATTCTTTCAGACGTTGTTGTAAAATTTATTTCACTTTTTATAGGAATGTATTATTGCAGAGACATTGTTTTTTCCAAAGCTGTACCGTTCAGAACAGCTTTGCCGGAAGTAAAGGAAAATATTTCTGCCGGAATAAAATTAATGCTTGCATCATTGTGCAGTATGCTTATCATCGGAGTGGTGCGGTTTGGCATAGAAAATCATTGGGATATAACAACATTTGGTAAGGTATCACTGACATTGAGCATATCCAATATGGTTATGACAGCGATCAATGCTATTGCGGTCGTCATGTATCCAACATTAAGACGAACAAATTCTGATAATTTGCCCAAAATATATGGTATTATGAGGATCGTTCTTATGGGCGTAGTTTTTGGCGTACTCATATTCTATTATCCTGCTTACAAAATTTTATCTTTGTGGCTGCCACAATATGCTGAAAGTCTGCGATATGCGGCAATATTACTGCCTATGTGTGCATATGAATCTAAAGTATCAATGCTGGTAAATACATATTACCAAACTCTTAGGCTTGAAAGTTTGCTTATGAAATGCAACATGACGGCGTTGGCATTAAGCGTTGTATGCACACTTATTTCCACAATGCTGCTTAACAGTGTGACAGCGGCAATTATATCAATTCTTATAGTTCTGATATTCAGATGTATTTTAAGCGAAATAATTCTTTCAACAAAAATTTCGGTAAATGTTGTCAAGGATATATTTATTGAACTTGTGATGACAGTAGCGTTTATACTCTGCAACTGGTATTTAGGCTTTTGGGGAATGATAATTTACGCAATTTGTTATGTAATATATCTGCTTATCAAAAAACAGGATATACTTGGCGCATGGAATTTTGTCAAGTCAATGAGGTGAAAAGATGCCGGTAAATAGAATAGAATCGTTGCTTGAAAGAATTGCGGATAAAAACAAATCGATCCACGTTTCAATGAAAAAAATTCCGTTTGAAGAAACATCTCAATGGTTTTATGATGAAGAAACCGGCGAGATACGCAACCAAAACAGAAATTTTTTTCAGATAAAAGGCTTGCAGATAACGGAGGATAATAAAGTAATTTCCGAACAGCCGGTAATAATTCAGGACGAAATAGGCTATCTGGGAATTATCCGTAAAAAGATCAATGGAGAAATGCACTATCTTATGCAGTATAAAATAGAGCCGGGGAACATCAACAAAATACAAATTTCTCCCACGATACAAGCGACAAAATCAAATTTTACACAAAAGCACGGCGGCAAAAAGCCTGCATATCTTGAATATTTCGTAAATGCGAAAAAGTATAAAATTATCGTGGATCAGATCCAATCGGAACAATCATCTCGTTTTCTTGCCAAAAGAAACAGAAATATCATCATTGAAATTGATGAAGATATTGAAGTCCTGCCGAGCCATGACTGGATGACCTTAAAGCAGATAAAAGAACTTATGAGGTATGACAATCTTGTAAATATGGATACCCGCACAGTGCTTTCCTGCCTGCCATTCTCGGTTGAAAATTATTATGACGGGGATATTTCAAATATTCATGATAAAGCTTTGTATAATTCGGCTGTAAATTCATCAGGAAATTTTTCAAAGAAAATTTTCAGCTATATAAATAATGTGAAAATGTTTGATGATACCAAAAAGAAGATAGTTCCGCTGTTTTCTTTGGAAAATTGGGAAATGAAAAACGGTGAATTTGTCTGCAAAGAACCGTACAGTTTTAAAGTTATCTTCTGTGATATTGAAATTGAGGGACGGGAAGTAAAGCATTGGTGTCAGCCGCTTTTTGAAGCAACGGGGATCGCACTTTTCGGACTGCTTACATATGTTGAAAATGATATTCGTTACTTTATTGTGAAATGCAAACCGGAGATCGGCTGCTTTGACAAAATAGAAATAGGTCCTACCGTTCAAAGGGAACATATCTGTTCCGAACCGGAAAACAATGTGGACAAGCTGTTCCTGAAAAAACTTGAAAATAAAGATGGGATCATGTTTGATACGCTTCTTTCCGAAGAAGGCGGACGTTTCTACTGCGAACAAAACAGGAATGTGATTATTGAGATCCGGAAAGATGAAATTGAACTGCCGGAGGGATATTTTGCAGTTGATTTCAAAACACTTAATTCTCTCGTTCAGGTAAATAATATTTTAAATATACAGTTGAGAAATCTTCTGTCGGTATTGGAGTTCTGAAAATGAAAATAGGGATAATATGTCCGTCGGAAATAGCGTTAAGACGCTTTCTTCCGGCATTGAAGCTATGTGATCAATTTGAGTTTGCAGGAGTTGCAGTCGCAGATAATTCCGAATGGAACGGTACGCTTACCGAAGAAATGCGGAATAACGAAATTAAAAAAGCCGAGAACTTTGGCGGCAAAATTTTCCCAAGCTATTCGGAAATGATAAATTCAAATGAGATTGACGCGGTTTATATTCCCTTACCGCCCGCATTACATTACAAATGGGGAAAGAAAGTCCTTGAAGCAGGAAAGCATTTGTTTCTTGAAAAACCGTCCACAATTTCTGCTGAAACTACAAAAGAATTGATAGAAATTGCAGAAGCAAAAAATCTTGCGCTGCATGAGAACTATATGTTCCAATTCCATAGCCAGATCGACTTTATTAAAAATGAAATTGCAAAGGGAACTGTAGGAGATGTAAGGCTTTATCGGATAGCATTTGGTTTTCCGTTCAGAGGGACAAATGATTTTCGTTACAATAAGGAACTTGGCGGCGGCGCGCTTTTAGACTGCGGAGGATATACGGTAAAATTAGCAAATATCATGCTTGGAGATACGGCAAAGATTTATGCTCCTAAGCTGAATTACCGTGATGATCTTGATGTTGATGTTTACGGTTCAGCCACAATGATAAACGATGACGGAGTGACTGCGCAGCTTTCGTTCGGAATGGATAATTCTTACAAGTGTGAGCTTGAAGTCTGGGGAAGTACCGGAACGATTTTTACGAACCGTATACTTACCGCACCTGTAGGATTTGAACCGACAGTTATGATAAAAAATGCCGAAGGAGAAAGAAATATAACTCTTCCGGCAGATGATTCTTTTAAAAAATCCATTGAAAAATTTGCGGAATGTATTGAAGATGAAAATGTTCGCAGGAAAAATTATTCGGATATTCTGAGACAAAGCGAATTAATTGATAAATTTGAAAGGATATGATAATATGGCGGAACTAAAGATCATAACCACCGATATAGACGGCGTTTTAATAACTGAGCCGCAGGTATTTTCCGATTTCAGAGGGTACTATATGGAATCCTATTCTCAAAGAACCTTAGCCCAATATGGCATAAATGATATATTTGTTCAGGATAATCATTTTTACTCGGCAAAAAAAGGCACGATAAGAGGTATTCATTTTCAGAACAACCCTTTTGCACAATCAAAACTGATAAGATGTACTCGTGGCGCCATGCTTAGCATTGCAGTAGATCTGAGAAAAAATTCGGATACATACAGGAAATATGTTATTGCAGAGCTTACGGAAGAAAACAAAAAACAGTTTTACATACCAAAAGGATTCGGACATTGTGCAATATCTCTTACAGACGATACAGAGGGACAATACAAGGTCGATAATTTATATTATCCGGAATATGATCGGGCAATAAAATGGAATGATCCGGATATAAATATTGATTATGGTACGGATAAATTTATCGTGTCTGAAAAGGATAGAAATGCTCCGCTTTTAAAAGACAGCGATGTAAATTTCTGAACGGAGGAATGTTATGGAAACGGCGGTTATTACAGGTGCAGGAGGATTTATCGGAGGTGCACTGACACAAAAGCTTCTTGATAACGGTGTCAGGGTTTATGGTGTGGATATTTCCGAAAGAATATTTGATATTTTTAATGAATATAAAAATTTTTCCCCATTGAAAATAAATCTTTCAAAAGAAAAATTATCCGATAAGATTCATGAAAATATAGATGTATTGTTCTATTTATCATGGGGCGGAAAGTTCGGCGGCAGTGATTTGTATGACTATACATTGCAATTGGAAAATGTTAGAACAGCAATAAAAACCTGCGATGACTCGGCAAAATTCTGTAAGCACTTTATCTTTGCGGCTTCAAGTTATGAATGTATGGTCAAGGAACAGATTGCAATACCTATCAATATTTACGGTATTGCCAAAAAAACAGCCACAGATATGTGTGCATCGGTTGCATACAGAAATAATATGGGCTTTAACAAAGCAATTCTGACAAATACATTCGGTGTCGGAGACAGATCGGATAAAGCGGTCAATACCATAATTAAAGCTATGATGTTTAATAGACCGTTAAAGCTTGTTGACGGGGCACATAAAAACGACTGGGTATATATTGACGATACTGTCAATGGACTTATCAGTATAGCCGATAAAGGAATACATTTTAAAAATTATTACATAGGTCATTCTGATATAACTACATTTAAAGAGAAAATCAATATTATGAAAACACTTTTATGTCCGGACAGACAATTAACGTTTGGGGAGATCAATGAAGATACATATGTTGATTATTCTGAATTTGATTTGAATTCACTGCATAACGACACAGGTTTTGAATGTAAAAGTGATTTTAAAGAAAGTATTTTAAAAACAGCGAAATGGCTTAGATCCATTGAACCTCCGAAAAATATTTCGGGGGGGGTAAATAATACCATATTTTTGTCATTTTTACCACTTCTTTTTAAAAAGGAGGCGGTATGATGATGAAAAAAGTAATTATTACCGGCGCAGGAGGATTTATCGGCGGTGCATTGACACAAAAGCTTCTGGATAAAAATATTACTGTTTACGGTGTGGATATATCGGAAAATATGCTTAAAAAATTCAGCAAACACCCAAATTTCATTCCGATAATTGCTGATTTTTCAAGATATGAAAATCTGCATGAAATGATAAAAGATGAAATTGATGTGTTTTACCATCTTGCATGGCAGGGAGTTTTCGGAGAAGCATTTAAAAATTACGAACTGCAATTAAATAACGCAAAATATGCTTGTGACGCTCTTGTTCAGGCCATCAAAATAAAGGCAAAAAAATTTGTTTTTGCGGGAACATATAACGAATTTGAAATACATAATATCGCCTTTTCGGATAATATTGATCCAAGATATACCTGCATTTATGCGTCTGCAAAGTTTGCGGCGGATATGATTTGCAAAACGATTGCAAATCAGAATGGTATAAATTATAGTTCTGCACTTGTTTCCATGGCATACGGCGAGGGAAACAGGTCAAAAATGCTTGCAAATGTGCTTATTGATTCGTTCAATAATGGTATACGTCCCAAACTTATTGAAGGGAATAACCTTTATGATTTTGTCTATATAGATGATGTTGCAAATGCATATGTTGCGATAGGCGAAAAAGGGCATAATTTGAAAAGCTATTATGTAGGACACCGAAAGCTGAAAACTTTCCGTGAGTGGGTAACTGAAATAAAGGATATTATTGCTCCGGAAATGCAGCTCATTTTCGGAGAATATTCCGATTCACAGACAATTGATTATTCAAAAATAGACCTTGACGCACTGTACAATGACACCGGATTTGAATGTAAAAGTGATTTTAAAGAAAGTATTTTAAAAACAGCAAAGTGGCTGAAAGGACAATAAAAATGAAAAAAATCATTATCGTTGGTGCAGGCTTTTCGGGAAGCATAATTGCCCGGAAAATTGCAGAAGAGTTTGATATTAAAGTAACTGTTATCGAACGCAGAAAACATATCGGCGGAAATGCCTATGATGAATATGATGAAAACGGCATACTGATACAAAAATACGGTCCTCATTTTCTGAATACAAATAATTATAAAGTGATAAAATTTCTGAAAAATTATTCGGAGCTTTTCAGATATGATGTTAAACTTTTAAGTTTTATCGACGGTAATTATGTGCGTCTGCCCTTTAATTTCCGCACAATGCAGCAGCTTGTGGGCGATGAAAATTCCGTCCCGCTGCTTAAAGCGTTAAGAACGGAATTTGCCGGACGCGACAGAGTTCCCATATTTGAGCTTCTTAACAGCAAAAATGAAAATATCCGCAATTACGGTGAATTGCTTTTTGAAAAAGCATACAGAACATATACATCAAAGCAGTGGGGGATACCGCCGGAGCAAATTGACAAAAGTGTTCTGGAAAGAGTTCCTATGGCGATGAATTTTGATGAAAGATATTTAAATAAAGATTTTCAGTATCTCCCCCAAAATGGTTTTACAAAATTGTTTGAAAATATGCTGGATCATAAAAATATTGATGTTGAGCTTGATTCCGATGCTTTTGAACATATCAGCTTTGACGAGAAAAATTCCATAATTAAATATGACGGTGAAAATGTTGATTTGCTGGTATTTACCGGCGCGATCGACGAACTTTTCAGTTTAAAATACGGCAGACTTCCGTATCGTTCACTTGATATACAATATGAATATTTCAATGAGGAAAAAGTACTTCCATGTGAAATAATTTCCTATCCGCAGGCGGACGGTTACACTCGCAAGACAGAATATAAGCAATTCACATATGAAATGAAAAAATGCGATAAAACCGTTGTGGCGACTGAATATCCGCTTGAATATGATCCAACTGATCCAAAAGCAAATATTCCGTATTATCCTGTTTTGACAGAGGAAAGTCAGGAAACATACAAAAAATATCTTGATGAAGCAAAAAAATACGGAAATATATTTCTCTGCGGACGGCTTGCAGAATTTAAATATTACAATATGGATATTTGCATCGAGCACGCTCTTGAAAAATTTGAGGAAATTAAGGAGAAACTAAAATGAAAGGTATAATCCTCGCCGGCGGAAAAGGCACGCGGCTTTACCCGAACACGATAGCAGTTTCAAAGCAGCTTCTGCCCATATATGATAAACCGCTGATATATTATCCGCTTTCGGTTTTGCTGCTTGCAAATATCCGTGAAATTCTTTTAATTTCCACTCCGGAGGATATTTCAAATTATGAAAAACTCCTTGGAGACGGCAGCCGTATCGGCGTACATATTGAATATATAGTTCAGGACAAGCCTCGAGGACTTGCTGACGCTTTCATTCTGGGCGCTGAATTTATCGGTAACGACAGCGTTTGCCTTGTATTGGGAGACAATGTTTTTTACGGTCAGCATTTTTCCGCAATTCTTGAAAGTGCAAAAAATCAGGCAGAGACTTCCGGAGCTGCAATTTTCGGTTATCCCGTAAAAAATCCGAAGGAATTCGGCGTAGTTGAATTTGATAAGAACAATCGTGTAATTTCAATTGAAGAAAAACCGGAATTTCCGAAATCAAATTATGCTGTTCCGGGACTGTATTTTTACAATAACGAGGTTGTGAAAATTGCAAAGAATGTAAAGCCCTCCGCAAGAGGAGAAATTGAAATTACTTCAATAAACAATCATTATCTTGAACAGGGAAAATTGCAGGTAACTCTTATGGGACGGGGCATGGCATGGCTTGATACCGGTTCTCCCAAAGGAATGCACAAGGCAGGGGATTTTGTGAAAACCGTTCAGGAAATGCAGGGATTTTACGTTTCCTGCATTGAGGAAATTGCATGGCGGAGAGGATTTATTTCAAACGAACAGCTTCATAAATGCGGTGAAGAATTAAAAATGACCGATTACGGAAAATATATTCTTTCACTT
>CANRFB010000063.1 GCA_947629785.1 uncultured Clostridia bacterium | reverse complement strand
TTACAGGAGGTAACTATTATGGTAGTACAGCACAACATTACAGCGATGAACGCTAACAGATACTTCGGTATCAACAACAGCAAACTTTCCAAGTCCTTGGAGAAACTTTCCAGTGGTTATGCAATTAACCGCGCAGGCGATAACGCAGCAGGTCTGGCAGTTTCCGAGAAGATGAGATCCCAGATCGCCGGCATGACTCAGGGCGTTAAGAACGCTCAGGACGGCATCTCCATGATCCAGACTTTCGAGGGTGCTCTTACAGAGACAGACAACATTCTTCAGAGAATGAAAACTCTCGCGGATCAGGCTGCACACGGCACATATCAGGACGAAGTTGACCGTGAAGCTATCCAGCTCGAATTTGACCAGCTGAACGATGAACTGAACCAGATCGCTGACACAGACTTCAACGGCGTTGTAATGCTCAACGGCGGTCAGATGGCTGACGGTCTTAAAGCAGTAAACGGCAAGTTCGATTACGCTAACTATGTAAGAGATCCTATGAATCTTTCAAGCAGAGATGTAACCGTAGTTGATCATCTTGTTTTTGATGATGTAACAGGCGGCTTACAAGCTGATGCTTTCTGGACAGGTTTGAATAGTGAGTGGAAACGTGATGATGAGCCTACAGCTAATGACGGCCCCGAAAGCGTAGAGCTTACTTTTGAGTATGATGCGACCGGTGGAGACGATGGAACAAAGTTCTGGAAAGCTGTTGGAGCATCTAATGGGGTTGATATTGATAACGTTGAAGTAGAATCCACTAAAAATGGTGGGTTTAAAGTAAGTGCAGACGGCACAGAAGGTGCAACAGTAGTATTGGATTCTACCGGTTTAGTAAGCGGCGACAAGATCACACTTAAGTTCAACAATCCTAAGGCAGGAAAAGCATTTCCTACAAATGCCGGTGCGGAAATAGTCAGCAGCACTTTGACACAGGGAATAGAAACAGCTGCTATAAAGCCTGATGATGTGAACCTTGAAGTTAATTTGAATGCTGATGCATTGACAGATAAAGATATGACAGAGGCGATGAATGAACTGTATGAAGTATTGAACGGTGCTCAATTGGAAGTTAATTATACCAGCAAAACTGCATGGAAAGAATCAGATTTTGTACTCAAATTTACAGATAAGTCCGGTGCAGAGATAACAATGAATACTCCGGCAAAAGGTGATAAAGGTACATTGACGTTGACAGCTAAAGACGGTACTCAGTATAAGTTTGCTACATCATTCGATGATACTACCGGATCTATCAAGATAGGTACTGCGAAAGAAGACGGCTCCATTGATAAGGAACTTATCGAATTAAAAATAAGCACAAACGGATTGCATACAGATGCTTCCGATACAAAAGGAAAAATAACATTTAAGATCGGTATCGAAAATAATGCTTATGATTCTACTGCTAAGCCCAATGTTGAAGTTAAGGATCCCGTTGATATGTCCGTTTCCGAATCCAACACATTCAAGAACGCTACTGCTCCTCTGACCTACACAGATCACCTTATCATGCAGGTAGGCGCACGTTCTAAGGATGCTGTTGACTTTACATTCAAGTATTCTTCCGACGGTCTTGGAAAACTTAAGGCTAATATGGACTGCTCCGCTCGTGAGGGTGGTCTTAACACAGCAAGCCTTTCTCTCCTGAATGCCGAAGACGCTAACGCTGCTATCGACCAGATAGACAACGCTATCAACAAGGTATCTATGGTTCGTGCTACATTCGGCGCTACACAGAACCGTCTGGAACACAAGATCGATAACATGAACGTTACCATCGAGAACCTGACTTCTGCAGAGTCCAGAATCCGCGATACCAATATGGCAGAAGAAATGATGAACTTCACAAAACAGCAGATCCTGTCTCAGGCTTCTCAGTCTATGCTTGCACAGGCTAATCAGCTGCCCCAGAGCGTTCTGCAGCTGTTACAGTAAGTTCCTTCATAGAGAAATTGCTTAAAGGTGCAAAATTGATCTTGGAAATCTAAGCTGATTTCCAAAAAGCGTAAATATATGGTACCCCTCCCCAATTTTTCGGGGGGGGGGTAACCATATATTCATATTTTATTAAAAATATTACAGTATATCCCGATTATTTTAAAATTGAGAGGACTGATCATATGGCAATTAATAAGAAAATTCTAAGCAAAGCAGCAGCGCTGCTTTCGGCATTATCGCTTATTTTTATAGAAATTCCCGCTTTGGGCGGGATAAGTGCGTCCGCTGCTTCTCAGTCGTCTATAAATGCGTCCGTGTCGGTCTCCAATGCAAATAAGGAGATAAAGAGCAGGCGCGATGAACTGGGCGTTACGGTAAGCATGGACAGCATACCTTTTGACGATCCCGCAAACCCGCAGAAGAATGATATTATTCTTGCGATCGACGCTTCAGGAAGTATGAGCGGCGATTATAATAATATGATAAGCGCGGCAAAAGATTTTTTAAATAATATAGATCTTTCCGTGCATCGCGTGGGCGTTTCCGCATATGGTGTAGCTTATAACTCGATCCCGGTTTTAAGAGGCACTAACGGTGATATATATGCAAATGAAGAAAATGAAATAGAACTGAGCGGCTACAATGGCTACAAATATGTAAAGTATATTACCGATATCAAGGCGAACGGAAAAAGTCTGGCGGGAACATTTGATAAGTCTGAAATATCTCAGAATATCCTGAAATTCAGGCTGACTCCCGCAGCGGGCGAAACTATTATTGAAATAATTTTTGATACAAACTACAAACTTACTCTTAAACTGAATTGTGATACAAGAGCAGCAGGTACTGCTTCATCGGTAAATCTTGACAATGCCGATGGTTCCGGTATGATCCCGAAAACATTGGCTCTGACAGATAACATTCAGGACATAAACGCATTTTATGATGAATTAAAATATATAGGCGCAAACGGCGGTACGCCTATGGGCGAAGGCATCGACGAAGCTGTAAAACTCCTTTCATCGAAGCGCTCCGATGCAACAGGTACGATAATCCTTATGACTGACGGCTTGCCTGACAGTGAGAGCAAAGCAAGGGCAGCAGCCACTGCTGCAAAAGCAAAGGGATATGTTTTTTATACAGTTTCCCTTACAAGTAACGAGGACAGCGCGCCTAACCTTATGTTAAAATCAATGGCGACTTCCGAAGCGGATCACTTCTTTGTAATGGATTCGAGACAGCTTTCGCCTGTTTATCAGAAAATTGCTTCACAGATCGGCAAAGTTTTTCCGAAAGATGTTGACATCTCCCTTAAAATACCCGACGGCATGAAACTTGTAGCCGGCTCTGCGGATAAAAACGCACCTATTCCCGACAGTATCAGCACCACGGAACTCAAATGGCATATGAACCAGATCGGCGATGACAAGACTGCAAGACTTTCCTACAAAGTATGCGCTGATGTAAATTCAAGCGTTACGACAGCGGAAGTCGGCGGAGGAACTATTGATTATACCGATAATACGGGCGCAAGACAGCATATCGACCTTGTGGGAAAAACGGTAACTATTCTCCGTCCCATGGTAGTGATAAACAGCATATCGCCGTCGGAAAATTATGCCGACAATGAAACAAACGTAAATATTTACGGAAGTAATTTCACATCCGACTGCAAGGTAACTGTAGACGGAACTCCCGTAACGGTAAATAATATTACCGCAACCTGCATAAGCGCGGTACTTCCGGCAATGACCCACGGCAGCAAAACAGTTACCGTAATGAACGATCAGGGTTCTTATGACGAAGTGGGATTCACCGTAAAATCTCCTTCCGTAAGCTACATAACTCCCGACAGCGGTTATGAATTCGAGGATCAGCTTATTACCGCTTACGGTGAAGAACTTGACAAGATCGTAAAGATATATTCTAAAAAGGGCAATTATACAAGCAGCATACAAAACCCGACTTTTAGTTCACTGCAATTTACCATAACCGGAAAATCCGCATTCAAAGAGGATTTGACATTTGAATTCAGCGATGGAACAAAATGTAATGTAATTTACAGCTTTGTCAAGCCGCCTGAGAAAAAGCCCGAAATAAACCTTAATCCTCCAAGTGGTGAGGAATTCAAGAATCATGAGATCACCGTAACCGGACAAGATCTCGGCGGAATTGTAAAGGTATCTTCCAAGAAAGGAAATTATACAAGTACCCTTTCCGATATAACGGAAGATTCATTCAAGTTCACTATAAAGGGAAAATCCGCATTCAAAGAGGAACTGACATTTGAATTTGCGGACGGAACTAAAAGGACTGCAATATTTGAATTTACAAAAGCTGATCCCGTTCCCGAAGTAAAGCCCGAAATAACAGAACTTGCCCCGCCGAGCGGAAATGAATTTGAAGATCATGTTATCACCGTAAACGGCACGAACCTTAAAGACATTGTAAAGGTATCTTCCAAGAAAGGAAATTATACAAGCACCCTTTCCGATATAACCGATACCTCATTCAAGTTCACTATAAAGGGAAAATCCGCATTCAAAGAAGAATTGACATTTGAATTTGCGGACGGAACTAAGAGAACTGCAATATTTGAATTTACAAAAGCTGCTCCTGCGGCTGAAACAAAACCCGAAATTGCAGAACTTGACCCCCCAAGCGGTGAGGAATTCAAGGATCGTGATGTTACCGTAAACGGAAAGAACCTTAAAGGCATTGTAAAGGTATCTTCCAAGAAAGGAAATTATACAAGCACGCTTTCCGATATAACTGAAGACTCTTTCAAGTTCACGATAAAGGGAAAATCCGCATTTAAAGAGGAATTGACATTTGAATTTGCAGACGGAACCAAAAGGACTGCAATATTTGAATTTACAAAAGCTGCTCCTGCGGCTGAAACAAAACCCGAAATTGCAGAACTTGACCCACCAAGCGGAAATGAATTTGAAGATCATGTTGTCACCGTAAAAGGCACGAACCTTAAAGACATTGTAAAAGTGTCTTCCAAGAAAGGAAATTACACAAGCACGCTTTCCGATATAACGGAAGATTCTTTCAAGTTCACGATAAAGGGAAAATCCGCATTCAAAGAAGAATTGACATTTGAATTTGCGGACGGAACTAAGAGAACTGCAATATTTGAATTTACAAAAGCTGCTCCTGCGGCTGAAACAAAACCCGAAATTGCAGAACTTGACCCCCCAAGCGGTGAGGAATTCAAGGATCGTGATGTTACCGTAAACGGAAAGAACCTTAAAGGCATTGTAAAGGTATCTTCCAAGAAAGGAAATTATACAAGCACGCTTTCCGATATAACTGAAGACTCTTTCAAGTTCACGATAAAGGGAAAATCCGCATTTAAAGAGGAATTGACATTTGAATTTGCAGACGGAACCAAAAGGACTGCAATATTTGAATTTACAAAAGCTGCTCCTGCGGCTGAAACAAAACCCGAAATTGCAGAACTTGACCCACCAAGCGGAAATGAATTTGAAGATCATGTTGTCACCGTAAACGGCACGAACCTTAAAGGCATTGTAAAGGTATCTTCCAAGAAAGGAAATTATACAAGCACACTTTCCGATATAACCGATACCTCATTCAAGTTCACTATAAAGGGAAAATCTGCATTCAAAGAAGAACTGACATTTGAATTTGCGGACGGAACGGCAAAAACAGCAATATTTGAATTTACAAAAGCCGTTGTCGCTCCGGAAGATAAGCCCGAAATAACGGGACTTACTCCCACAAACGGTGAGGAATTCAAGGATCGTGATGTTACCGTAAACGGAAATAACCTTAAAGGTATTGTAAATGTATATTCCAAGAAAGGAAATTATACAAGTACCCTTTCCGATATAACCGATACTTCATTCAAGTTCACAATAACGGGAAAATCCGCATTCAAAGAGGAATTGACATTTGAATTTGCGGACGGAACGACAAAAACAGCAATATTTGAATTTACAAAAGCTGCGTCTGCTGCCGCGACGGATAAGCCCGAAATAACAGAACTTGAGCCGCCAAGCGGCAAGGAATTTGAAGATCATGTTGTCACCGTAAACGGCACGAACCTTAAAGGCATTGTAAAGGTATCTTCCAAGAAAGGAAATTATACAAGCACACTTTCCGATATAACCGATACCTCATTCAAGTTCACTATAAAGGGAAAATCTGCATTCAAAGAAGAATTGACATTTGAATTTGCGGACAAAACTAAAAGAACTGCAATATTTGAATTCACAAAATAAGCAGAAAGGCTGTATGCAGGCATAGTTTTGTTATTTCCCGACTTATGCCTACCGTGAGGTAAAGTAAAGTTAAATCTGCAAAAAATTTCCCGCCCATATTGAATGGACGGGAAATTTTTTTGCAGATCGCGCTTTGCTTTGCCGCACATTATACTTAGGCGGGGAATCACAAAACTTTGCCTGTAGGCGTGCAGACTCAGTCTGCTCTCAACTCTCAACTCTTAACTCTTAACTCTAAAAATAAGCCTTAGCCTTGACGAACTATTTTTTTAAGTCTTTGCATTATCTTGGATTTCGGCTTTGCGGGCTGTTTTTGTACAGGCTGTTTCTCGGCAGCGGCATACGCCTCGCGGATAAATTCCGCTTGGGAATCTATGGGCTCGCCGTCATTCTGCACATGAGTGTATGTTCCGTCGGGAAGCATCTTCCGCGCCTTTACATTGTCCTTGGTAAGTATTCCGAAAATGTGCATTATCCGCTTCCGCACACGCACATCATATATCGGCACGGCAACTTCTACCCGCCGCAGTGTGTTCCGAGTCATGAAATCCGCGGAACTGATGTAAATTTTCTGCCGCTGCTCCGTTCCGAATATATATATGCGGCTGTGTTCAAGGTATCTGCCTACAATACTGGTTATTTCTATATTTTCGGTAAAACCTTCCACTCCCGCCACAAGACAGCAGATACCGCGTATCACCATGCGTATCTTTACACCCTTTTGCGACGCTTCTATAAGTTTGTCCATAAGCGTTTTGTCGGTCAGGGAATTTAATTTCAAGCCGATAAATGCCGCTTCTCCCCGTTCCGCGGCGGCAATTTCGCCGTCTATCATTTCGATGATCTTATTTTGCAGACATCTGGGGGCGACTAACAGCTTGCTTGTATTTTCCACAAGAGTGTTTGTGGAAAGGGCATTGAAAACCTGCGCCGCTTCCGCGCCTATGCCCTGATTTGCAGTCAGCAGACTAAGGTCTGTGTAGAGCGCGGAGGTCTTTTCGTTGTAATTTCCTGTGCCTATCTGGGTAATGTATTCCGCTTTGCCGCTGTCGTTCTTACGCGTGATAAGCAGCAATTTTGAATGTACTTTCAGGCTTTCGGGACCGTAAATAACGTTACAGCCCGCACGCTCGAGGCGTTTTGACCAGCCGATATTGTTTTCCTCGTCGAAACGCGCCCGCAGTTCCACAAGCACAAGCACGTCCTTGCCGTTTTCCGCCGCAGAGATAAGCGCGTCAATTACTTTCGAGTCGGAAGCGACACGGTACAAAGTTATTTTTATGGAAACCACCGACGGGTCATGCGCGGCTTCCAATAACATTCTAAGAAACGGACGTATAGATTCAAAAGGATAGGAAAGCAGAATGTCGCGCTTTAAAACCTGCGGAAGTATGGGCTTGTCGCGGATAATTTCCCGGGGCGGCTGAGGGTCTGCCCTGCCGAAGAAAAGCATAGGCAGGGATTCTTCCAGACGATTCCTCAAAGGATATACAAATGACAGGTCAAGGGGCGAACGCTGTCTGAAAACCTGCGCTCTGTTTAGTTCTAATTTTTCGCAAAGGTGATCCACCGCCGCGTCGCCAAGCTTGCGGGAAAGTTCCATTCTTACTGGAGAAAGCTTCTTGCGCTTTTTTATAAGTTCCGACATAACGTCCCGAAGGTCGACGTCATGGTCGTAAAGCGCTTCTTCCATGTTTATATCGGCGTTGCGGGTAATGCGCATAAGTGATTTGTCCAGAATTTTATAATTTTCAAAAATAAGGGGCATATAGTGGAGAATAAGTTCCTCAACGAGCATGAACCGCTGTTTTGTGCCGGGCAGGAAGATTATTCTCGAAAAAGTGCCGCTTGCGGGAACGAGGGCAATTTTCACCGAAGATTTTGATTCAAGCTGTGCCACGGCGTAAATTTCCTTGTTTTTCAGGAACGGGAACGGGTGGCGCTTGTCAATGACCTGCGGCGAGATAAGCGGAAGAATTTCCGCGGTGAAATATGCTTTAAGATAGCTTTCCTCCTCTTTGGAAAGCTGACGGAAGTTCACCTGTTCAACGCCGTGTTTCTCCAGTTCGGACATAATTCCGCGGTACGCTTCATCGCGCATGGGGGCAAGTTCCGCGGCGCGCCTGAAAATGGCGTCAAGCTGTTCGGAACAGGTCATATCGGTCTTATTGTCACGTTCCGCGGAACCCACAAGGGTGCGGTCGTAAAGGGAACCCACACGAATCATAAAAAATTCGTCAAGATTTGACTGAAAGATCGCGGCAAACATAAGCCGTTCGCAAAGAGGAACGGCAGGGTCTGTTGCTTCTTCCAGAACGCGTTCATTGAATTTGAGCCACGAAAGCTCGCGATTATCGTAATACTGTTTCATATATACCATATACCTCCGTCAAGGGTCAGCCTTGTATTTTTCAAGATTATCCCAGTCAATTTCATCATCGGGAATAAAGCCGCTTTGTTCAGCGTTTTCAATGCGTTCGCGCTCGTCCGGGGTGACCTTTGTAAAATCAGGGTCCCACGCAAGAACGAATCGTTTTAACGTTTCGTAAGCCAACTCTTGCTCTTTTTCGGGAAGCATTTCATATAAATTAATGATTTGTTGAGTTCTTGGCGACATAAAAGCGGCCTCCTTTATTTATAAATATCTCCGCGGGAACCTATATCTATAATATATATTATTTCCAAGCCATTGTCAATATCATAACGGAAAATTATTCGGAATTTGCCGACGCGCAGCCGCATACGTCCGTCATCAAAGCCCTGCATACGTTTGACATCACCTTGCGGCAGCATATTTATAGCATTTCTGATGTTTTGAGAAACATTTTTCTGAACTTTTGCCAAAAATTTCAGCGCATCTCTTGAATACTTTATCTTCATATTCCGCTCCTGTATGTTTTTATTTTTATATTATAATTTATGCCTGTTTCAAATCTTAAAGGGGGCTCATTTTGCATGAGAAGAAAATCCGAAATTTCCAAGCTTTCTGCCAAGGGCAAAATATTCGCCGTGGGAGTAAGCCATAAGCCCTGCCTGCTGTAAATTTATCTTGCCTTTGCTGTCAATATACCTGCCGTCAACATTTACCGCAAGTATCTCCGCAATAAACATATCATGCGTTCCGAATTGCCGTATCTCCTTTACCTTACATTCCAGCGCAAGGGGGCTTTCGGAAATTATCGGCGCGCTTATTTTAAACGGCTTGGCAGTGTGCAGCCCGCACTTTTTCAGCTTGTCGGTCTTTTTGCCCGTTTTCATTCCGCAGAAATCTGCCGCCCGCGCCATTTTCGATGTGGTGAGATTTATGGCAAATTCCCCCGTCTCTTTTATTATTCCGTAGGAATACCGCGCGGGGCGCACGGATATGTAAGTCAGCGCGGGGTGGGTGCAGATTATCCCCGTCCACGCCACCGTAAAAACATTCGCCGCCTGCGGTGTTCCGCAGGTAACCATTACCGCGGGCAGGGGCGCAAGCAGCGTTCCCGCGTTCAATTCTTTTCTTGTAAAACGTTCGTCAGCCATATAATTTCTCCTTAAACAAAATGCGGCAGAATAACTTTTCCGCCGCATTTTACAGTAGTTTATCAAAATCTTCCATGGGCATGGGCTTCGCAAAGTAAAATCCCTGAATGTTGTCGCAGCCTAACTTTTTCATAAACTGGTACTGCTCCTCGGTTTCGACGCCCTCCGCAGTTACTTCAATGTGCATGGACTTCGCAAGCTGCGTTACGCAGGAAATTATCTTCTCACCCTTTTCGTCGTTGAAATCGTCCACAAAACTCTTGTCAAGCTTCATAACGTCGATAGGTATGGATTTTAACATCATCAGCGAGGAGTAGCCCGTTCCGAAATCGTCCATCAGAATCTTGAATCCTATCTTGTGCAGGCGGTCGATTATCGACATGAACTCGTCCTGATTTTCAAACATGGCGCTTTCGGTAACTTCAAGCTCCACAAGATTTATGGGAATGTTCCGCGCCTCCACCATTTTGCGGTAATCTTCTATAAACGCCGAATTGTAAAGGTGCTGCCGCGACAGGTTCACCGACACGGGAACGACTTTCTTTCCCTCCTCAAGTCTGCGCTTCTGGTCCTCGCATACCTTTCTGAAAACATACTTGTCAAGTTTCAGAACGAAACCGTTCTTTTCGGCTATTGGGATAAATTTATACGGCGGCGTGTATGTGCCGTCAGCGTTTTTCCAGCGGATAAGTGCTTCCGCGCCTGAAAGTTCCTGAGTGACCGCGTCATATTTCGGCTGATAGAAAACGGTAAATTCTTCGTTTTTAAGTCCCGCTATCATTCTGTCCTCAAGGGACTTGTTTTCGAGAATGGTTTCCTTGTAGCTGTCGTCGTAATATGCAACACAGTTCCCGCTGGCGTTGCCTTTTATTTTGTTCTTGGCGATGGAAGCGTAATTCTGCATTGACTGGACGTCAAGCTCTCTGTTTTCCACTCTGTAAATTCCTATTGCGGGGCGGATAACAAAGCCTTTTCTCTTTTCAAGCCTGTCGTTCTGGATAAGTTCCGCAAGGGAATAAACTCGCTCCGCCAGTTCCTGTTCGGAATCGTAGAAAATCAGCATACTGTATATGTCGGCATTGCGGCGGGAATATATTTCGTCGGGCTTTACCCAGTTTTTGATAAGCGACCAGATATATACAAGCACCTTGTCGCCGTCCTCGTAGCCGAAAAGTTCGTTTATTACCTTGAATTTTTCAATATCCAGAACCACGACTGCGGCGTTCCGCTTGTCGGAATCAAGCTTTTCGCGGGCCTCCTTGCAGAACCGCTGATAGGAATATCCCTTTGTTATCGGGTCAACATAGAGAATGTCCTGAAGTTCCATGCGCTTTTTACGTTCAACACGGATAAAATATGTAATGATAAGCACGAATACTATTATAATTACCGAACACAGCAGATATGTTGACGCCATGATACCGTTCCTTGTGGAATCAATAACGCTTACGGGGATAACGCTTAGCAGATACCAGTCGTTTATGCCTATTTCGGAATAACTCATATAATAGTTAGTGCCGTTTTTATATTGTATATAGCTGTCCTCGCGGAACTGCATATCATGCTTCATCTGTTCGCAGGCGGCGGCGTTGGAAGCGTCCGCCTCGGTCAGCGCGTCAAAGATATTTGAAATATCCTTGAAACTTGTGGGGAACGTTGAGGAAGTAATAATTCTGCCGTCCGACCTGACAATATAGGAATACCCCTGACCGTTGAAGAAAGAAACGTCAAGTATTTCCTGAATGCTTTCGGTAGTGCTTGTTGCCATAAGAATGGCGATAACTTCGCCCGCTTTGTTAACGGGAACCATAACGGTTATGATACTGTCGCCGTCAAGCCCCTCTGCGCGGTTTGAAATAATGGTTTCGCCGTCAAAAACGCCCTGCATGAAATCCCAGCTTTCGCCGGAAATTTTCACCTGCGCGCCGTTGGTAAGGTAAGCCTCGCCGTTGGGCAGGACTATGCCCATACTTTTGAAAGTATATCTTTTCATTACCTGATTAAGCGTATAAGTGGTATACGCAATATCCCAGTCGGTGGGAACGGCGATACGGGCGGCGACTTCGGCAAGGGAGTCGGTCTGGGCGTCTATTTTAGTTTTGAGAATATCCACGTTCTGGGCGGAAATTTCGGTAAGGGTGTTTACGCTGTTCTCGTAAAGCTCGTTGCTGAGGGTATTTGAATAATAAAGCATTGCGCCTATCAGAGCAATACACAGAAGCACTGACATTAATATACGGAATGCCAGCAAGTCGAGTTTCTGTTTTTTCAAAGCGCTCACCCTCTTGTAATACTGTATATACTCTTACGTCAGTTTTTGTAGGAAGTGTCAAAAACGGTTTAAAAAGTTGAAAACAATTAGTGCATATTATCACAATTAAATTATAGCACATAACGCGGAGAAAATTATATATTATTTGTTAATATTTTTAATTCAAAATTTATCAGGCTCAGCCTACAAAAAATTCCCTCGCCAAATTGAATTGACGAGGGAATTTCTTATTTGTAAGTTTAGCTTTACATCATGCACGGTATATTTAGGCGTGAGATAACAATGTAACGCCTGAATGCCTGCAAGCTCAGCTTGCTTACTGTAACAGCTGCAGAACGCTCTGGGGCAGCTGATTAGCCTGTGCGAGCATAGACTGTGAAGCCTGAGACAGGATCTGATTCTTTGTGAAGTTCATCATTTCTTCTGCCATGTTGGTATCACGGATTCTGGACTCAGCGTCGGTCAGGTTCTCAACTGTTACGTTCAGGTTGTCGATCTTGTGGTCGAGTCTGTTCTGAACAGCACCGAAAGTACCACGAACGAGGGATACCTTATTGATAGCCTGATCAATCTTGTCGATAGCATAGTTAGCATCTTCCTGAGTCTTGATATCCAGTTTATCTGTGCCAAGACCTGCAGCTGTGCAGTTAAGATCAGCCTTGAGGTCGCCGATAGAAGTAGAATCATACTGGAATGTGAAGTCTACAGCGTCCTTAGTTCTGCCGCCTACCTGAAGAATGAGGTGATCCTTATAGGTCATTTTAGCTTCGGAATGTTTGAATGCGTTAGACTCGGAAACCTTATAGTCGCCCTTTGTTTCGATAGAAGCCTTAGGCTTAGCAGTATCACTGTATACAGCCTCGTCAAGACGCAGCTCAAACGATATTGAAGAAGCACTATCCGTACCTTTACCATCATTTGCAAGAGCACCACCGGTAATAGATGCTAATTCTGCTCCAGTCTCATCAAGAATTTTAAATCCATTGGCAACAGATTTTAGCGTCAATTTTGTACCATCTTCTAACTGTATACCTTTTTCATTATCTGCTTTTGATATATCAAGTTCAACTTCTCTGCCACCTATATTCACAGTGGCTTTGGTAGCTACTGTTCCTTTTGCTGCATACTCCAATGTTACCTTTGCACCGTTAAGAGCTTCAAAAGCTTTTCTTGCTTCTTCGGTCATAGGCTTTGCAGCTGTTGCGGAGTTTGTGCTCTCATAATTTTCTGCAGCTGCAGCCCCACCATTTACAGTAATAGTAGGTTCAGCTATAGAAGAAGCATGATTTCCAAATTTTGATGACAGAGTTCCTTCTGCTATACCTATGTTCTCGGGAGCAGTATTCTTGGAATTAGGTCTTGTAAATGTAAGGGTTACTGTATCGCCGTCCTTTAATTCACTCGAATCAAGAACTACATTAGCATACTCAAAGGCATCTGCTGCAGCATCAGCAGTACTCAATGTATCATCGCCTTTTGTAATCGCGGTATTTGTTATTGAGAAACCACCATTATTATGACCTACTGTACCTTTGTTTCCAAGCGCATCGGCATTTCCGCCCCTTTTAACCGTAAGCTTATCTTTTGCATTCTGAAGTGCGCTGTAATCGCTGCAGTCAGAAACTTCCCAAGAATCTGTAGATTTATTGTACTTGAATGTAATATCCACAGACTCGGTTTCTTCGGAAAGACCGAGGTTATCCCAAAGAGCATTAGCAGCAGCCATCTTTCCACTGTAATCGCTGTCATCAAGTGTATTTACATCGCTTGCAAGCCAAGCTTTAGCAGCTCTTTCGGGCTGATTAGCATAGTCGATAAGACCGTTAGCATCAGCAACTGCGCCGTCAGCCATAACGCCGCCGTTGAGAACTACAACGCCGTTGTAGTCGGTGTCAGCGATCTGGTTGAGTTCGTCGTTCAGCTGATAGAATTCCTGCTGAGCAGCTGTACGGTCAACGGGATCATCATAACCGCCGTTTGCCATCTGGCTTGCAAGGGTCTTCATTCTCTGGAGAATGGAATCTGTTTCTGTCAGTGCGCCCTCGTAAGTCTGAACCATTGAAATGCCGTCCTGAGCGTTCTTGACTGCCTGAGTCATGCCGGCGATCTGGGATCTCATCTTCTCGGAAACTGCCAGACCCGCTGCGTTATCGCCTGCACGGTTGATAGCGTAACCGCTGGAAAGTTTTTCAAGGGACTTAGAAAGCTTCTTGTTGTTGATACCGAAGTATCTGTTAGCGTTCATCGC